>JBDQHG010000081.1:0-2789 GCA_040264995.1 Gammaproteobacteria bacterium | reverse complement strand
TCTCTGGACGAAAAGGGCCAATTATTACAGACTCAGGTGGCTTTCAGGTTTTCTCTCTTGCTTATGGTTCTGTGGCTAATGAGCTAAAAAGTAAGGGGTCTAAGAAACATAGTAATAGTGTGTTGAAGATCACCGAGGAGGGCGTTGTGTTCCGCTCCTACCGTGATGGTGCTAAGGTGGAGTTAACACCTGAAACCTCTATTCAAGCGCAGAAAAAGATCGGTGCTGATATTATTGTACCCTTTGATGAGTTACCGCCTTACCATATGGACAAGCGCGCCTTGAGGCGCTCTCTAGACAGGACACACCGGTGGGAAAAGCGATCACTGGAAGAGCATTTAAAAGACCCACAGCATCAGGCGATCTATGCAGTATGTCACGGAGGCATTAACCCTGAGTACCGAAAAGAAAGTGCTCAATACTTATCAAACCTCCCTTTTAATGGGTTTGGAATTGGAGGCAGCTTAGGAAAGAATCGAGAAGAGTTAGCGTTTGTGCTTAAGAATACAATTCCTTATTTAAGACCAGAGGCACCAAGGCATTTGTTGGGAATAGGGGATATCCCTTCTATGGCAGATAGTATTCCACAAGGGATTGATACGTTTGATAGTTCATACCCAACAAAAGCGGCAAGACATGCAGTAGCATTTAGTGATCCTGAGCCAGTTAGGCTTAAGTCTACTAAGCACCGGGAGAGCTTTATTCCAATTGATGACACATGCCCATGTTTTACCTGTAAGCACTATACTCGCTCATGGGTGCATCATTTATTTAAAGCCCATGAAGCAACGGCTCATACACTGACCACTATTCATAATCTTGCCTATATGATGCGGTATATGGAAAGAGCTAGAGCACTCATTATGAATGATGAGATTTAATCATTATCTCGTTGGTTAGTCCGTTCTTAGTCCCTCGTGCATTAAACACTGGATTGTAATTAAGCTAGAATACATTTTTGATAGTGCCATGTATTCACTATTAATTTGCATTATTGCTGGGCTGGTTTCCCCCTTTTTCTTTGAATCGTTGTCAATACTGCTTCTGGTATTCGTTTTGTTGCTGTATATTGTGTGCCGTTATAAACAGTTAGCACATAGACTTAGTTCACTAGGAATTGCAATATTGATTAGCAGTGTACAACTTCAATGGGTGAAATGGCATACCCCTGATGTACATGCTGCTACGGGTATTATAGAAATTAAGGGGAGTGTCGAGGATCGATTGGGTGGCTCTGGTGCACTTTTAGTAACACAGCAGTCCCGATATTATCTCCCAAAGGGGATAGGGTATTTAGGGTGTCATATTCGTAGCCTAGGGTATGTAAGATCGCCTAAGAAAGGGAATAGAGAGGGGTTTGATGAACAGCAGTGGCTAAAGCGCCATGGTATTCATGCTGTGTGGCAAGCAAGATCTGTAACACCGATACGGTGTGAAACTAGGTGGGTGCACCGAATATGGATAAGGGTAGCCAGTTATTTAGAGAGCCTACCTATAGTACACCACCGTGAGATCCAGTCACTACTGATTGGGTTTTCAAAATCAAAGCCTCATTATTGGTATGAGCTGGGTATGATTCATCTATTGACCATATCAGGGTTGCATATTCGACTATTAGTAGAGAGCGTAAGCCAGTTATGGGCTAATACTAGGGGGAAAAAAGCAAAAAATACTGGTAGGATTGTTGGCCTAGGGATTGCATATGGGTATCTTGTCGTTTTAGGGTTTGGTACTCCAGCACTTAGAGCTTGGTTATTTCTGTTGTTACAGTTCATTAGTCAGCACCTTAGACTTAAGTGGTCGAGGTTATACTGTTTTTGGGTTGTGGTCGCCATTATTTTAGCATTAGACCCACTTGCAGTTTATGACTTAGGCTTTTGGTTGTCACATATAGCAACACTCACGTTACTTTGTGTCTCTGCTCTTGCAGGTCAAGACAAGCATCAGAACACGGAGAGTGCTTCAGTCTCCGTGTTTTTGGCATTAAGCATGGTGTCAATATACCAACATCAGCCTATTAACATTGTGTCAATATTAGCTAATATGTTGATAGCAGAATATTTTGTAATGTTGATATTACCCACACTGGCAACAGGAGGGCTAGGGCTCTGCTTAGGAGGTCTGCTTGGCTTAAGTCTTACCTATGTAGGGGACGTGTTTATATATGTAGACTGGATGTTTTCCCAAATTGATACCGTAGTTTATTGGATACAACACTTTTTTAAGTGGCATATGTTTTTAACAACAGACCGGATATTGTCAGTTTTAATAGTATGTGTGTTGCGGTATGTATTTAGAGCACCTTGGGTGATAATGTGTTTGCTATTGATTTCAATGCCTGGAGAGGTCATTCCTAAAGGGCAATTTTATGTACACATGTTTGATGTAGGGCATGGATTAAGTGTTTTTATTCAGACGCAGAAGCACCAGTTGTTATATGATATTGGTTCTCAGGGAATTCAAGATGTTGCTACAAAACGTATACTCCCATTTTTGTATCAACATCATGTGAACTTTTTAGATGCATTAGTCGTTAGCCATCCGGATACTGATCATAGTAATGGGGTCAATCAGTTATTAGCTAATATTTATGTCCATAAAATTTGGGTAGGCGTGCCGCTTGAGATAAGTCAGCCACGTTATGAAGTTAACCGCCACACCCAAAGTTTGTGTCAGCGGGGGCAGAAGTGGGTATGGGATGGTGTAACGTTTGAGTTTTTACACCCGGATCAAGCTGATGTATGGCAGGGTAATAACCAGTCCTGCGTCTTGAAGGTTACGGGTAATGA
>JBDQHG010000080.1:0-2820 GCA_040264995.1 Gammaproteobacteria bacterium | reverse complement strand
GGCCATAATTCATGCCTGACAGATTTTCTCTGGATCCTATTATCAAGTAATAGGACGTAGGCGGAGATAACCCCTTCCGCTAGCCCCTGCTATTTGATAGCAGGGGCTAGAAGATATTAGGAGTCTGTGCTATTCTATAATCTGCTATGCTATAATCTGCTATGCCATAATCTCAGCTACAGCCTTACCAATTGATGTTGGCGATTTTACCGTGCTAATACCAGCCGCTTCTAGTGCTTTGTACTTTTCAGCAGCAGTACCCTTGCCACCAGAAATAATCGCGCCTGCATGCCCCAGTCTTTTGCCCTCTGGAGCTGTAACACCAGCAATATATGAAACTACAGGCTTAGAAACATGCGCCTTTATATACTCTGCAGCCTCTTCTTCAGCACTGCCACCAATTTCACCTACCATAACTATAACTTCAGTTGCAGGGTCTTTTTCAAATAACTCTAAAGTATCAATAAAGTTTGTACCAGGAATAGGATCACCACCAATACCAACACATGTGCTTTGACCAAAACCCAAAGCAGTTGTTTGATTCACAGCCTCATATGTTAAAGTGCCAGAACGAGAAACAATCCCGACCTTACCAGCCTTATGAATATAACCAGGCATTATACCTATTTTACATTCGTCTGGGGTGATAACTCCAGGACAATTAGGACCAATTAATCTAACATCTTTGCCAGCTAAAAACCTTTTTACAACTAACATATCTAAAACAGGTATACCCTCTGTAATACATACTATTAATTTAATCCCTGCATCTGCAGCCTCAATAATAGAATCGCGACAAAAAGCTGCTGGCACAAATATTACACTTGCATCAGCCTGAACCTGCTCTTGCGCCTCAGCAACACTATTAAATACAGGCAAATCTAAATGAGTTTGACCGCCCTTGCCTGGAGTAACTCCCCCCACCATCTTCGTGCCATACTCAATTGCCTGCTGAGAATGAAGTGTGCCTTGACTACCAGTGAAACCCTGGCATAACACTTTAGTGTCTTTATTTATTAAAATACTCATATTATTATACCCCTTCTGCTGCAAAAACTACTTTAACAGCAGCATCATCAAAACCATTGGCAGCAATTATGTTTAAGCCACTTTCTGCTAATTTTTTAATACCTAACTTAGCATTATTACCTTCTAATCTAACTACTACTGGCACCTCTATTCCAACTTCAGCTATCGCACCAATAATCCCATCAGCAATAAGATCGCAGCGCACTATACCACCAAAAATATTCACAAGAACTGCTTTCACATTCTTATCTGATAATATTATTTTAAATGCTGCAGCCACTCGCTCTTTAGTAGCACCACCACCAACATCTAAAAAGTTAGCAGGATCACCACCATGTAGTTTAATTAAATCCATAGTTGCCATAGCAAGACCAGCACCATTTACCATACAACCAATTTTGCCCTCTAAAGCAATATAGCTAAGATCCCAAGCTCGAGCTTCATTCTCCCTTGTATCCTCTTGACTTTCATCACGCATATCTTTGATTTTTTGCTGTCTATATAAAGCATTATCATCGATGTTAATCTTCGCATCTAGACACACCAAGTCTCCGGCTTGCGTCACTACCAATGGATTGATTTCCACTAACGTTAAATCATTAGACATCAATACATCATATAGCCCTTCGACAATTTGTACGAATTTGGCAATTTGATCCTTCTTAAGACCTAACACCTGTGCAGCATTGATGCACTCATAACGCAGCACACCTTCTAGCAAATTAACATGGAATTTATAGATTTTTTCAGGATGTTTGTGAGCGGTCGCTTCAATATCCATACCACCTTCACTACACACCATAAATGTCACACAGCAAGCTGCTCTGTCTAATAATGCACTTAAGTAAAACTCACTGGCAATTAAACAAGGTTTCACTAAATACACATGATCAATGGGCTGCCCGTGTTTATCAGTCTGGGGCGTTACCAAGCGCGTACCCAATAAGCTTTTCACCACCTCAGTCAACGCTTGTTTATCTTCGACTATGCGTATACCGCCTGCATGTCCTCTCCCGCCTGCATGCACTTGTGCTTTCACCACCACCTGCTTGCTATCCATACGGGCATAAATGGCTAATGCGTCTTCAACCGAGCTAGCTAATTCTCCTTCTGGTACGGGAATGCCAAATTGTGCCAGTAGCTCTTGTGATTGATATTCATGTAAATTCATGAGTTCTCCTTGTTAAATTTGCAATAGAAGACGATCAGGATCCTCTAATAACTCTTTGACCATGACCAAAAAGCGTACAGCCTGGCTGCCATCTATTATTCTATGATCATAAGTCAGCGCAATATACATCATGGGTCTAATGACGACAGCATTATCCACAGCAATAGGTCGTTTGACAATATTATGCATGCCCAAAATCGCACTTTGTGGCGGATTCAATATAGGCGTTGACAACATAGAGCCAAATACCCCGCCATTGGTGATGGAAAATGTACCCCCTGTGAGATCATCTAGGGTGATTTTATTTTCTTTAGCACGTTGAGCATAATTGAGAATATTGACTTCAACACCAGCCATATCCAAGGCTTCAGCATTACGAATAATGGGCACCATTAGGCCTTTATCCGTGGACACGGCAATACCAATATCACAGTAATCGTGATAGATAATGTCCTGGCCATCCACAGAGGCATTGACTTCAGGGAATGCCAATAAGGCATGACAACATGCTTTAGTGAAAAATGACATAAACCCTAATTTCACGCCATATTTGTGATTAAACTCGTCTTTGTAGCGCGCTCTTAAATCGATGATTTTAGATAGGTCAACCTCATTGAATG
>JBDQHG010000079.1:0-2945 GCA_040264995.1 Gammaproteobacteria bacterium | reverse complement strand
GCGTAGTTAGTGTACCCAACATCTCATGATTTTTCTTTGCAAGTTTTATTGCTTTCTCGAAATATTGATCCAAAGTATACGTAATGGGGGCTATCATAGCATAATAATCCTGATACGTTTTAGCCTCAGATACAGCCTGCAAAAATCTCTCGTCAGTAACTTGGGGATGACCGGATTTTTCTTCCAGATAGTTTTGTATAGTAGGCAACCATGGGCTTTCTGGCTTAGTTGTAGACCGTTTCATATAAGGCGGACTTTTAAGAAATCCTACCAGTTCCGTTAAACTTTTCAGATCAAAATCCTTACCTAAACCAGCATGATCATTGAATAATGTGCTAACACTTTTATCGGTTCTGTCTTTTGAGGTAACTGTATACGGTTTAGCCTCTTTAGGGGCACTGGAAAAAGCAGTTATACCTGTCAATACTTTTCCCCATAAACCTAAACTTGTTACTTTATTATTGACTTTTATGTCTGCTAGCTTTTGAGCAACTAACTCCAGGACATTATTAGGTACTATAATCATATTACACCTTTTTTATTATTATATGCTTTATTATAGCAGGTCTTTGAAAAAAAACAATATAAATAAATCTATATGGCTTTAAGTCTCAATAAATCTGAATTGCATTTCTGTAGCTATCGGGTTATATTAGCTATATTATGAACCAAAGCAGGAGGCTTACAGTGCAAGAAGTGAATGCTCTGCGGATCCCTTTTCCACAAACAACTTATAGAGAAACCGAGCAACTACCGGTTGCTGACAGTATTATTTCAAACATTAGGGCGTCTCGTACGCCCTGTCATACGACACAATATCCTGTTCTTGCTGATTCATTTCCTGAGCCCAACCAACTAAAACAAGACTTATATCAATTAGGGCAGCAATATACGGATATGCATTTAAAATACCTGGAGCATGCGATCCGCAAAACAGATGAGCACCTTATACAAGTAGGCTCTCATAATGAGTCAACACTAAGACTCACTGAGCTCTACCTCTCTATTTATCAAAAAACACTGAAGTCACTCTTAACCCTAACTCAACAGCAAAAAAGCACTACACAGCGATTTATCGACGTTCCTGAACTTTTCCGTATAGCAATGGATTTTGCCACATTACCAGCGGATGACCTAGAATCCATGTTATGCCCATTGAAGGCTCTTATCGATGAAACTGAAAGTGAAGCTGAATATATCAGTGAACTATTTAATTATGACGAGGAGAAGTACTACCAAGCTATTAAAAACCTATATCATTTTGGCACGCACCTCCTAACACAAGCAGAAGAAGTCACCAGCCTTTCTCTTGCAGTTATTTCACGTTTAACAACCGATCTATATGAGTGTGAATCCCAAGAGGCTGCGGCTACTGTAATTGGTGATATTTATCGAGTGTTAGGCTCACAACCTGTTACAACTACCGCAGCGGTTGCAACTACTTTAGGGAACAAAGCCTTATTCCTAACTCCTAGCATTTTGTCATCTGCTAGTATTTATTATTGTAACGCATATACCGACCAGGACCCAACAGAGCCTATCAGTCATCCTGATATAGAGTCATTATTCGGTGCATTAACCGATATAGATCCTCACCTAATTCAGTTTGAAGAGCTTGCATTAAGCACGCCTAACGAACTTCTAATAAGCAGTAGCGCTGTTTTATTCTACCCCAACCAGGTCCCTATTAAGCATCCTAGGGATATTTCCGGTATCGGAAAAGAGGTTCCATCTGTTTCTTGTCCGTTATATCAGCATATGCAACAGCTGACCAAACATAAGATGGGAACGAAAGTATACAGTGGTGATGAAATCAATGAAATGCTAAATATTACATGGCAGTTAGGGGGTTCTGATCAAGCAAGGGATGTTGATATTAAGCGCATGCTTGGTATATCTGATAGTGAGGAACATAGAGCAGCATTTAAGCAAGTATTCCCCCCAGAGGCCTCTCCTCAGTCAGTGTTATCCATGAGCACAAGGCAATTTAACCTTCATGGATCACCTAATGCTGACCACTCATTTTCATTTGATGCCAATAAGAATGAAATCCTACTCATGGAGTGTGCCTTTATCATTCAAAGGATTCCCGAATTTCATTTTCAGCCTAAGATCAGTGTGTCCTCCACTTATCACACCACCTTTGATGGTAACTACTGCGTTGTTCCGTCTTCAGAATCATTAGCCCCCTATCATATATACTTACTAGAGGATCGTATTAGCAGAGCCCTATTCTCACCTGAAGAAGAGGCACTACTTAGACAAAACTCTTTTATCATTCAACAGCCTAATGATCGATTCATTGCTACCACAGAAAGACTACAACAAACAGTAGAGCGCCAGGTTGGTGGAGAAATGGTTGAGTCGGTAGAGTATCGCACTAGGATACAAGATAGTATTAACTGGTGTTACGCCATGACTAGCAATAATACCGTTATATTTCTAGATTTAGGAACTATTGACCAAGTAGCCTTTAGAGAGCAACATGATGCTTGTCACTACTCAGTAAGGGTTAAGCACTCCCGTAAGCGTTCGCTTTGGAGCTGCCTGAATAATGACACTGGTGGCATACATGACAAACCTCTTACCTTTATTGATGAACCCTTTTTGCAGGCTCAAGGCAAGTGGCTTGCAGAGTCCCTGGGTCTTACCAATCAGTATCTGACGCCAACCATATTGACGAGCACACTGTCATTAGTCGCTCATAAAGATAAACCAACGAGAATTGAACATCAAAGCACCACCATTAGTTCTCACAACCCAGGACTGATAACTTACAATAATGGCCTATTTGTTCAACCGAGCCCCTTACCAAAGTCTCATCCGTCACTGAAAAACCGTGTTACTCAATTTATTGACGGGTATCATAACCCCTCAAAGTCTTTAAAGGGTTTGTTTTTTGCTATTATTATCACTTTGTTAGCGATAGCAAGTATACTGTTCTT
>JBDQHG010000078.1:0-2957 GCA_040264995.1 Gammaproteobacteria bacterium | reverse complement strand
TCCATTGCTGGTATTACACTGCACTCAGAGGATATTAAACCCATTACCCAAGATACAATGTTTTTGATTACTAATGGACAACTTTCACAACACCTTTTATAATATGACAAACAGGGGAAAGGATACACCGTGACAAACATCACTTCAAAAGTTATTGTCGTAACATCAGGGAAAGGTGGAGTAGGTAAAACGACTACATCTGCTGCGATCTCTGCTGGTTTAGCACTCAAAGGACACTCAACCTGTGTGATTGATTTTGACGTTGGTCTGAGAAACTTGGACTTAGTAATGGGCTGTGAACGCCGCGTTGTCTACGACCTAATCAATGTTATTCATGGAGAAGCAAACCTTAACCAAGCGCTTATAAAAGACAAACGCACTGATGGCAAACTGTCTATATTGCCTGCATCTCAAACAAGAGACAAAGATGCTCTAACCTTAGATGGTATTGAAAAGGTTCTTAATGAACTAAGGCAACGTTTTGAATATATTATTTGTGATTCACCAGCAGGAATCGAAAAAGGCGCACAGCTGGCTATGCATTTTGCTGATGAGGCTATTGTAGTCACCAACCCAGAAATATCATCTATTCGTGACTCTGATCGGATGTTGGGACTATTAGCTAGTAAAACCGATAAGGCTATTCAAAACCAGAGCGTCAAAGAGCATTTATTAATTACTCGCTATGACGCTATTAGAGCCGACAATGGTGAGATGATGCGTTACACTGATATCAAAGATATACTTGCTATTGATATCATTGGGATTATCCCTGAATCACAAGCCGTTCTAAAGGCATCAAACACTGGAGACCCAGTGATCTTTAATCAAGAAAGCGATGCCGGCGTAGCATATGCTGACACCGTTTCTCGAATATTAGGTGAGAAAGTTGCAATGAAGTTCGCTGAGCAGAAAAAGGGATTATTGAGTCGACTATTCAGCAAAGAACAGGAGCTAGCATGAGCCTATTCCCCTTCTTTAAAAAGAATCAATGTAATACTGCACAATGTGCAAAAAATCGACTCCAGGCAAGTGTAAGGAAACCTGGAACTGATGTGGTCTCGAACATCAAAACTGCAATTCTTGAAGCAGTAGCACAGCATCCTAGCATTCAAGAAAATAAGGTTATCTTTTCACGCGACAAGAAACGATCTGCTTTATACATCACAATTCCGATTCAGGAGTCATAGATTACGGTTTGAGTTCTGTATCTGTGTATCTGTCTCATAGCCACTTTCTTCATCTGCCTCATAGCCACTTTCTTCCGCAGAGCTATCATTTCGGTAAATTCCTGAACTTGCTTCAGATACACCTTCTGCCAAAGCACGACCTGCTAATGTTTCAGCCAAGTGATGAGCTGCCTCTTCTTCTTGTAATATACGCATATCGCCTTGAGCGCCACTTTCTTCCGCAGAGCTGAACTCGTCCCCATAGCCACTATCATGATCCATAATATGAACTTTCTTATACTCAGGCATAGGCGGGCTTATATTCTGACTAGGATCTTCTAACTGTCTATTATTTCCATCAGATACTCCAGATGCTGCTACTCTTCTTATTTTTTCTGCTTTAATACGCATATTAACCGCCTGAAAAGTACTTATGCCACCTGGCTTAAGGATAGCTACGTCACTCTGAATAACAAGGTCAGCAAGCAGTTTTTGAGGGCACCAAGGAATTAGCACTATTTGATGCTGATTATTATCTCCAAATCGATAGGATTGAGCAGTTTTATCAATACCACCCTGACTAAATTTCATTGGATTATTATCACTATCGTTAAATATATGCGTATTTTGTGTTAGCTCACCTCTTCTTGATAAGATTGATAACGCACTATCAAAACCTTTTGCAGCAAAAAAATACATAGTTTTTGGTTTGGTGCTATCAGAACATTGGCCCTTAAACCACTTAACTGATTTTCTTAATACTGCATCACTACCTTGACTTCCAACACTTACTGAAACCTGTTGCTCATTATCACTAAGATGTGTACGATGTGTAAATAACTCAGAAGGTACACCTACAGAGCCTGCTATATTCCCTAATTTAGTCTTTAACACGCCAGAAGCCTGATGAATGTTCCCCCGCTCCCAGGCAGGACCTTTATCTTCAAAAACCAACCTACTAAGTCGTATCTTACTTGGTTCGATGTGATCAAACTCTTTAAACTCGCTAGAAACTAACTCACTTTCATCTATTTTTTTCAGTGTTACTGATGAGCTTTCTGATAGTTTTAGATTATCATCAAAAGGTGATTTTGGCGCCATGAAAGACAATCTGATATTGGGGTTAGCTGAAAAATCCGCCATATCTTTTAGAGAGTCTAGAAATATAGATGAACCAGCAGACAAATAGTCAGTTGATACAAGGTTTATATCAAAACCCTTGAATTTCGGATCATTTACTAACTCAGGGTGTTTCTTTAAGAACTGCTGAACACCTCTAATAATAGATCGAACATGGGTTGGCTGTACAATCTCAATTTTAGCAGGGAGATTGCCATTTTTCAAACAATGCTCGAGAATCCTACAGGTATTGTTTCTGATCCTACCACCACTAAAAAACTTTATGATAGGGTAAAGAAAGATGAGAATACTCATAATAAAAAACCAACCTTTCCTTTGAAGATAGTTGAAAACTGCACTACCCCAATCACCCACAACAGTATCTGTATCCTTCCCTGGTACGCGATTACTATTGATGTATTCGATTGACCACTCACTGATATTATAGCCAGGATGCTTCTGCTTATACGCTCGTGCATAGGCTTTGTGGCCACCACCACCAAATGAACTGATCATCAATACATCATTATTTTCTATCTCTTTCATTTTAATAACCTTATTTATACTTTTTCTTATTATATCTCAAATAACCATATTAATCAACGTATTGTTTATAATAGCAAATAATTTTTTTTTGGCAGATTTAATTAATACTTATGGTTGTTAAAT
>JBDQHG010000077.1:0-3107 GCA_040264995.1 Gammaproteobacteria bacterium | reverse complement strand
GATACAGATTCAAGGTAAAGATTACATCACAGTAAATGAGCGTGTAAAAGAGTTTAGAAAGCTACATCCTCAAGGTCAGATCTTAACACAGATTATGGCTAACGCTGATGGACAGATATTGTTTCAGGCTAAAATTATTGTAGATGGAGTTCTTGTTGCTACAGGCCACGCTTATGAAAAAGAAGGCTCAAGCTTTATTAACAAGACTAGCCATGTCGAAAATTCTGAAACTTCTGCAATTGGTCGTGCTTTAGGAATGTATGGTATAGGAATAGATACAAGCCTAGCATCAGCAGATGAAGTAGCTAATGCAGTTACACAACAAAAAGGAGATTTCAACTTATGAGTAACGAAGAGTTAATTCAAGGTTCTGATGAATGGTTTGCTGCAAGAGTTGGTAAGATAACAGCAAGTCGCTTAGGCGATATTATGAGAAAGACTCGTTACGGAGAGTCCACTTATAAATCAAAGGTTAGATTAGAACTTGCTATAGAACGTATTACAGGTAAGCCAGCATCATCTGTTGTAATGAATCAAGCAATGAGGGATGGTGTAGAGCGTGAGCCTGATGCTCGTAAGTTATTTGAAGCAATAACAGGTAAAGAGGTTGCAGAGGTAGGAAGTTTTGATCATCCTACTATAGTTAATACATCAGCAAGCCCTGATGGGTTGATTAGAGGTGAGAATGCAGTGTTAGAGATTAAATCTCCAACACACCCAACTCATGCTAAAAACTTAATGCAAGATGGTATGCCTAAAAATTATGTTTACCAAGTACAATGGCAAATAGCTTGTTGTGAAGCTGATTACGCTTACTTTGCAAGTTACCACCCAGATTTCCCAAAAGACTTACGTCTTAAATGGGTAAGAGTCGAGAAGGACGACAGCGTTATTAAATCCTTAGAAGAAGCGGTCAGACAATTTGATATTGAAATTGAAGACCTTATTATTAAAATAACTAAACAAGGAGCAAAAAATGGCTGAAGAAACTTATAACAACGACTTGACATTTGCAATGTTTAAAAATGACAAGGGAGAAAATCAGGCAAGACCTGATTACACAGGTACTGTAACATTAGAAGGGGGTAAAGAAATGCGCATGGCAGCTTGGGTTCGTGAAGCAAAGTCAGGTGTAAAGTATTTATCAGGAAGGTTATCTGAACCACAAGTACAGGCATCCGATTCTGGTAGTAATGCTAGAGTAGAGGGTGGAGATGTACCATTCTAATCCAGGAGGTCTTAGCTAGATTTGATGGAGTTCGTGAGACAGGTAACGGCCAATATTCATGCCGTTGCCCAGCTCATGAAGATAAATCAAACTCACTAGGCATTAAGCAAGGAGATGGAGACAGGATACTTCTAAATTGCTTTGCCGGATGTGATGTTAAGTCCATCTTAGAAAGTGTAGGACTGGAATGGAAAGATATTCTGCCAAATAATGAGTTACACCAAGCAGAAGGTTATAAATTTAATCCTTATGCTGTATTAAAAGCAATAAGGGACGAAGTATTAATTATTGGTTTAGCGTCTGCTGATATTCGCAAAGGCAAACCACTTAATGATGAGGATCACAATAGGTTACTAAAGGCTGTGGCGAACGTAAGGGATGCTTATAGCAAAACAAAATAGGAGAGAATATGAATACAGTATATAAGGTTTCAGGTGGTGTAAAGGATTATTTAGTAACACCCTGGGCAATGGGTGCGTTTAAGGCTAGGTCTTATTTAAGGGCTAGGGGTATTGATGCAATTGTAACAAAGTATAAGGAAGTAAATAACAATTGGGTTAAGGGAGGTGTAAGGTGACAGCACAAACGCTAGAAGATATACTTATAACCGACAAAGAAATAGAGGGTTATATGGAATCAAGAGACACAGGTGAGCATCTTAAAATTAAAAGGCCATCTGAATACCTTGATGCAGTAGAGCAATACTTTGCAGAGGATTTAACTGGTGGTTTAGAATTACCATTTAAAAAGACTGTAGATGATTTTAAGATAAGGATGGGTGAAGTAACTTTAGTAACAGGGTATAGTGGGCATGGTAAATCAGCATTTTTGAATCAATGTATGTTAGGTTTAATGAAACAAGAAAAGACTATGATTGCTTCTTTTGAGATGCTACCAAAAGCAACACTAGGTAGAATGACACAACAAACGGGAGAAGAAAAGCCTAACTATGAGTATATAAAAGACTTTTTAAGTAAGTTAGAACATAACTTATACTTGTATGACCCAGAAGGCGAAACAAGTGCAGATAAAGTTCTTGAGGTTGTTTATTATTGTGCTGAAAAGTTAGGTGTAAAACTAATGGTCATTGACTCTCTAATGAAATGTGGTATTAATGAAGATGATCTAAACAAACAAAAAGCTTTTGCTAATAAACTAGCTGTTGCTGCAAGAGATTTAAATATACATATATTTATTGTAGCACACAGTAGAAAGACAGCAGATGAAAATGCTAATGCAAGTAAGTTTGATGTTGCTGGTTCTGCTAACTTAACTAACCTTGTAGATAACGTTATATCAGTTCATCGTAATAAAGGTAGAGAAGTAGAAGCAATGAATATAATGCCTGATGTAGACATTATGAATGAATGGATGGCAAGTGTTTGGTTATTAAAACAAAGGCATGGTAAGGGTATAGAAACTAAATGGGGTTTTAGCTTTGAACCTCAATACTTCAGATATACGGAGGAAAGGCTATGATGATCAAAGACTTTATTAAAGAGGTAAAGAAAACATTTGGGGAGGATGTAGAGTTTAAAGCAACCTCTAAAGAAGGTAAAATTTATAGGAGCAAAGGTTATGATAAGATTGAAGATAACGTGCGAAGAGGACGTGGAGAACGCAAGACATCAAATTGGTGAGTTGGATTTAAGTAAAGCTTATGAGGTTGAAATAAAGCCGTTTGCTTTTAACAGAAGCACACAGCAGAATAAGAAGTATTGGGCATTAATAGGTGAGCTTGGTTCTTTTCTTGGGTATGATGAAGGTGAGATGCACGAGCTTTTCAAATATAAGTTTCTTAGTTATAAACAGGAAATGTTAGGCGATGAGATGGTGATAGTACCATCAACCTCAAAGCTGACCATTAAAGAGTTTGTAG
>JBDQHG010000076.1:0-3132 GCA_040264995.1 Gammaproteobacteria bacterium | reverse complement strand
GGAGACCAGGGGATCATGCGGCGTTTGGGGCTTGAGCTAGGTGACACATTAACTTTTCTGATTTTTGGAGAAGAGGTCACTTTACCTATTACCAGCATTCGTGCTGTTGACTGGCAATCAATGCGAGCGAACTTTTACTTTATTTTCCCTCCCAGTGCTTTAGAGCATTTTCCCGCAAGTTGTTTAGCAAACACTTATTTGCCAGATGACAGGCGTGATGATCTCGTTGATTTGCGGTTAGGGTATCCAAATATTACTATTTTAGATGTTGCGGTGTTTGTTGCGCAAGCGCAAGGATTTATAAGTGCGATAACCTATACGGTTGGCGTATTTATTGGTGTGCTGTCATTGTTTGGGTTAATGGCCTTTTTGATGGTTTTGAGTCGGCAGAGTGAGCAAAAGGCAGAACAGGAACTTGCAATGCAACGTTTGGGGTTGAGCGTCAAAGATTATCCAGTGATGCGAGATGAGCTGAGTTGTGTATTAGGTATTGCAACAATATTTTCTATGACAGTGGGTGCTGGGTTAGTTATGGCGGTTAATCAGTTCTTATCAGTTAAATGGCAATTTGATTGGTATAGCTATGTTATTTTGATAGCACCTTGGGCGCTTATACTTCCGTATGTGTTGATTAGAAATCATCCAAAGTTAATTGAAGGTGAGCTATGATTCGTTTCATCAAGGGAATGATAAAGCAGTGTGTTGATCTGTTTTTTTTGCTTGTTGGTGGTTACTTATGTTATCAGATTATGATTGCTCCAGGCGGTATTCGTTTATATAAGCAGTTAGCTATGCTAAAATCGGAAGAGGGTAGGAAGTTAGCAAGTACGCAGCAGCAGATTCTAGGGTTGCAGCATAAGACACAGTTACTGCAGGAAGACAAGCAGTATCAAGCTTATGAGGCACGAGTAGTATGGGAGTTGGTTAAACCTGGAGAGCAGGTAGTTTGGTATCGTGATTTGGAGGATGAGTAATGCAATGGAAGAATACAGCTAAAGGTTATGGTATAGGTGCACGGTTTTTTCATGGAATCATGTCTCTGTTGATTATTGGTCAGTTAGGCATAGGAACTTGGATGGTTGGACTTCCAAACTCAAAAAAATCATTTATTTATGGCAACCACAAAACACTTGGTTTGATAATACTAGCGGTCGTGTTTTTACGGTTAAGTTGGCGCTTTGTGAATGTCTTGCCTAGTCTGCCTAACACGCCTAGGTGGCAAGTGTTTGCAGCAAGGGGGTTGCATCGAAGTTTTTATATTATGATGCTAGGCTTGCCAATTAGCGGCTGGATGATGTCAACTGCATCTGGATTTTTGCCACAGTTTCCAGGTTTAGGTAAAGTTGCTTTCCCATTTTTTCAGAAAAATACATTTTGTGTTGCCACGCAGTGTTTTGCACGAAAAGAGGTTGGGAGCTTTATGCATAGCACTCATGAGGTGTTAAGCTGGGTGCTAGCAATTGCTTTGGTGGTCCATATCAGTATTGCATTATGGCATTTTCACCTAAAAGACGGGATTTTTGAGAGAATCTTCTTTGATCGAACTGATAACAAGGAATAGTGTTTTTGAATTTAGCGGGTTTAAGGCTGCTTTTGCTTGCTTTTTTATGAAGATAACGTTATAATGATGCAATAAAGTATTAAAAGAGCTAACGTTATGAATAATAATCAATTTCTAGATGTCACTCAATATGTTGGGTTAGCTCAACCTGTTGAAACTCTGTCGACTATTTTATTCAATAACTTAGGTTCACTCAGGGCTGGAAAGGCTTCAACATCAGGGGAGCGCTCTAATTGCAGTATTCATTCTGGCGTAATGTCTCTATTTTCTTACTTGTTGGACCCTGCAACAACTCGGGAACAGCAAGAAGCTATTTTAAATAATCAACCTGTTAGCTTTATTGATAAATTTAATGCTATTCATGGTTCAAATCTGACAGTTGCTGAGTTCATGGACTGGGTGTCAAGCCATAGAAATGGCACAAAATTTGATCGAGGATTTATTGAAATGCTTGCACCTAGCGTTCGTCTAATGATTGTTGAGATGCATAACTCGAAAATGCTTACAGAACAAGATGTGCATCTCTTTGAGAGGGGTTCTGACCAATTTAGCGGAATGTTGTCCGAAACTGCTTTCAATTACATGTTTCTAATGTTTGGTGTGCCGTTTGTTGTTGAAGCACCACGAGGACCAGAGAGATTTGGTCGTATTGACTCATACTCTCACACTGAATTTAATGTGTACAAGGTTCCTGTCCGGACGTTTGAGGGTGTGGTGTTATTAGTGCATCAAAATAGAGGCCTAACACATTTTGAAACGATAGGTTCTGTGACTAGGCAGGGCGCAGATGCGGGGATGTGTCGTTATATTAGTTCTGGTGCTGCGTTTGGTGGCAGTGTGCGATACAGACAAAGCAGCTCTAAGGCGCTGGCATTGATCAATAGTTCAGAAAATCAGGACTATGTGCAGACTTTCCTTCAGTCAGATATTAGGCGCTACTTTGGTGCACATCGTTGTGACTTATATCATCTTCCTGCTAATCATTCACTAGATTTTCCCGATGACTTTAGCGAATCGGATATGTTAAGTATTCTTTCAGCGGTACGTGAGGACCAAATGATAGATATCCAGGTAGTGAGGCATTTTGCGCCTGCGCTATCTTTGCAGGATTGTGACATTCTAGCCCAATATATTAACGTTAAGCTAGAGCCGGGTAATAGAGAGGAGTTTGCAAGGTTATTGCAAGGATCTGCTGTAGATACTAAAAGAATTATTTTAGATATACTCATTTCGCTGTCTATTATTGGCTTACCGTATGTTATTTATCAAAATATTGTTGATCCTGAACGTGCTCGTAAATGTGGTGGAGAACATCTTATAGACTGTTTAAATAGGGTGTCTTCTGAAGTTTCTGCTCCTAAATCAGCATGATGAGAGGGTGTTGTTAAGTGTTATTTGGCTTGTTTCCATAGCCTGATCAAGTCACTTAATGGCTGCCCATGTAGGTTATCTAGCCCTTCATTGCGCGCAGCTTCTTTGAGCCGAACCATTCGTTTAGAGAACTTGTTGGCAGCTTTTAGGATGGTTTCATCAATGTCAAACCCTTGGTGATGGCATAACGCCATTGTTGC
>JBDQHG010000075.1:0-3165 GCA_040264995.1 Gammaproteobacteria bacterium | reverse complement strand
TAGAGAGATGGGCACACATTGAGAAGATTCTGTCCTGGTGCTTCATGCCATAAGATATGTTCATAGATCTCATCTGAAATGAGAATGATTTGCGGGTGTTTTTTAAGAACGTTCGCAATTTTTCTTAATTCTTGGGGAGTGTATCTAACGCCTGTTGGGTTATTAGGTGAGTTTAATATTACAACGCGTGTTTTGTCTGTAATCGCTTCAGCAAATGTATTGGGGTTGATTTTGAAGTTATGCTCAATTCCTGAAGAGACAACAACTGGGGTTGCGCCAGTAAACTTAACATTGTCGATGTATGATGCCCAGTAGGGGGCAAATATGATGACCTCATCACCTTCTTCAACAAGGCTCAGTAGGGCATTGTGGATTGATTGTTTTGCGCCAGTGGAGACAATAACCTGGTAGGGATTGTATTCAAGGTCATTATCCTGAAGCATTTTTTGGCAAATGGCTTGTTTCAGTGAAGTAATCCCATCAACAGGGGTGTATTTGGTTTTACCATCATGAATGGCGTCAATTGCAGCAGCCTTGATGTGTAAAGGAGTATCTATGTCGTCAGTTTCGCCTATGCCAAGGGCAATAATGTCCTGACCAGCTTCCCGCATTCTTGCAACCTTTCCAGAGAGTTCAAACATGGGAGATGGTTTAAGAGATAGTGCTCTTTTAGTGAATTTGTACGACATATAGTCCTCCTAAGTAGTTGATGACTAGATATTCCTGCTATCTTGTGTCATCATATCAAGTATTCAATATTTATAATACTATGCCTTCGAAGTCAAATCATTTCCAGTTAAATTCAGAATATACGCCGCAGGGGGATCAACCCAAAGCTATTGATAATCTAGTCAATGGTTTGGATAAACATCAAATGCAGACGTTGTTGGGTGTTACAGGCTCAGGTAAAACATTTACGATGGCGAGTATTATTGCTAGAACAAACCGTCCTGCTATTATCATGGCTCCTAATAAAACATTAGCAGCACAGCTGTATAGTGAAATGAAAGCATTTTTCCCAAATAATCATGTTTCTTACTTTGTGTCATATTATGACTATTATCAGCCAGAGGCATATATGCCTGGCTCGGATACATTTATTGAGAAGGATGCAGCGATCAACGAACAGGTTGAACAGATGCGGTTAAGTGCTACTAAGTCAATCCTGCAGCATAATGATACCATTATTGTGGCAAGTGTATCCGCAATTTATGGTTTAGGTGATCCAACTTCATATCAAGAAATGTCTATGTCATTAGACGTAGGCCAGAAAAAGGATCAGCGCGACATTGTTCGTGAATTAGCAACTATGCAATATAGGCGACACCAGTACTCATTTGAACGAGGGTTGTATCGTGTGAGGGGAGATGTGATTGATATTTTCCCTGCAGAGTCAGAGGAATTAGCCATTCGAATTGAGTTATTTGATGATGAAGTGGAGTCTATTGTTCGTTTTGATCCATTAACGGGAGAACAAAAAGAGGTGCTAGAGGAAATTACTATTTATCCAAAAACACATTATGTCAGTCCTAAGGATCGAATGCCTGGGGTGATTGCTGAGGTTAAAAAGGATTTAGAAGCACAGCTACTGGTATTTAAATCTGAGAATAAACTATTAGAAGCCCAGCGGTTAAAGCAACGTACCTTACATGATATTGAAATGATGGAGCAGCTTGGCTATTGTCAGGGGATTGAGAATTATGCCAGTTATTTATCCAGACGAACTGATGGTGCCCCACCGCCAACCTTGATGGATTATTTACCTTCTGATGCTTTATTGATTATTGATGAGTCCCATGTGACCGTGCCGCAAATTGGAGGTATGTATCATGGCGATAGGTCGCGTAAACAAACGTTAGTGAATTATGGGTTTAGACTGCCGTCTGCAATGAATAACAGACCATTGAAGTTCGAAGAGTTTGAAGCAATGGCTTTTCAAACAATATTTGTTTCAGCAACACCTAGGGAGTATGAGCTTACTAATGCTACACAGATTGCAGAAATGGTTGTTAGACCCACAGGGTTGCTTGACCCCGCTATTACGGTTAAGCCAGCTATTGGCCAGGTAGATTCATTATTGGGTGAGATCAGGCAAGCCGTTGCTAAGTCTGAGCGTGTTTTAGTCACCACTTTAACTAAGAAGATGGCTGAAGATTTATCTGGGTATCTAGATGAGCAAGGTGTACGGGTCAAGTATTTACATTCATCAATTGATACTATGGAACGAATTGAGATTCTGAAAGGCTTACGGCAAGGAAGCTTCGATGTTTTGGTTGGCATTAACTTATTACGAGAAGGCCTAGATTTGCCGGAAGTGGCACTAGTGGCCATTTTAGATGCAGACAAAGAGGGCTTTTTACGCTCAGCATCATCATTGATTCAGACCATCGGCCGTGCTGCCAGAAATTTAAATGGACGGGTGATCATGTATGCAGAAAAAGAGACCCGCTCTATGAAAATAGCACTAGAAGAAACGGATCGTAGAAGAGGTATTCAGAAGGCGTTTAATGATACTCATGGTATTACGCCTACCACTATTAAGAAAGCGGTAATGGATATTGCTGAGGCCTCAGAGCAAGAAGCTCAAGCCACGGAGCAGTATGAAGACTTGTATGGTTTTACGGATGATGAAATTAGACAGCAGCTTAAGCAGCTTGAGAAACAAATGAAAAAAGCATCAGAGGCGCTAGACTTTGAGCAAGCAGCAGAGTGCCGTGATGAAATTAAACGCTTGAAGTCGGTGCTGCTGTAGAGTTGAGATTGAAAGGAATGGGGGAACCAATCTCTTCATTTGATATCGGTCTAGAGCCATTACCAATAGGGGTTGAAGAAGCATTCGGCGATGAAAAGCTACCAGGAGACAAAACAGGGCCTCCACTGCTGCCGCCAGTAATTTCTCCAATATCAGGGTTGTGAGGGGCTGCAGGAGGATTTGCATGAGTTGTTGCAGGAGTTGTTGCAGGAATAGGATTTGCAGAAGGAACTTTAGGAATTGTAGAAGTGCCTAGTGGCAATGGCTTAGAGTGTGTTTGTGCATTGCGAGTAGGCTTCAGTGAGATCCAGAGGACAAGTGACGTTACAGACACAGCTATCAGTATCAGTAGTAAATAAGTTATACACATAGTTTATATCTCTTTATTTTCATTCATCGTATGCACATAAATC
>JBDQHG010000074.1:0-3335 GCA_040264995.1 Gammaproteobacteria bacterium | reverse complement strand
TCGAGAAGAGTTAGCGTTTGTGCTTAAGAATACAATTCCTTATTTAAGACCAGAGGCACCAAGGCATTTGTTGGGAATAGGGGATATCCCTTCTATGGTAGATAGTATTCCACAAGGGATTGATACGTTTGATAGCTCTTACCCAACAAAAGCGGCAAGACATGCAGTAGCATTTAGTGATCCTGAGCCAGTTAGGCTTAAGTCTACTAAGCACCGGGAGAGCTTTATCCCAATTGATGATTCATGTCCATGTTTTACCTGTAAGCACTATACTCGTTCTTTTTTGCACCATCTATTTAAGGCTCACGAAGCAACTGCTCATACACTGACCACTATTCATAATCTTGCTTATATGATGCGGTATATGGAGCGGGCTCGAGAACTGATCATGTTAGACAAGATATAGACATGTGCTAAAAATCAGTCAACAGGTAACTGAAACAATTCTTCTACCGCGCACTCAAGTCTTTTGGCGATTTTTAATGCAAGTACAGTGGAAGGTACATAAATGCCATTCTCAATGGCATTTATGCTCTTCCTAGATACTTCAGCGCTATCCGATAGCTCTTGCTGCGTCAAGCCGAGAGATTTTCTACGCATCTCAAGGTTGTTTAGTAGCTTCTTATGATTCCTGCTCATAGCGGTTACTGACTTTCAAAGTCTTCTACGGCTTTATTGATCTCTTCACTCTCAATCGGGTAAAGGTATCCAGCAAGCACCTGGCCAGCACCAATAAATGAGACTAATCCCCCTATACCAATAATGAATTTAGTCATAACCATGCCTAGCGTGACTAAACCTAATCCAGCACCATGCGTGATAATGCCACTCCTTCTATAGTCAGTGGGGGTCTTTTTATCATTCAGACAGTTTAGCAGGCTGCTTATCTCCGATGGGTTTTTTAAGTTGCTAGCTACAGCTATAACCGCTTGATACCGATTGTTTTTGTCTTTTCCTGAATAATAAGACGTTATCCAAACAATCATGAGCGGCATTACAAATAGTATAGCTACGTTTCCAAAGACGAGCCATAGTGCTAACTGCGCTTCAGGATCTGCCCCATTAACACCCATAAAGTCCATCATTTATTTTTCCTAATTTAAGTGTAACGTAAACTTACCATCAAAATTAAGAGAAGTAAAGGTTACATTGCGAGAAAAATAACAAAATGATGTTAACAACTAGATTGAGGATATAATCTGGCTTCAATAATATGTTATGAATCAATATTTTTTAGCATGTAGCGTTTACTTTGGTTATTTAAAATAGTACCTAAATCCGGGGTTGAATACTGGTATCAGTTAGCGTTTGATGTCGTGATGTACATGCAATTAATGATATTTATATTCGGCCTTATGGTGCCTGTCATGTCTAATTGGATTGTCAGTCTGTGTGTGTGGGTTTCAGTTTTATGGTCCTTAGCCCGATATAAGAGCGCTAGAGAGTATTGTCTATCCTTTAGTGCAGCGATAGCAGTGAGCTTCATTCAGCTATATCCAGTGATGGGAGGCAAGCAAAAGGCTGGTATAGGATCCAAAGACCCTATAGTTCAGATCAGTGGGGTTGTAGTGGACCGTCTTGGGGGATCTGGGGCGGTACTGAGTATAGAACAAAAGAAATATTATTTGCCTAAAGGCATATCCTATTTAGGATGTCGTATACAAACCTCTGGGTATGCAAGGCCTGCCAAGCATCACAAGGTGTCACAAAAGTCTACAGATCTTGGAGCAGGGGGATTCGATGAATATCGATGGTTAGCTAGGCACAGAATTTACGAAGTATGGCAAGCATCCTCAGTAGAGGTATTAAGCTGCCAATTGTCATGGGTGCAGACAATTTGGCAGGGGGTAAGGGAGTATTTAATGCATCTACCGATTACACACCAGCGAGAAATCCAGTCACTGCTGATCGGGTTTTCAGCCCCAAAGCCTGATTATTGGTATGAGTTAGGACTGGTTCACTTATTAACTATTTCTGGGTTACATGTTCGTATGATAGTGAATATGGTAGCCACAATCAGTGCTTGTATCAGGGGGGGAGCATCTCAAAAGCGTCAAGTGATGATCGGTCTGGTAGTGACTTATGGTTATTTGATGGTGCTAGGGTTTAGTATCCCTGCCTTTAGGGCATGGCTGTTTATTGTATTACAGCAGTTAAGTCAAGCATTAGGACTGAAGTGGTCACGGTTTCAGTGCTTTTGGGTGGTTGTTGCGATTATTTTGGCCTTAGACCCACTGGCAGTTTATGATCTGGGTTTTTGGTTGTCACATATCGCAACTTTGATGTTGCTTTGTGTATCTGCTCTGGCCTCTCAGGATAGGTATCAGATAGCCGAAAGCGCCTCAATCTCAGTTTTTTTGGCATTAAGCATGGTGTCGATATACCAACATCAGCCTATTAATTTAGTATCAGTAGTGGCCAATATGTTAATAGCTGAATATTTCATAAAGCTGTTGTTACCAACTTTAGCAATCGGTGGTGTTGGCTTGGGTATAGGGCTTATTTTGGGCTTAAGCCTTCCTTATGTAAAAGAGGTGTTTATGTACCTGGACTGGATGTTTGTGCAGGTTGACACGACTATTGCTTGGGTACAATTTTTGTTCAAATGGCATCTTTTTTTAACAACGGAGCGGATCTTGTCAGTTTTAATGGTCTGTGTGCTACGGTATGTTTTTAGGGCACCGTGGGTGATAATGTGCCTGCTATTGATTTCAATGCCAGGCGAGGTCATTCCTAAAGGCCGATTTTATGTGCATATGTTTGATGTTGGACATGGACTCAGTATTTATATTCAGACGCAGAAGCATCAGTTGTTATATGATATTGGCTCTCAGGGAATCCAAGGTATTGCGTCTAAAAGAATACTTCCGTTTTTGTATCGCCATCATGTTAATTATTTAGATGCTTTGGTGGTTAGTCATCCAGATGCTGATCATAGCAATGGGGTTTTGCAGTTGCTAGATAATATATATGTCGATAAGATCTGGGTTGGCATGCCACTTGAAATACGCCAGCCAAGTCCCGTTAACCACCCTAAACAAAGTCTATGTCAGCGTGGGCACAAGTGGGTATGGGATGGTGTTACGTTTGAGTTTCTGCATCCAGATCAACAAGATGTATGGCAAGGGAATAATCAGTCTTGTGTGCTGAAGATAACAGGTAGTGAGAATCAGTTGCTATTAACAGGCGATATTGAAAAGGCAGCTGAAAAAAGCTTGCTCAGAAGCCAGTCAGTCGAAAGTTTGCAGTCGAGTTACTTACTGTTGCCACATCATGGTAGCCAAACATCAGCAACACCTGATTTCATGGCCGCAGTATCCCCAAGCACTTTATTG
>JBDQHG010000073.1:0-3364 GCA_040264995.1 Gammaproteobacteria bacterium | reverse complement strand
GGATAGTAGATGAGACAACCATGAAGGAGATCCGGGATCTGATTAATCGGTTACCACCTGGTCTTGTTGAAGAGGCTACTTACGTAAATGTTGAGAGTACTAGAGATGTTGAGAGTACTAGAGATAGTCTCAAAAGTGCAATTGAATCAGCTACTAAAGCTACTGGATCAGCAGTATATGAAAACGTTGGTGTATATGAAAACGTTGGTTTGATGGCAGATCAGTCGAGAAGTCTAACAATGATTAGAGACTTATTACAGAACTGTGTTAAGGCGAATGCGGTAGAATCAGACTCTATTTATGAAAATATAAAGTCCAAAATCACAGTACAAGATGTTTTGGAAGTCTTTAAAGGAGTAGAAGGAGTAGAAGGAGAAGTGAAATCGCTTGATCAGGGAAAAGTTGATGCTTTAAAGGCCGATGCAGAAGCGAAGATTGGCTCTGGTCGTGTTGCAACTATAAAAGGCGGCTAGTCCCGTAATACGTAGAGGCGGTGTTACAAACTCAATAGAGGGTGGGAGAGCGCTTTGTGTTACTACTGGTGTCTGCTTATATCAGTATCTGTAGTAAGATTATGATTGAAAAGGGGTAATAGTGCTGCGGTGATGTTTTCTATGGGGTAGGTTGAATACCATAACTAGACTTAAATCAAGTGGGTTGTCAGTCAGTCATAATACCATTATTTTCTAGCGATTCTAAACAAGTGGTATATCATCGTCCGATTGATCCAGTCTGGAGTGATCCGTGAAAAAGCAGTCATGACTTTATTCAAAGTGCCTACAGTGACACGAGAGCGACGTTTAAACATACCCTCAACGCCTTTTTGGGCAACATAGTCAGCAGAGTACATCATAATGCTTTTTAACCATGATTTGACTATGTGGTGGCTAGTATCAAAAAACTCTGTGTCGGTCATTCCTGGGTAGAGTGTTGTAACAGTAATCCGTGGTGATAGCTCATAAGATAGGGCGTAACCCAAGTGATGTACATAGCTTTTAGATGCGGCATAAACACTATACATGGGTGCTGGAATGTAGCAGATAGTCGAAGAAACTAACATTAAGTGTCCCCCTTGGGGTATCATAGATCCAATTTCTCGGCTGATATACGTTAAGGTGTTAACATTTAAGGTTAACATCTGGCTCATTTCCTCAAAAGAGGAAGACATAAAGTCTCCGTATAAGCCAACACCAGCATTATTGACTACGACGTAGGGCACGATGCCTTCTGATACTACCCATGATTTTAGTTGGTTTACGGAGGAGATATCAGCGAGGTTCAGTATCAAGATTTTACAATCTTGTCCTAATGCCTCAATCTCAAGTTTAACTTGATTCAAAAGTGACGCTCTTCTTGCAATAATCACAAGATTCATTCCCTTTTTAGCAAGATTAAGTGCTATTTGAGCCCCTATCCCTGTAGAGGCACCGGTGACAATTGCCCACTTGTCCTGATAATGATTCATGCTGTCTTTCTCCTGCTATCCCTCTTTTGATCGCTGCATCTGTTCACTATTATATTGGGTATACAGCTGTTTTGATACTTGTTTTCGGGGTTTAAGAAGGTGTGCCAAGCAAGCCTTTCTGTGGGGCAAGAGACGAGTTTTAGTTGAGATATGTTCATCGATTGGCAGACTGAGTACGCATTACGAGAGAGTAAGGTATTTGATAGTGTCTCCATATGAATCTGAAGGATTGTTTTTCAGTGCAATTAGTAAAATTAAAAAGGTCAAAGCCTAAAAAATGATATAACTCAATGACATAAAGAGGTTGTGAAAGTGAGTAATGACAATAAACAACTAGATTATACCAACTTGATGTTCTCAGGGAATAAAGTAGAAGCCTTTGTGGTCACAACGCTGGCTAGTCTGACTATTATTGGAGGAGTAATACTTTTGCTGCAGTATGTATCTCGTTTAAAACATGAGTTTAGAAAGACAGGAGAGATGCCTGCTCTTAGCGTAGAAAGTACTCCGAATCCAGTAAATACTAAGCAACTATCTGGTGGTCATGATGTAATGCTCATGGTCAGTAGTATTGAGTCCATAGTTGATTGTGACCCTACAGGCAAAGACTTTGGCAGAAGAGATTCATAAGATTGATTTAGGTATAGACAATAGTGCGGAATTGGCTGCTGCTAATATGCTGAGAATTGCGTTTGACTACCAGGCCAATGTAAGAGCGATCGGGCGTTTTTCTGAAGACTATGGGAAAACAATAACAGGCGAGCAGTTTAAATCAGTTATGTTAACGGACAGTAGACAGTTGGAGCCTCCGATGAAAGCGTCAATTAATCAGAAACTATTAGCACTTATCCCAATTGATCGTTGTGTGATGCTGGCTCCAGACATTGAGCAATATCAGGTGAAGGAGCCTGAAGAGTATTTAAAACGCACTCAAGAGTTGCAGGGGACATGGCTAGAACAATCATCAGACGCAGTTGTTAAGGATTTTATGGCTAAATGGCAGTTTCTTACCGAAAAGGGCTTAATCCATGGATTAGAAGCAGCAATGGGTGGAGGGGTTGAAGGTAAGCCAGATGTTGATGTATTTCCAGCTCCAGATACGTCTCAGATAAAGGGTAGTTTTGGGGCGATAGAACCTAGTTTTGAGAGGTCTATTTATGGTAGGGTTTCTCATATCTATGAAAAATACCAACTGGCAAAAGGAATGATGATTAAAGCAGGCCTTACTGATGCTGAAGCAAGCAACTACCTAAAAGAGGATATTGTATGGCAGGATGGGGGAAGTGTAGTACCAATGGGAGCTGGCAAGAGTATCGCTGATTTAATAAATGAGAGGGTTGAGGCCTTCGAGCTGACAGGATCTCCACAATCACCGTCTAGCGAGGGTATTGATACGTTTTCAGTAGCCAACGAGGTTCTTGATATGATTAAAGGGGTTGAATCTGTGGAGGACCAAGAAAATAATAAGGTCTCTCCGATGTAACTATTTTAGTATAGATAAAAGCAGTTTGGCATTAGCACTAAGCAAACTGCTCATTATCGAAAACTGAAATCATCATTAAGCGATATTGTTTAACTGCGTTCAAGTAGCGGTAAATTGATAACGATTATGATATAGCTTTTAGCCGTGCGTTCAGTCTTTGCTTATAACGGCTTGCACGATTCTTAGGGATGATGTTTTTCTTAGCAAGAATATCCATAAGCTTTTGTACTTGGGTGAACAGGCCTTTAGCCTTTTCACTTTCCTTAGCTGAAATAGCAATCAATAGTGATTTAATGTTGGTGCGCATGCGACTTCTATCTTGTCTATTTCTCATATTTGCAGCTTCAGACTTTACTACCCGTCTTTCTGCTTGTCGATTATTTGGCATTCGTATACTCCGTATCTATCTGTAGTTG
>JBDQHG010000072.1:0-3395 GCA_040264995.1 Gammaproteobacteria bacterium | reverse complement strand
GCCAACATACTGGATTATTCTGTTACACCATTGGTCAACGAAAGGGACTAGGCATTGGTGGTGTTAAACACTCCAGCCCCTCTCCTTGGTATGTCATTGTAAAAGATCTACCTCAAAACCAACTGATTGTTTCTCAGGATGCAGCTCTATTACTTAAAAACCACGTTCAGCTTGAGCCCATTCATTGGATCAGGGGTATACCAGAAACCACCCAGCTAAAAGCCAAACTAAGACACGGCCCAGATTTTATCAATGCCACCGCAGACCCAGTGACTCACTCTGTAACCTTCCAGCAACCACAACTAGCGCCTACCCCAGGGCAGCACATTGTATTCTACCTAGACGATGAGTGCTTGGGTGGTGGTATGATTCTAACTGCAGGCAACCATGATTAGTTTCCTAACCCAAACCATCCACGAGTCTAAAGCACCGATATTATGCTTATTGAAAAATGCCGCTGAATGCGAACGCTATCACCAAGATTTAACCTTTTTACTGATGGGCACAGGCAAAACAGTTGCTTTTCTTCCCGACTATGAAGTTGCCTTAGATGATGACTTCTCTCCTGCAGCAGCGGTGATCAGCCAACGACTGTCTATCCTTCATCAGTTATTAAATCAACAAACTGATGTGTTAATTACCACCGAACAACAAGCACTCACTTTACTTCCCCCAAAATCATTCGTTGCCCAGAATGTTTTCTCGTTTAAGGTAGGTGATAAAATCAACATGACTCGCTTTAAGTCTAGTTTAGTACAACTAGACTATAACTTAGTCAACCATATAGCCTCCCCCAAGCAGTTCGCTGTTCGTGGTGCCATTATTGATATATACCCACCACAAACCAAACACCCCATACGAATTGAATTAGATGATGATGAAATTGCAGGAATCCATCAGTTTCATATTGAGACACAAAGATCCTTCCCTGAAGAAATTCAACATATTGAAGTAACCCCCTCAATTGAATATTTACCAGAAGCAGTTAATACAAAAAACATTGCGCTTCAAAACCCCTCTCATCCGCTACTAAATGCACAAACCCTCAAATCCTTATCTAATAACAACATCCCTAGAGGCTGGCATAGGCTACTACCTACCCTCCACTCTTCCCAAGACACATTATTGTCATATATTGGCGAACAGTGTCGAGTGATCTCTGAAAGAGCTCCTACTCTGATTCAAGAAGAAGCATTTGCCTTCTTACAATCAACTCACAGTGACTTTGCCGTTTCACAACAGCAAGGCAGCAAGCTATTGCAAAAATGCAACCATGCTGAGGTAACAACATCAGCACCTACGGCAATTTCACTCAGTAGTAAATCACTCAAGTCAGATCTCAATCTGATTACAAAAAAACAGAGGCTGGTGATCGTCTGCCAAAGCTATTTTAGACTGCACCAATTAGAAGCCATACTGCTCAGTCAGGATATTGACTATACCAGAGTCGGGTCCTGGTACGAGTCTTCATCAAAAAACATTCCAATTGCTATTTGTCAGGGTGAAATTGCGCAATCAATTACCCTTGCTAACGACATTATTATTCCAGAGCATAGTCTAACGGACAAAGTGATAGTCAAAGAAGCACGACCACAACAGTCACTTCCTGCAAACCAACTGAAGCTAGGCGACTTACTCATCCATGTTGACCATGGTGTTGGACGATTCTCAGGTATAGAAACTAGAAAAATTGGAGGGATTGTTCAAGACTTTGTGATTATCCAATATGCCCAAGATGATAAGCTACTCTTCCCACCTAACCAGTTATATAAAATTCACCCCTATATTGGAGGACAGCTGGATGTTGATGCATTAAAGTCTAAAAAGTGGCAACGACGTAAAGCAAAAGCCATTAAAAACATAGAAGACTTCTCTGCTAAGCTACTTCGCTTGCAAGCAAGCCGTAAAGAGAACGCTATTGAACCTATTAATCTCCCTAATGAGTACGAAGAATTTGTTGAACAGTTTCCCTTTTCAGAGACTCGAGATCAACTCAGTATCATTGAAGCCATTATCAACGACCTCTCACAATCAATATTGTTTGATCGACTGGTCTGTGGTGACGTGGGCTTTGGTAAAACTGAAATCGCTATGCGTTCAGCTTTTATCGCACTAATGAATGGCTACCAGGTTGCTATCATTGCACCAACAACTGTATTAGCAACACAACACTATAACAACTTCAAAGCCAGAATGGCTCAGTGGAACATCACTATTGGCCTCTTATCAAGAAGCAATACACAAGCAGATAAGGATAGAGAAAAGGTTGCCAACGGTGACATACAGCTTGCTATTGGGACACATAAGCTACTATCTCAGCCATTCTCCAATCTTGCTCTAGTGATTATAGATGAAGAACATAAATTTGGAGTTAAACAAAAAGACAGCATACAAGCTTTTAGCCAGTCTCATAAACTATCATTAACCGCCACACCAATCCCTCGAAGCTTAAACATGGCACTATCCAAACTTAAGCAGCTATCGATTATGACTTCTCCTCCTAAACAACGTCTACCCATCCAAACCTTTGTAGAGGAAGAGTCAGATGAGGTTGTCAAAAAAGCATTAGAGAGAGAAGTCCACCGCGGGGGACAAGCATATATTGTCTATAATGATGTGAAAACCATGGATCATATCCATCGGCGTCTAGAACGGCTATGCCCACATATTTCATTTGGAACCGTGCATGGGCAGATGCCAGTCTCTGCTGCTGAGCGTCAAATGGCACGATTTCATAGCCAGTCATTCCAAGTATTAATTGCCAGTACTATCATTGAGTCTGGTCTTGATGTGCCTAATGCTAACACCATTGTGATCTATAGAGCAGATAAATTAGGGTTGGCACAACTTCATCAAATCAGAGGGCGGGTTGGACGCGCTCATCACCAAGCATATGCTTATCTGTTAACACCTGATGCCAAGATAAGCAAAAATGCTAATATGCGCCTTAATGCTATTTCACAATCCATACACCTGGGGTCAGGCTATGAACTTTCCATTCAAGACCTAGAAATTAGAGGATGTGGGAACTTATTAGGTGAAGAGCAAAGTGGCCATGTCAATGCCATTGGTCTTTCTTACTATACCCACTTACTCGATCAAGCAACAACTGAAGAGACAATCATTGAAACCGAAGTTGATTTAGAGGTTTCAGCCATCATCCCTGAAACCTATATTGCAGAAACTGAAGTACGCTACCAATTTTATCATACCATTGCTTCTGCTACTACAGAAGCCGAGCTAGAGGATGCACAAACAGCGCTCATCGACCGATTTGGCAAGCTCCCTACAGAAACAGAGAACCTTATCGCTATCAATACAATTAAACAAAAAGCCAATAAACTCGGCATTCATAGCATTGTTTCTCGACCAGGTGGTATACTCATTGATGTTGG
>JBDQHG010000071.1:0-3547 GCA_040264995.1 Gammaproteobacteria bacterium | reverse complement strand
CCCATACGACGGTGACACACTGCCACAGTCCAACGGTTTTCTTTGACAGCTTTGTGAATTTCTTTTTGAGGTTCTCTAGGCTCGTAACCAGTTTCAATGACTTCACTCGTCAATTCCTGTTCTGACAATGATGTTGATTGGTTGGTCTGAGTTTCCTGTGATTTCTTGCTGTGCTTTTCCATCAATCCTATCTCCAAGTTCTTTGATTGCTGATATGTCTCCATCCTCAGCTTTTCTAAATAGAGCTTCTGCTACGTTGTGTAAACGTTTAGCATCTTCTTGTATAGCAAGTTTCTTTACGACCTTACCCCAAGCTCTATTGTTTTTACTGCTGTTCTTATTGCCCTTTGGTGCGCTAATTTTGATACCCTCTCTTTAAGTAGTAGATGTTATATTCCATAATAGCTCTGCCCATAGTACCAAACACACCAAGATAGTCAGCATTTCTTTTTATCCTGAATCTTTTACCATGCGGTCTAGGTTTTGCCTTACTACTTCTACTTGTGTTTTGTTGGTTAGTTAATAGCTGTAGGTTCTCTATCCTATTGTCAGCTTTTTTTTCGTTAATGTGGTCTACTTGCATACCATCAGGTATCTTGCCATTGTGCATTTCCCATATAATTCTATGCACCTTTAAACCCTTACCTTTAATTTTGGTAAGAATATATCCTTTGTTGTTAATAGAGCCAACTACAGCACCTATTGGTGCTTGATACCCTCTATGTACTTTATTGTATAGATTGCCATCTCTATATTCAAACATTTCATTATATTCCATTGCTTATTCCTCCCAGAATAGGTGGGGACATTTAGACTACCCAGGAGAATGAGGTAGTGTCCCCGATATTGAATTAGTTGTGGACTTATGTTAAGTAGGAGGTAGTCCACATCCCCCATTTCTATTTTAAAGAGGGGGCAGTTGCACCACAGTGACTACCCTCCATCCGGATTCTCGGACATCCTTTGGCCGTATTACCTTTGCATCATGTTGTGGCATGATTAGATTGTGTTACGGTTGTTATCGATTATTCACGTACATACAAATTTCCATGCCGAATCTAAGCTCTGTTGCTTCAGGTTTTACCCATACGTTTTGTTTCATAATGTTTATCCTTTTTTAAAGATTAAAAAATAAACAAGATCAGATGAGAGCTATGCAAGTCATCCTTGATGTTCCCCTTCTTACCACTCCTAATATCGAATTAAAAACAAATGCCTTAAAACCCTCTGGTAGCAAGGGTTTCAGTTTTATTTCGCGACTTAGGTGACTTCACAGCTATTGCCTACACAAGCTAGTGTCTGGCTACCCTCTGTGTTATCATCAGTCTCAATTAACTCTTCAAACTCAATTAACTGAGGTGTTTCTTTTATTGCCTGTCTAAATGTTTCTTTATCTACCTCTTGATATGGTGCTTGTTGGTAGCTATGATCTGAGTGTGGTAAGAAACTAATCCCTGATATTTCATCAAAGTGTTTATATACCCATGCCCCTACCTCTAGCCATTCATGCTCTCTAACGTTAATCGTTACAGAAGGTTTATGCTCGCACCAATGTCTCTGGTAGATCAACCAAGTTTCAAGCTCTTCAATAGCAGTTCTATCATCTCTTGTAACACTCCCTCTAGGACTTTTAATAGGAAATGAAAACACTGCGGTGCTATCAGGACGATATACCTCGTCTTCGACAGCAACTCCCTTGTCCTTGAGGAACTCGTAAAGAGAATCCTTCTTGTCAATTCTAACAGTCCGAATATAGTAATTACTATGTCGAGAATGAATCCCACTGGCACTATCAACAAGTTGAGACACAGTACCACTAGGCTTAACACAGGTAATAGAAGCAGACTCAGGAACTTCCAAGAGTTTGGCATATTTCTTATTTGTTTTTCTAGCTTCATCCCTCATCTCCTCTAAAAATGTAGGGTCAGGATTAGCCATAAACTTATTATCCATTATCCCTGTTAACGATACACCTAACAATCTTTCCTCTGTAGTATTCTTAGTCCATTCTTGAGATAAGAATTGAAACTTAGATAAGGTAGATTGAAAAGTACCTAGTATGGTTGCTAACCTTACTTTTTCTTTTAATGACTCATAAGTGTCCTCTGCACGCACTACAACTTCAGTCAGGTTGCAGAATTGCTTATCCCTCAAAATTATCTCACTGCAGGGGTTTGTCCCGTAACTCATTGATTCTGAACGTCTTTTCCACTTTGCTGCTTGTTTCTGAGATGCAACTCTGTTAAAGATACCACGCTCACCAGACTTAGACTTCACTAACGATAGCCACTCTTCCATGAATACTTCCATGTCAGGTTTCTCTGTATATGCTACACTGTTATTAGCTAAACCTCTATGTGGGTTCTCGTTATACCAAGCACCTATCTTAGCTTCTCTCATACGCTTATCTGTTAAGTTAGATAATGATATAAGAGCTGATCGTCTCACACCGCCTACAACTACAATCTCACCAATCATACAAGTGATGTCATGCACTTCTAATGAGTTAAGCTTACGACCTCTAGCGTTAATAAATGCCTCAGTAACAAAGTCAAACAACCTCTTTAATGGCTCAGGCCCTGATGCTCTGCCACCAAATGTCTTTAACCTTGCACCGGCTGGTCTAACACGAGAGTAGTCAATAGTCGGTATGTCACCTTCCCATAAACTAGATAGTAGTTTTTTAAACGCCTTCGCCCACCCAAGTTTGCTGTCGCCAACAACAATAGTATCGTCACAAGGATTAATACTCTCTGGAATAGGCGGTAGCTTATCAATCTCTTGTCTCTCACAACTAAAACCAACTCCTGTACCGTTCATTAATATATATAAGCACTCAGAAAATGCTCTCTTGTTATTCATTGCTAAGTAGCTACAGTTATAAGCAGATATGTTATCACGCTCACAGGCTTCACCTGCTGTCATTAACAACCTCATGCTTGGCATTACTTTTAAGTTTAATACAGCATCATGTATCCTATCTATATCTTTACCTAATGCTGGTTGATGTTTACGGATAAAATCAGTTAGTCTAGTAACTGTCTCATCCCAGTTTTCTCTTCTTTTAAGCTCAGGTATATATCGTGCATACCTAGAGACGTGTATAAACCTCTGATAATTTGTCATATTTGACATAAAGTCCCCCTTTCGTTAAGATAAGTCTGCTATATAAGATTTATAGCGACCATTTTTTTCTCGTCTCCAGCCCTCTACTAATAAAACCCAGTCAGCATCTCTAAGATGTGGTGTAGCTTCTGCATCAGTAATTTTCTTTATACGAGCGTTCATGTTTCCATACGATGTTACTTGTATGGCGTGAGTTTCGCCTGTGATAGATATTCCAAGAATATCAAAGTTCCATAGGTCTTGGCGTATTCTAGCAAATGGATTCCATTTCTCTACAATCTGTACTAAAACATAATCGCCTGATTCTTTCATGCGTTTAAGTGTACGCTGTGTGGGGCTAGTTTTTGCCATGATTACGCATCCCCCAAGTCGTCTACGTATTTATCAGGGTCATTAGGCCTAGGTAATACATTGCCATAAT
>JBDQHG010000070.1:0-3806 GCA_040264995.1 Gammaproteobacteria bacterium | reverse complement strand
GATTTCTTAGTGGATGATCGTTTAGCCAATGGTGCAGATAGATTTACCGGCGAACGCATACACTTTGGTACTAAAAAATTTACGAATTGGAATGATGTAGTTAGATATTTAAAAGAAAAATTGCAACCCTAACTACCCTTTAAATAACGTTGTACCTTAATGAATTTCCCCTCAATTGAAAAAGATATTAAATCCGTAACCTATGATTCCTGCTATAGAACAAGTCAACAGCCCACTGAAGTAAAAACGGCACAAATCTAAAAACATTAAGGAACGCCTGGGCAGTTGGAGCAACCAATCTGCACGAAAGAGAAAATAACCAACAAGCCATAGCACGGTTACTAGTGGAATTAAGAACCAATATTCAGCTGCGTAACCCAAATACCCATTCAATAATACGCAGCTCCACATAAGTGTTGCCCCGAGTAATTTGATTTTAATCAGCCACCCCTCCTAAACTCTTCAATCATCTGTCTTGGCACATCCCTTGGGTAACACATCGGTTGATACCCACCTGGTCTTGAATAAGCACTACGTCTTCCACACTTACTCCCGTTAGTTGTTCTGTTGTAAGGACAGGCACAGTTACCTCGGTGAGTAACAATAGATTTATAGATGATGACTTGGATTATCTCCTCATCAGACATTGGGGAGTTGTCTGCGTATGCAAAGGTAGAGACGACTAGAAGAAGTATGCAAGTGAAAAGCTTCATGGCTTACTCATTACAACCTTGGGAGTTCCAAACAATCTCCAGTGGAAATCCAACCCACCCCCTGCGTATTTTTTGACAATAGATCATCGTAATTTAATTGCACAAAGCGACTGTAGGAAATAATTACGATGGTATCTTTATGTTCACAAACTATGTCTCGTTGTCGCTCCTCACAATTTAAAACCAATATTCCTCCGTTTCTTTTTGGTTTTCCTTGAAGTTCGTGGATCAAACCTGACTTTGATTCCTCATCCCAAAAAACATAAAAACTCGCACCTCTTGAGAACTCACGTGACTGCCACTTACTTCTATTATCTTCGACCTTATTAGATTTAGACTCTTCATATATTTCCTCTAAACCCGCTCTGACGTCAGAGACACAAACATATTCCTTAGCTTTATTTGGATCCGTAAGAGGACCCTGAGCATTGACTGACGTCACAAAATATAACAACGCTACTACCGATAATCGATTCATTTACCTTCTTCTCCCCTGTCTAAATCTAACTCAATAACTCCCTCTTTTATATCTCCATATACTAACCGCTTGGCTTTGACTTTCAAAGTTCCAAACTCCCCTGCCTCACCTAAGAATGCCATACAATAGCCACACTTAAGTCATTGTTTTAACTTGACTTATTGATCATTTTGTGGTAGAATACGCAGTATTAAAAGCTGATAACTCGCCTTGTTCGAGCCAGCGTAATTCAAGCAGTTAAACCCTTCATCAAAGGAGAATTACGTTGTCTCAATCCAATCAAAACACACCCTACTCTAAGCCCTCTAACGGGGATGATTTCGTCTTAAAAGAGGACTATCCAGGGGTTGATACCACCTCACTCAATACAAACGATTCTAGTCCCCCACAGCACGGTATCAGAGGATCAGAGAGGCATATATCAGGTCAGTTAAACCAAGCTATTGAGGGAAGACAAAGGGCTATAGAAGCCGGCAATAAACTCAAACAGGATTGGTTAGATGCTGAGCATTGGAGAGCCTTAGCTAAGGCACGTAACTATCGTCTTCCTCATTGGTATCTTCCATTGACAGCAACTGGTATGGAAGAAGTACTACATGATCTCAATTTAGATAGAGACTTCTTTAGAGAATGTTTTGGTCCTGATCTAAAGAGTTATCAGTCTTTCGTGGATATGAATCCTAAAGCACCACTATGGGCTTTTGCTGGGTGGGTGTTGGAACAGTTGGAGTAAGTCCAAATAAGTGTATGAGATATAGGGTTAAGAGGAGTGATTATTGATACCCATACTACTAACTATAGATAATGATTATCCTCTTTTCTTATGTGATTTTGTATTTAGATAATCAATGGATAAATATATATTTAGAGCTTAAAAATAGCATCAAATATAGACATAAACTATTGTTTTAATTATAAATATTATGTTAATTGTATCTTAACAGTATTACTATGCCTCTCGATTATTGCTGACGCTCAGCTCTCTAGAGAATAAGTGTATGAGATATAGGGTTAAGGGTTTGGATTTGGGCTCTATGAGTCTACTAAGTTCTGAATGATCACTTGTTACCTTTCTCTTTAACTTTGATGACGAGCATTCATGTGATTCTTAACTCTCGTGATTAACTCTTGGTTTGATCTATGCGGCTTTCCTATTCCCATGATAATAATCATATGTCTTAAACCACCTTGACTCACTTATTCTCTTTCCTTCCCGGCATATAACCTCCTACTGATGACAGCACTTTGTCCCTCATCTCGTGCATCTTTTGCTTTACTGTTTGTTCATCTTGTTTCTTACAAGCGAAAGCATCATGGACGTTAACGATTGGTGTTTGTGTGTCAACAGCCCATTCAAACATGAGTATTGCCGTCTCTCCTTCCAGGTATTGCAACTTACCACCCCAACCGGTGCCTAAAAGATTATGCTTCTTCAGGAATGGAATGCACTTATAGAAACTTTCACGAATATGGTTGGATTGCTTGTGCGTTATTTCGTATTCAGATTTTAGAAGCTCCCACTGCGCTTCAGCCCATCCCTTCTTATCTCTGACTCCCATTAACAGGACAAACGCTTGCTTGACTGCATCACGAGACATAGCCGTTTCCTCTGCCACTTTACGATAAGGGTCCTCTGGCAAGTACTCATCGAAGATCATTGATAACAAAGTTAAATGATTCGCAGTGAAATCTGGTTCTGCAATTGATTCTCCATCAAGCAACGTCTGCTTACGTACTGGAACACGGCGGTTAACAATATTCTGATATGCCGTGTGTACACGACCAGCCGAGAACTCGTTATCGTTAAAGCTGCGGTGTGTAACACTTTTTCTTGCCCAACTATGAGAAGACATGAAGTCGTTATATTTTCGCAAGACCTCTCTGTCACGCTCCAAGTTTGGGTGCCAGGAGATATCTCCAGCGTACTCCTCACCATTAAGTCTGATAGGTTCATAATTATCAAATTCTGCGTGATCAGCGTAAAGAAACTCTGCGTAAGGTATCAATAACTTTTTAGTCGGCACATAATTATTCACGATATTTACGTGCCTATTACCTTTCCACAGTAACTCTATTAGTCCATGATTTACGAGTGCGTCAACCAATCGTTTAGTTTTACGTTGATCTAAGCCATATTTAACAGCCGCATAGTCTCCTTTGCGTGGACTACTTCCAATACTGAGTCGCTCATGCGCAAACCCAACAGCAACCAGATTTAGTAAGAAGAGTTTCAGTAACGCTTTATGTTGCTCATATGCGTTTCCAGATTTGTGACTGATTACGGATGGCATCAACTCCTCTTCTAACGCCTCAAAAGAATTTCCGAGAGTCCTAATGGAGTAACCTAAGAGAGGTTTTGTAGAACGGTAATAAGGCTTGTCCGCCTTCAGAAGCAAAGAGACTAGGTGATTGGCGTTATCTATTTCTAAAGTCACGGATACTTTTGAGAAATCAAGAGACTAGATTGTAAAAAATATTCTCAGAAACACAGATTGCCATATCAAGACCCCATCTTGTATTTAAGTTTTTTTATTGCTTCAAACTTCTTCTTATCAGAAGCACCGTCCGAGTACAAACCATACGTCATCGTCTTCTTCTCATGACCTACGGTGTCG
>JBDQHG010000069.1:0-3921 GCA_040264995.1 Gammaproteobacteria bacterium | reverse complement strand
TGGCATCCAACAACACTACCTCATTGATACGTAATTCATTCGTAACAATTCTTGTAGCCACGCTTACAAGCAAAAAAGACAGAGAGGATCATCAACCAGCGCTTGAAGGTTGAGTATGCGGGTTCTACTAAGTGCTATTTTTTTCTAAATCAAACAGCATCATGACAGCCCTGTAATCAGTGCTTGGATTTTGGCAATACTGGTTTTTGGAGAGAAACGGATAATAGCAGATTCATTTGGGTAAATAAGAAACTTAGTATAGTTCCAGATAATGTGTTTTTGACCCAAAGCCCCCCTTGCTTTATCTTTTAAATAGGCAAATAGCGCATGTGTATCCGTACCATTCACATTCACTTGGGACTCAACCGGAAATGATAGCCTTTGCTCAACAGTACACCACTGCCTCATGTCATCATTCTGGCGCAACTGCTGGTTAAACTGATTGCTCGGAAAAGCAACAACAGTACATGGAATATTAGAATCACGATGCAGCTGCTCTAAGTCCTGAAGCTGAGGCGCAAACCCACAACCGTCTGCGATATTAACTATTAGTACATACTGGTGCTCGAAATTAGATAAATCACCTACCACTGAGCCAACCGGAATAGAATACACTGACATAAATCGCTCCATTTACTCATACCAATAACGAATATTAAACCATTAAGCAAACATTTGGCTATTTATTTTCTGTTAAAACCATGGATGAAACAGTGACAAATCATTAAAAATAAAGTATAATTATATAAAAAACAACAAGAAACGGAGCGCAAAATGATTGACCGCCTTCAAAAAACTGCCCTTTGTGCATTGCGCAGCAGCCTTTATATAGAAATTAACCCAAGAGTGATCTGCATGCAGCACGGGTTATCAAACACCCAAGCCATTCAAGCTATTGAGCACTACCAAAAAGGTATCGCGCCCCGAGACAAGCGCTTAGCCACTGCTATCCAGTCTCTTGTTGACAGTGAAAGTCAATTTTTAGCATCCTTCCCTTATCCATTCATTATTACAGCTATCAAATCACATCTTCCTGTGCCATATATTGAGTGGCTCAGTATTAAAGAAAACCTTTTTAGGGCTAAGTCATGCTTTTATAACCACCTTCAAACAAAAACTGGCTACCAGTCAAAGTTCTTAATTAACTTTCTATCCAGAGAAAAAGACCTCTCTCTTAGCAGCAAATTACAAACAGACCCAGCCATTATTGAAAGTATGTCAGTCATCATAAAAGAAGGGAAAATACAGAAGCAAGGTAAGCCGTTAAGCACAACTGGTTACACCTTTAAAAGCAGCCTTGATGAAGCAGGATTTATTGTTACCCTATCTGGTGAGCTTTATCTATTTAGTCACCTTGGTGAGCAGCCTTGCCCGATAACAGGAAAAGTGATACTTCATAGTACTTTTACGAAAGGACCGGTTCTATTTGCAGGTAGCATGAAGATTGTACATGGGGATATCACCTATATTTCTGACTGTTCTGGTCATTATAACTCAGCATTTAATATTTCTTTTATCGACTGGCTACATGAAAAAGGATTACTGTCTCCTAATATTCAGTGGTATGACTTCAACATTAGTATAGCTTTCAACACGCTAGCATTAAGTGTTCTTGATAACCCCAGCATAATGCGAAAAATTAAATACCTTAAAGGATATAAAGCTCATTTGGTCCACTTGTTATCTGCTCTACCCGATAAAGCGAGATCTAGTGTGATCACTTCTAGGCTTTCTGGTGCTTTAGCCCCAAGTGATAAATTCCATGAGTACTATACTTTTGCTAAGCTGATGGATCTCATCCTTCCTGACAGCTCTCTTACTACCCGGCATGTAGATTTTCTTAAGCATAGCTTTTTTGAGCATTTGAGTCTATGGCTATTCAGAATGAGTTTGCCTACAAAAGACATTATAGGATCAAACTCTATTTTTTATTGTCGGTCTATCCCAGGCATTACCGAGCACGTATCCATAGCTTTGTTAGATTTAGTTAAACACCCTGATATGGATATTGATGAGGCCTTTGGTCTAAGAAGCTTTGCTGAAGACACTTTAGAACTTAAAGTACCTCCACAAACCCAACTAATAGACGCAAGGGCCTCGATTTTTTCTTCATAACATCAATCAAAGTTTTGCTTGCAACAATGGCGATGAACAAATAAAAGCCAAATGAAATAGCTATAACTGGAAAAATGGAGCTAGGCGGGATCGAACCGCCGACCTCTTGCGTGCCACGCAAGCGCTCTGCCAGCTGAGCTATAGCCCCTTGTCGATATACTACCAACTACCTATTATTTGTCAATTTAAAAGCTATCTAAGATAGCAAACGACCTCCAGAGTGCAAACGGGCTTTTTGATACAACAGAGTTTACAATGAGGTATAATGCCGATGGCTTCTCAGCCATATTAACAAGATTTGTCATAAGTGCTGCCCTACCATCTAGTTCTTTTTTAATGGCACTGCAGCGCAATACTGTATAAATGTATCTGGTACCTTCCAGTAGTCAAGAACATCCATATGTATAACTTATTTCACGAGGATGGCTTTAACAGTCTATGTAGGCCTTTATCTTCTAACCGTACGAGGGCATTCTTTCGATTAACACCCTTTACCGTTACCAAGATTAGTATGAAACCCTCTTATGCCCATTTAGACTGTAGCATCTCTATCATTTGAATTGGGATCTGGACCAGGATTTCTCACAAGCGTAGAATCATTATCCCTATTGACCATAGCAGGTGGCTGATGTTCTGCCTGATCAGCCCCCGCAGTACTAGGTGAGGCCTTTTGAGTATTATCTAAAGCTGGCTTATTCAAGGTAAAAGCCGAGCTAGAGTACCCTCTAGAAAATAGAGTGACTCTGTCAATTATAGTTAATAAATTTCTATTAGCAAATTGATTGACCAATAGAAGGACTACGTCTGTACTCCCTCTATGTATTGCCAACGTGAGTGCATTCCTGCCCTCTTCATCCTTATCCCTTAGCACCGTATCTGGAAGGTTGGGTCTAGCAAGGATAGCTTTAGCAATATCTGTACGGCCTTCATATGTTGCCAACATGAGTGCATTCCTGCCATCGTAATCTTTATCTGTTAGCACCGTATCTGGAAGGTTGGGTCTAGCAAGGATAGCTTTAGCAATATCTGTCTTGCCTTGCGTTATTGCCACTATGAGTGCATTTATGCCATTGCTACCTCGATCCGTTAGCACCACTTCTGGTAGGTCTTCTTTAGCAAGGATAGCTTTAGCAATCTCTGTATTGCCTCTATTTATTGCATACATGAGCGCATTCGCGCCATCGTTATCTTTATCTGTTAGCACTGATACTGGTAGACCAGCTCTATCAAGGATAGCTTTAGTTACCTCTGTTTTGTCTATGTTTATTGCAACCATGAGTGCATTCACGCCATCGTTATCTTTATCCGTTAGCACCGTATCTGGAAGGTTGGGTCTATCAAGGATAGCTTTAGCAATCTCTGTCTTGTCTTTATTTATTGCATACATGAGTGCATCCGTTAGCACCGTATCTGGTAGATCGTCTCTATCAAGGATCACTTTAGCAATCTCTGTATTGCCTCTAAGTAATGCGCAATAGAGTGCATTCAAGCCAAGCCCATTCTTCTCCGTTAGCACCTCTTCTGGTAGATCAGCTCTAGCAAGGATAGCGTTAGCAATCTCTGTATTGCCTCTAAGTAATGCGCAATAGAGTGCATTTCTGCCATCATCATCCTTCTCCGTTAGCACCTCTACGGGTAGACCCTCTCTAGCAAGGATAGCGTTAGCAATCTCTGTATTGTCTCTATTTATTGCCCAATAGAGTGCATTTCTGCCATAATCATCCTTCACCGTTAGCACCTCTACGGGTAGACCCTCTCTAGCAAGGATAGCGTTAGCAATCTCTGTATTGTCTCTATTTATTGCCC
>JBDQHG010000068.1:0-4213 GCA_040264995.1 Gammaproteobacteria bacterium | reverse complement strand
GCCGTTGATTCATCATGGTATGTTAGTTGTTGGAGTGCCGTACTCAGAAGAGGCAATCCATCAAACACGTGAAGGGGGCGGTCCTTATGGTGCTTCCACTGTTACCGGGGGTGTGCATGGCTTAAAGGTTAGTGAGATGGAAAAAGCAATTTGCCAGTCATTAGGGGCTAGAGTAGCGAAGCTGGTGCTGCAATTTGCTAAGTGATCAATACTGCGTGGCTGATGCTATGGTGTTCTGTTGTAAATAAGTGGTTGTATTTGCCTTAATGTTGTGTTATAAAGTGGCAAAACACACGCGGACATTGAACTTCCTTTTGGGTGTCTTGTAGCACAAGATTCAAAGGTTGCTGCCGCGGAAGGCTAACCCTGGAGATTTAAAAATGAGTAATTTTGATATAGATGATATAAGTGGTATGTTTGCATGTGGCGTTCATTATGGACACCGATCACGTTATGCAAATTCTGAAATGGCAGAGTATGTTTTTTCTCAGAAAAATGACATGCAAATCATTGATATTACCATAACCGCAGAACGACTAAGCCAAGCGTTAGAGTTTGTTCACCAAGTGACTAGAGGCGGCGGTAAAGTTGTGGTAGTAGGAACAAAGCCTGCAGCACAAACATTAGTTAGAGAATATGCAGAAGCAATGGGAATGCCTTTTGTGGACCAAAGATGGTTAGGGGGAACATTAACAAACTTCAAAACTATTCGTTCCTCGGTTTCAAGGTTAGAGCAGTTAGACAAGCGCTTTCAGTCAGGAAGCCTCGAAGGATTAACAAAGAAAGAACGTCTAATTCTACAACGTGAGCGTGCAAAGCTTGCTGTGAACTTGGGTGGTATCCAGGACTTAGATGCGTTACCAGAAGCGTTGTTCGTCATTGATGTTGCACAGGAGCGTATTGCAATAAAAGAGGCAAACAAGTTGGGAATTCCAGTTATTGGTATTGTTGATACCAACTGTTCTCCAGAAGGTGTGGATTATGTCATCCCGGGTAATGACGATGCTTTAAGTGCGATTCAGTACTATTTAGAGTGTTTGTCAACAGTGATCAAGTCTGCAACTTCAGAATTTATGAAGGAGCGAGAGAAGTTAGAGAAGCGAAATAAACCTGTCATTAAAAAGACGGCTATTGTTAAAGAAAGCCCGACAAGTACTAAAGAAGTCGCAGAATCTGATGACTCAGTTAAGAAAACAGTGAAAAAAGTGAAGAAGGTTGATGTGAGCGCAACAAAAGTTGACGATGAGCCAAAGAAGAAAGTAGTGAAAAAAGTGGTTAAAAAGGTTGCTAAGACCGACACGAAAGAGGAAGAGGCATCTGACTCAGATCTTAAGAAGCCAGCAGTTAAGAAGCCAGCAGTTAAGAAGCTAGCAGTTAAGAAGCCAGCAGTTAAGAAACCAGCTGCTAAAAAGTCTACAGCAGCAAAGTCAGCGGAAGATGCATCAACTAAGGAGTCATAATCATGAGTGAAATTACAGACCTGAAACAGTTAATTGTAGCGCTCAGGGAAAGAACAGGCGCTGGTATTATGAGTTGTAAAAAAGCCTTAGTTGAAGCTGAGGGTGATATTGAGAAAGCATACGATGCGATTAGGGCCAAATTAGGCAAGAGTGCAGAGCATAAGGCTGGAAGAAGCGCAACAGAAGGAAAGATTGCAATTCGAAAAGGTCCAAGTGATGTGGCAATAGTTATTGTTAAGTGTGAAACCGACTTTGTGTCGAAGGGTGATGCATTCCAGGCATTTGCAGACGGTCTAGTTGACGTAGCGTATAGTAATGAAATTAATCAGCTTGAATCACTGATGTCTCAGCCAATGGGCGAGGGTGATGTGGAAGCTGCAAGAGTGGCATTAGTTGGTAGAGTTGGAGAGAATATCCAGGTTTCAGCTGTGCATTACTTAAAGCAAGAAGATGCTTTTGTTAGCGTATATAGCCACGGTGACAAAATTGCCTGTGCGGTATTTACAGATGTAGAAAATGAAGCGGTAGGCAAGGATATTGGGATGCATGTCGTTGCAATGAACCCACTAGCTGTTTTACCAGAGGATGTACCCTCTGATATCTTAGAGCGTGAAAAGGCAATATTTATGACGCAAACCCTAGAACTTGGTAAGCCTGAGTTCGCAGAAAGGATTGTGCAAGGAAAGATGGCAAAGTTTCTTAAAGAAGTTTGCTTATTAGACCAAAGCTTTGTAAAAGATACAACTAAGACAATAAATGAGTATTTAAAGTCATCTAACACTCGTGTCTTAACCTTTAAGCGTGTAGAATTGTCTTAAGGGATAACTTCGAAGGAATGCCATGCAATATCGCCGTGTACTGATTAAGCTTAGCGGTGAGTTATTAAGCTCGAAACAAGGGTCAATTGATATTGTATGGGTAAATCGTGTAGTGCAGGAAATCTGTCATGCTATGGATAAAGGGGTTCAGGTCGCTATTGTTGTAGGTGGCGGAAATATCTTTCGAGGGCATGAGCTAGCAAGTGAGGGAATTGAGCGAACATCAGCTGACTCTGTCGGTATGCTTGCGACAGTTATAAACGCTATATTGCTTACAGATGTGTTTGAGCAACACGGAAGGGATGTAGAGCTCATGTCAGCTGTCCCAATCATGGGCGTGGCTGAGCACTTTAATTTGAAAAAAGCGTTAGGAGCATTAGGTGCTGGCAAGGTTGTGGTATTTGCGGGCGGAACTGGAAATCCTTTTGTTACAACGGATTCTGCAGCAAGCTTACGGGCTATAGAAATAGGTGCTGAACTGTTGCTAAAAGCCACTCGGGTTGACGGGGTTTATAGCCAGGACCCATTAAAAGAAAAGTCAGCAGAAAGATTTACCAGTATTTCCTTTAGCGATGTTATTTCAAAGGAACTAAAGGTGATGGATTTGGGTGCATTTATACAGTGTCAGCAGTATGCTTTGCCGATCTGTGTATTTGATGTCAATAAGCCTAAAGCACTGTTGCGAGTATTGAGTGGGGAACAAGAAGGTACATTAATTAGCGAGGAGAAAATATGATAGAAAGTATGAAAAAAAGCATGAATGAGGGCATTGAAGCTTATAAAGTTGAGCTAGCCTCGTTACGAACAGGGAGAGCTCACTCTGGCCTGTTAGACAAGGTTGTTGTTGATTATTATGGTAGTCAGACGCCATTAAAACAAATGGCAAACATTAGTGTTTCTGATGCAAGGATGCTGCTTGTAACGCCATGGGATAAGCAAGCGGCTGCAATCATTATGAAAGCCATTCAAATCTCTGACTTAGGGCTAACACCAGTTCTTGCGAGTGATACGATTCGCGTTCCGATTCCTGTACTAACAGAAGAGCGCCGAATACAGTTGGTTAAGCATCTTAAAGCAGAAGCAGAAAAGTCAAAAATTGGCATTCGAAATATTAGAAGAAATGAGCTACAAGAACTTAAGAATGAAGTGAAAGAGAAGTTAGTATCAGAAGATGAGGAGCGAAGGATCTCAGCAGATATTCAAAAAGCAACTGATCACGTGATTGCAGAGATTGATAAATTAACCCAAGATAAAGAAAAAGAACTAATGACCATTTAATGGTTAATCGGCTAGGCAAGTATCATATATGGCAAAGAAAGCAAAACATATAGCCGTTATTATGGATGGCAATGGTAGATGGGCTAGTAGCCTTGGACAACCAAGGGTTTTTGGCCATAAGATTGGCTCAAGAGTGGTTAATGATCTAGTTCGATCTGCTGTTAACTTAGGCGTTAGAGAGCTAACCGTATTTGCACTGAGTTGTGAAAACATGTCACGACCTAAGGCGGAAATCAAACACCTTGTGGCGCTTTGTGTAGAAAGTATCGACCAGTATGTAGATGAGCTGTTGCAGCAAGGTGTTAGGCTTCGTTTTGTTGGCGATATTGATGCCTTGGGTCCTGCTGTGTGCAACGCAATTGACAGAGCACAGATTAAAACCATAAATAACCAAAAATTAATCATGACTGTAGCGCTGAATTTTAGCGGTAGATGGCATATTTTAGAGACAACTAAGCGGTTGCTGGACAGTCAGCAAACATTTACGGATGATGATATTATGGCGGCTTTTCAGGCCTTATTGCCCTCGGATCCAGACATTCTCATTAGAACAGGTGGAGAAAGCAGATTGAGTAATTTTTTACTGTATCATCTAGCATATACAGAGCTGTTTTTTTTAGATATTAAATGGCCTGACTTTACTGAAAGCCACTTACG
>JBDQHG010000067.1:0-4507 GCA_040264995.1 Gammaproteobacteria bacterium | reverse complement strand
TAATAGATCATCTAAAGACAATGGCAATGTATCACTTCCTTTGACAAACAATTGCTCAAAATCATCGAGACTACCCAATGCCAAAGCAACCTTAAGTAATGACTCTAATGATATTTGACCTTTTTGCTCAAACTTCTTCAACGTGCCGTAACTGACTCCAGATCTTTCAGACAAGGTCTGTTGACTTAAATTTAGCCGCAACCGTTTTTCTTGCACTCTTTTCGCAATAACCAACGCCATCTCAAATGGCGACATAACTGACACCATGATAACCCCTGGGTGATGAAATTCAATATAATAGTTATTATAGCACACCTTATGAGGATTTTAAATCCAGAAGGGAAGGTTCTCCCTTGCGGTTTTTATACCCTGCTAGCAAAATAGTATGACCATCCAATCTTCAAAATAACAAACACCAACGGGGATCTACATAAGTGATCTGGCTTTCTTATTATTGATCACTCTGACTTGCTGATTTGGTGGCTTTTCATCCAATATTAATGCACCCTCAGTTGAGGTGATTAGCCCTAAGATCGCCGCATCTAACCGACCTTAGCAACTAATGTTACTGCTCACTAGGATGTACAAACTCACCCAAATGATCAATAAGCTTTTGAGAGCCCTGCCCTGTAATAGCAGAGATTGGGAACAAAATATGCCCTTCTCTTCAAAATAAGATACTAGTTCCTTGAGCTCATCTTGCATGACTGCATCAGTCTTGTTTAATGCAAACAACCTAGGGTTTTTATCTAGTGACTGACCACACTCCTGAAGCTCAGCCTCAATGGTCTTTATTTGTAATAACACGCGATAACGCATTAAGTGCTTCAGGAACCGATCTCCCATCCTTGGCCATGTGCAATCAAACCTGGGATATCTACCATCAAAAAGATTTTATAGCCCTGGAAATTAGCAACACCAATATGTGGTTTGGTGGAGGGAGTTCTACATGCCTATATGGAGGCATTCAACAACTCGGTGCGGTTATCTCAGAACTGCTCTTATCTCTTCTTTCACCCAGTCTCTATTAGCAGCTACTACAGCAATGTTAAACGCTCTATCCTCTCGTAAAGTATTGCTTATATAACTCAGGATAAATATATTTTTTCTTGCCAAGGAGAGGATAAAATCTCTATCTGCCGCAAGGCTCTCAGGCACATGTTTAAATGCTTGGGGGCACCTTCTTACCACTGCTTCTATCGTTTCACGATCTCCCTTTAACCGATCACTAGCAGCACAGAATAAAATAGGATACCTGTCTATTAACGAAAGCTCATTAAAGAATCCTCCAGGTATGCATGGCTCCATATATTGTTTGTGGGCTAATATCATATATGACAAGGTGCTATTAAGGCGTGTAAGACCATATCTCCTCCACAGAGAAGGGGTTCCAACTATCTTGTAGAAAAAATGATTCACTTGGGCAAGTTTTACCCACTCCTTATATGACAGCATTGTGATAATTAATAACCATATCTCTGCTGGCAGGCCAGCGTCTGGCGATAGCGATACTAATTGTGCGGAGTGACTTCTCATAGCTCCTCTTGCTATATTTTACTGTACTTGGTAATTACTGGCTATTGCACCTGTAGCTAAATCCTCGCTTCATATGTAGCATCTTCGTAATCATTTAACCACTTAAGTCGAGTGGTATGATACAACACCGCTATCCTTATAAGCTGCGTGCCAAATACATAGCCCAAATACAATTTTATTAATTTTATCTGCAGTATTATATACCAAGTTCAGAGTGCCTTGGTCAGCAACGTCCATTAATACACCTGCAATATAACCGGCGGGATATACTGCCCACCCAAAGGTAAGAATACAACGTATTGCGTTATACGCTACATGAGCCGAGGCATTCATAGAGGCGTTTCTTTCTTTCACTCCCTGCCCAAACCAAATGAGATACAAAATATAAGCCCAAGACGTCATCCAAAGTGCAAATGAATACCTTGGATCATAAATAGCTGACTCACCTACGTAACCTGACACTAGCATCACAATGGTTGCCAATAAGAGCTTCCGGAAAAAACCTGTTGATACCCTAGACACTGCAGATAAGACAATATAAAGCTCTAAAAACTGTAGAGGTCCTGTCAGGAACCACTCTGCATAACGATATACGATTGGCACATTCTGAGTCTCAACCCACATCTGGCACATGTATAAGTAATGGAAAAATGCTATTAAGGTAACTAAACCTGCAACGGTGATAGATAAACGCCAGTTAATCGCTACCGTCTGCCTTTCAGAAAAAAGAAATACTGTTATTGCCATTAAAGATAGGGTTAATAGCCAAAATGAGATCCCTACCAGATCATAAGGGTTTAAAATACTCATGCCATACTCCATTGACCAATTATAAACAGATTATCATAACTAAATATAAAAAACATTATCCGCTAATCGTCAGATCCATTAAAGCACAAAGTGTTGCATTGGAATATAAAGCAAGAGATGGTCACACCTACCGTCTAAATTTAATAGACACACCAGGGCATGTGGACTTTGCTTATGAAGTTTCTAGATCCCTAAAGGCCTGCGAAGCGGCCTTGCTTGTTGTAGATGCTGCACAAGGTGTAGAGGCACAAACCGTTGCTGTCTGTTTTATGGCATTAGAGCAGGAGTTAGAAATATTTCCTGTTCTTAATAAAATTGATTTACCACAGGCTCGGCCAGAAGAAGTAAAAGAGCAAATCCACGAGATGATTGGTTTAGATACTACTAACACTGTTGAAGTAAGTGCAAAAAATGGCATTGGTATTGAAGACCTTCTAGAATACATTGTTAAAAATATACCACCACCTGTTGGTGATCCTGATAAGCCATTAGAAGCACTGATCATTGACTCCTGGTTCGATAACTACCTGGGTGTTGTATCATTGATTAGAGTGATGAATGGCACCCTAAATAAAAACGACCGAATCACTATCATGACTACGGGGAAATCCTATGTTGCTGAAAATATTGGACTGTTCTGCCCTCAGCAAACACCCAGGGAGCAACTTTCCTGTGGCCAGGTTGGTTATGTCATTGCAGGTATTAAAGACATTGATGGCGCACCAGTGGGTGATACCATTACATCTACCAAAAGACCCACAGAAAAACCTCTAACTGGCTTTATAAAAGTTAAACCTCAGGTATACTCTGGACTATTTACCCTTTCCGCTGAGCAATATCAGTTATTTCGTGAGTCACTCGCAAAGCTGAAATTAAACGATGCTTCCTTGTTTTATGAGCCAGAAAGCTCTCAAGCACTGGGCTATGGATTTCGCTGTGGCTTTCTAGGCATGCTACACATGGAAATTGTGCAAGAAAGACTAGAAAGAGAATATGGGCTAGAGCTTATTTCTACCGCCCCTACCGTCATTTATAAGGTTCACCTTAAAGCCGGCGGGATTGCTATGGTAGACTGCCCCTCAAAATTACCAGAAAAAAACTTGATTAATTTTGTTGAAGAGCCCATTGCAAGTGTCACAATTATTACACCCCCTGATTATATCGGCCCACTAATCACCCTCTGCATCCGCAGAAGAGGGATACAAAAATCTATCAGCTATGTTGGTAGGCAGGCTACACTAGAATTCGACATCCCCATGAATGAAATTATTATGGATTTCTTTGATAGGGTTAAATCACTATCTCGAGGTTATGCCTCCCTTGACTATCAATTCACACGGTACGAAGCATCCCCATTGGTTAAAGTCGATATCTTGCTTAATAATGAACCTGTAGATGCTCTAGCCTCTATTGTTCACCAAGATAGCGCTTATCAACTGGGGAAATCACTAACCCTTAAGCTTAAGGGTATTATTCCAAAACAAATGTTTACCATTGCTATTCAAGCCTCAATCGGCGCTAAGATCATTGCTAGAGAATCTATCAGTGCTATGCGTAAAAATGTCACTGCAAAATGCTATGGTGGGGATATCTCCAGGAAGAAGAAACTTCTTGAAAAACAAAAAGCAGGTAAGAAGCGCAAAATCGAAGGAGGCTTTTCGCTGGGGTGTTCCAGGTGGTAAAATCGAATTGAACGAAGAGCCAATAGATGCTTTGCATAGAGAAATTTTTGAAGAAACTAAAGTAAGCTTAATAAAATCTGAAATAGTACATGTTACAAATTGTTATATTTCCAAACCTGGATGGAAGTATACTTACCACATGTTCTATTATGCCTTCACTACAAAACCAACCATTGCAATATCATTAGAACTTAACGATTACAAATGGATAGAAATTGAAAAAATTATGAAATTACCCCTTATGATTGGCACCAAAGAAACGCTTGATCTTTTTCAGCAAGAAACAAAAAAACTGAGGTTGGCATGAAAAAAGAATTTTATTTTATTCACCATGGGCAAACAGATCATCATGATAATGACGATTATAGGAATGCAGGGATGTACTTCCGAATAGTTAAGCTATCGTATTTCAGTGCATTATTATAAATATATGCAGTTATTCATCTCCAGAGTGCTCTTGAAGATATTGAGCCCACTTA
>JBDQHG010000066.1:0-4604 GCA_040264995.1 Gammaproteobacteria bacterium | reverse complement strand
ATTAAACTTGTGGGAAAAATTGGAAAGCCAGGGTCTTGAATACGGTTTTGTTGACCCAGAATCAGGAGAAGAGTCGGCTCTGAGAAACATGGAGCTTGGCAGGGCAAACGCATCTGGTGATCAGAATAGGATAAAAAAGCTAATGACCATGATGCAGCTCAATACAGACAACCGGGATGAATATATCACAAAAAGAGTCATTGCTGAGTCAGAGTATTATAATGGGGGTGTTGTGTACATTACCGGTTTTATGCATACCCGTATATTAGCTTTGCTTGAGGAATATCGCAGTTCATACTTTCGTTTCTTAGTATTTAATTCTAAAAGAATTGAGAGAGATGTTTGTACACAGCTCGTAGATCTAGATCATGAAAAATGCGTTTCTTTAGGTAATCCAGTGAAGCGCCTTGCTCATTTTCAATCTCCAGTGGTTCAATATTGGGATTTAGATACATCGCCAAGTTTTGAGCTAGTTGCAGCATCTGGTCAATTTACACAGCGTACAATGATCGACCCTAAACCTTACATTGGTAAAGGATTTGAGGAAGTTACTAAGAAACTGTGGGATTTCTTTATGGATGAGCTGTCTATTCTAACTGCCCGAGTCGTTACGTCGGTAGCGGAAGGAAGAAGATTATCTACTGAGTTAACTAAGCAACTTCCTTCATTATTGTTATCTGAGGAGATTACTGGGGATCAGATGGTTATATCAGCCCATGGATTGAACTTACCTGAAAATGGTAAGCGCCTGTCAGCAGTGCTTAAAGCAAAGCATTAGATTTAATAGGCTGAAATTTCATCGTATATTTAGGGCTAGTCCCACTCAGAAGGCAGGATAACTGCTTCAGCATTAACATTGTCAATAAGCTCATCACGGTAAACCCAACAAAGGGTGGCGCACGTTGCAGCTAGTATTACGATAATCATGCCAAGAGAACTGGGAGAAATAGGTAGCAGCATTAGCAGTAGGCCTAAGCAAGCAGAAAACGCAAATTTAATAAAGCCTACAGCAGAAAATGCAACACCTGCAATTGATCCAAAGGGTTGCATAGTGCCTGCAAGTCCTGCACCAATGGTAAGGGCTGCTCCAGATACAACACACATCATAGGGGGGATAAAACCGATAATAGTGACCCCAAGAAAGAGGTGTAGTAGGATTAATGCAATTCCTCCTAGTGTCATTAAGCTAGCCCCGATCTCTACGGTATAATGAGGCCCAACTCGGTCACAGATTTTACTCGTGCACAAACTGGTTAAGAAAAAGCTACTTCCTACAATCCCAAAGAATATACCGAACATAGGTTTGCTATAACCAAGGGTTTCTATGATGATGTACGGAGATTGAGAGAAGAACATAAAAAAGCTTCCCATTCCTGTTGCTGCTGCTAGGGAGTATACCTGAAAGTTTCGGTTGATAAGAACATAGTAGTAGGCTCGCTTGAGATGTGCACGGTGGATAGGGTGTTTATGGGGTGTGGTTTCAGCATAGTGTTTCCAGCTGCTCCAAAGCGTTAGGAGACCAACGAAGGTTAGTATCACAAATACCGATTGCCAAATAGTTTGTTGTGCTACATATCCACCAATAGCAGGTGCGAAAATGGAAGATTGAGAAATACAAACGCTGATATAGCTATATATCCGAGCACTTTCAGAGGAGTGAGGGTATAAGTCTCTGACGGTTGTATATGCGCAGAGAAAGGTTCCAGAAGCACCTACTGCTTGTAATAGCCGTGCAAATAGTAGGAAGTAGAATGATGGGTATAATGGTGCGATTATGGAGCCCAAAATGAATATCTTGAGGCTTGATAGCGCTACAGGACGTCTGCCATATTTATCACATAAAGGGCCGGCGATCACTTGAGCAATGGCACAGGTTAACATAAACCCTGATAAAGTGAGTTGCATCATTTCTTCACTGACTGAGAAGTGTTCATTGAGTTGAGGAACAATAGGAATAAAGAAATCCAAACTCAGTGCAAATAGTGCGACTAGTGGTGCCAGGATAGCGAGGGTTTTTAGATCACTGTGTTGCCAGTATCGGTTCATTTTCATCATCAAAAAAAGGTTATATTACACTAATAATCTATTGGTGGCTATTAGCTGTGCACACGTTTAGAGATCTTGGTAGGTAATTAACAAAGGAGCATGATCCGAAAGCTTTGGAAGGGGGAAGATTTCTGCCTGTAGGATACGGCTTTTTAGGTTAGGGGTAACCATCTGATAGTCAATCCGCCAACCAACGTTATTGTCCCTTGCTCTGCCTCGGTAAGACCACCAGGTGTATTGGTGTGGCTCTTTACACACTTCTCGAAAGGCATCACAGTATCCAAGGTCTGCCACTTTATCCATCCATGCACGTTCTTCTGGTAAAAACCCAGAGTTCTTCTCATTGGATTTTGCGTTTTTAATATCGATGACTTTATGGGCAATGTTCCAGTCTCCACAGATAATCACGGGTTTGTCGAGTGTCAGATAAGACTGTAGTGAGTGTTGATAAAAATAATCTAGCATCTGGTATTTGAGAGCCTGCCTGTGTTCACCGCTAGAGCCAGAAGGTAGGTACAGTGATATAACAATAAAACTAGGGTATTCAAAAGCAATATATCTCCCTTCTTGATCAGCCCACTCTAGTCCGATGGTTTTAGTGATATTGATGGGTTTCTTTTTTGCGTATATGCCAACACCACTATAGCCCTTCTTTTCTGCATTAGAAAAGTCACAGACGTATCCAGGAATCTCATACTCTTGGGGAGATAAGAGGGGGATTTGTGCTTTGGTTTCTTGCACAGCGATGATGTCAGGATCTACTTGGTTTACCCAGGAGAGTAGGTCTTTACGCATTGCGGCACGAACGCCATTAAGATTGAGAGATACAACTTTCATAATTGGGTGCAGTTAGTGAAAACAAGAGTATTATAATGCTTTTTTATCCATAATGCCTGAACTAAAATCACCTGTGATATTGAATTCAGCCTTACCAGAAGTTGAAATTTGGCTCTTTAAGCTTTGCCCATCTTCAATGGTTAATGATGCAGCGCCTGATAATTTAGCGGCAAAAGTCCGGCTTTCAATATGGTTGAACTGGGTGACAGTTCCACCATGATTATCAACGTATGCATTGCTTGTCTCCGCATGACCAATGCCAGTGGTTGAGTGACCGGAAGTATTTATGGAAAGCTCTCTTGTTCTCAATTGCCCAATATTAAGTTTACTGTTACCCGCTTGGCCAAGCATAATGCGTTGCTGAGCTTTTGCAGCTAGGATTGATGCCGTCGTGCTACCATGTAGTGCCAAGGTTATGGAATCTGCTTGTAGAGTTGTGGCTTTTAGTGAAGATGTGCCATGAAGTGAAGCATTGATTCTGGGAGCTGTTTGGTCTTGCATAGCTAACGCGCTGTCACCACTGAGAGTGATATCTATAATATTGACGCCCAGTCCAATGTCTGCAGAGCTGCTGCCGAGTAAGCGGATGCTGGCAAGTGCTGGAACAGTCAGGTTGATTGCAACTTGGTACTGCTGAGAGTCTTCGTCTCTGAAGTTGAAAAGTTTCCCCATGAAACTACTTTGTTCATTGATAGGTGAGAGAGACAAAGTATCTGTAGCTTGTGATACTACGATTTTATCAATGGCTTCTTGAGAGCCTGTAATGCTAAGTTTCCAGGCATTCCCTTTTTCTATGTTAACATGATATCCACCAGAGACTTGTAATTCATACAGTTGCTGAATCACTGGCGTGATGGTGACGGCTTGAGTAGCGGTTTTTGACGAAGGTAGTGCACTTGGGATTGCAGCAAGCGTTAGGGATAAGGAAAACGCAACAAGTAGTTTACGAATCATTTTACATCCTCATGGTGTGTTTGAGGTGGAGAGATAAGCTTCCCAATCATATCCATAGGTAGTGGGAAGACGATGGTAGAGCTTTTATCTGAGCTGATGCTTGAGAGGGTTTCTAAATAACGTAGTTGAATGGCTGCAGGAGAAGCTGAGAGTATGTCAGCGGCTTCTTTTAGTTTGAAAGAGGCTTGTAGTTCACCATCTGCATGAATAACTTTGGCACGTCTATCACGTTCAGCTTCTGCTTGTTTGGCAATAGCACGACGCATAGACTCATCAATATCCACATCCTTGATTGCAACTTGGGTGACTTTGATGCCCCAGCAGTCAGTTTGCTCATCAAGAATTTTACGTAAACGTGTATTGAGTTGTTCACGTTGGCTGAGCATCTCATCTAGCTCATGCTCACCCAATACTGAACGCAGTGTTGTTTGTGCAAGCTGTGCAGTTGCTTCAATGAAGTTGGCTACCTGGATAATGGCTTTTTCAGGATCAATGACCTTGAAATAGACGACTGCATTGACTCGGGTTGAGATATTGTCTTTACTGATGACATCCTGTGCAGGAACATCCATCACAAGGGTTCTAAGTTCAAGTCGTGTCATGGTTTGTACAATTGGAATTAAGATGACAAGGCCAGGTCCTTTTACTTTGTAAAAGCGCCCAAGCATAAATACAACACCACGCTCATACTCTTTGAGAACACGGATGCATGTCAAAAAATAAAATATAATAGCGCCAACAACTAATACTGCGCCTTGTCCCATTTT
>JBDQHG010000065.1:0-4698 GCA_040264995.1 Gammaproteobacteria bacterium | reverse complement strand
GAGGGGAGGAATGCAAGCACTGCTCTTGCTGCAGTGGAAACAGCTATTGGGCGGATTATCATCAAGTATAAGAGGGTATACAAGCTGATAGTAGTAGCAAACTGGTAGGATCGTAGTTGCTTGTTTTGCTCCTCTTCTGTCATATCAGGATGTTCCTGTTGGTAATATTGATAAGTGTGGAATCCAGCCATAACTGTTGCAACCAGTAGTCCAGCTTTCTCTAGGAGGAATAGGCTGGGCAATAGGTTCAAAAAGGGGTTGAAAATATAAGAAATTAATAACCAGGGGTAATAGATAACAAAGTGGTATAATGGTGCTGGGAACGCCCATAGAATCAGAGCTGCAATGATGATTGCAGCGAGACGGGGTTTTATAGGTCCCTGTTGTATAACGTCATAGAGTTGAGTAATTGTCATTGTTTCGCTACGGTTATGCGCTCATAATTGTAGCAATAAATCACTACAAAGAAAATACATAACGTCTTAAGCTGCTGGGCTGAAAACCCATGTGTGTTTATGTTATACAGCAATATCTTCTTGCTGCTCAGAGTGTTCAGAAATAGCTGTTAGTTCACAGTTCTCTATCTTATTGAACCGTTGAGATATCTTGGTGGATGACTTTTGGATGAGGTCAACATCCTTGTTTGCTTGACCAATATGACGCGCAAGTTGTTCCATGCGTTTATCAAAGCGATCAAAGTCTTGGGCAAGATAGGCAAGGTGCTGTTTAATAATATCGACTTGCTCACGGGTTGAGTAATCCTTAATCACGCTAAGTGCTGTGTTTAAGACAGCCATTAAGGTAGTTGGAGAAGTCAGCCAAACTTTTTTCTTATGTGCGTAAGCAATAAGGTCTGGGTGGTGGGCGTGGATGTGTGCAAATACTGCTTCAGCAGGGATGAACATCATAGCGCCTTGGGAAGTAAAGTCAGGTATGATATATTTTTCACTGATGTCGTCAATGTGTTTTTTGATGTCGATTTTAAACTGAGCAAAAGCAGTCTTTTGAGTAATCTCGTCAGAACCATGCTGTTTTTGGTAGTTCTCTAATGGGAATTTAGCATCGATTGCAATATGTCCTGATGCTTGTGGCATGAGTAATAGACAGTCAACTCTCTTTCCATTAGGTAGCTGTTCTTGAAGTTTGAAGTGCTTTGGCGGAATAATATTTGCAATGAGTTGCTCAAGCTGTACTTCTCCAAATGCGCCTCTAGAGGACTTATCGGTAAGAATGTCCTGAAGTGCTACTACGTTCTCAGATAGTGAAGTAATCTTTTCCTGTGCTTGATCAATGAGAGAGAGTCTTTTTACTACGCTGTGAAACACCTCATTGTTTTTCTCAAAACCGTTGTGGAGCTTCTGAGTGACTTCTTTGGTAATGTCATGGAGTCTAGCATGAACAACATCAGAGAGGTTTTTGTGGTTGGTAGAAGCTTGTTCGTGCTGGTGTTTTAGTGTTTGTAGTAACGTTTGAAGGATATCTGACTTTGTCTGACCTTGCTGTTTGAGTATTTGCTCAAAAAAGCGTTCATTGGTGCCTGATAGGATCTCGGTGATGTTTGACTGCGTGGATTTTTCAAACTGTTGTAACTGTTGCTGTTGGTATTGTTTAAGTGTTCTGTATCCTAGATAAGCGATTAAGCACTGGCTGAGGATTAGCAATAAGATTGTCAAAATGTCGCTCATATAGGGCCTTTGATTAAAAGTATTAAGGTTAAGTGGTTCACTATACAGTGTTGAGTTAAATATAGCCTAGGGCAGCAGTGCTGTCAATGCATGAGCTGATGATGTGTTTAGGAGCAATTTAGGGGGTAAGCGTGCATGTTAGCGTTGAGATCTCAGGCGTTAGTATTTGTGCGATTTTCTGGTGACCAAGGGCATTAGGATGGATGCCGTCTTCTTGCATCAACTGCGGATTATTAGGGAAGTCTAAATAGATACTGGATACGGAGTTGCTTGCTGCTGCATGCTCATAGGTAGATTTGAGCCGTTGTCGAAAAAAGGTGCCATAATTTGGAGGCATATCTACTCCAACTAAAAGCGCCTTTGTTTTATTATCACTAGCAGTAAGCAGCAACGTGCTTAAGTTTTTATATAGCTGGGTGAGGGATTGACCACGTAGCGCATCGTTGCCACCTAGTTCAATGATTAAAGTTTTAGCTTGATGAGTCTTGTAGAAATCGGATAATGTGGTTAAACCGTCAGCCGATGTAGCACCTTGGGTGCTAAGGTTGAGGTATTTAATCTTGCATCCTAATTGGCTTGTCGTGAGCTCAACCCAGTTTTCTTTTGGGTTAACACCGTAGCCAGAGCTGACGCTATCACCTAAAATCACCAAGTCAAAAACTTTTGCGTAACTGGGTGTAAAAAGGCATAATGTTAATAGGAAAATAAATTGTCTAAGGGATGCAATGACTGTCATAAATCTCACCAATGTTTCAAAGTCCGTGACTACAGGAAACACCTCTATTGATATCATGAAAGGGGTAGGTTTGCAAGTTGACCCAGGGGAACATGTTGCAATTACAGGCCCGTCGGGCTCGGGAAAAACAACCCTGCTTAACATAATAAGTGGGATTGATATACCTTCTTCAGGTCAGGTAGAGGTTTGTGGGATAGCAGTGAACCAACTAGGTGAGGAAGAAAGGGTCAATTTTAGAGATAAGCATGTGAGCATGGTGTTCCAGGATTTTTGTTTATTCCCTGGGTTAACATCATTTGAGAATGTTAAGCTATTCATGCCTAAGCATATGAATGTTGAGGCGTGTGAGAAGGTATTAACGGAGGTAGGATTATCACATCGTATGCATGTGATGGTGCGGCATTTATCGGGTGGTGAAAAACAACGGGTTGCGATTGCTAGAGCAATGATCAAAAAGCCAAAGATATTATTAGCAGATGAGCCAACAGCACAGTTAGATAAAGAAACTGCACAGCAGGTGATGGACATATTTTTCCATCTTCGTCAGACTCAGGAAATGACACTACTGTTAATAACGCATGATTTGAGTGTAGCAGATAGATGCGATCGTGTGATGAGTTTGGAGTCTCTGTCTCATGCTTAAGCACCTATGGCAAATGAAAAGTGCACTGGCATTGAGTTTCATTTTAATCTTTTCACTTGATGCGATACCGACACAGCTCATGGCATCCAAACAGCAGTATGCTTCTGTTTGGGCAGGGGGAGATTTAGTTGTAAAGCAGCATAAATACCAAGAAATAGAGAGTTTAGAGACTGAAAAAACTTCAATGAGCATTAAGCTTAGTACGATGATGCTTGCAAATGACCAAGTGTACTTGGTGCACTTGCAGCTGATCGATGATCAGTATCCACTATATGGTGCACTAGAGGCAAATACTGACACCCCAATTCCAGAAGATGGTGTTTGGGTTGATCAGGTCTTTGCAGGCCAGGTAGGCCTGGCGATGGGGGATACAGTAATAGTGGGTGAGAGAACCTTAGTGGTTTCAGGACTTACCTCACAACAAGACGAACAAATCTTTGACTTTGAGGCGTTTAGTCCAAGTGTTTTTGTCAGGTATGACCAAGCTGAATCTCTTGGTTTGATTAGTGAGACATCGCGACTCCACCACTACACCTATATCTCTACAGACAGTCCCGGGCAATTAAGCAATAAGCTGCAGGCACTTTTGCCAAAGGATGCGCAGGTTATTCAGCCTAAAGAATCTCTTGGTCGTGTGGAGCGTGTGATAACACAAGTAGCTGAGATACTAGGGGTGCTGCGTTTTGTTGGGTATATAATGGCTGGATTTTTAGTTCATTTAGCACTGGAGCACTACTGTCATTATTATGCTAGGGAATCAGGGATATTAATGGCATTAGGTAGAAGTAGATTTCAGCGTGTCACTTACTTAGTTAAACCAATTATTCGATCCATGGTTGAGGCTCTACTGATAGGGGTGTGTATCTCGCTTTTATTAACAGGTGTTTTAGATTATGTGCTTGAGCAGCTGCCCGTTAGAATGTCATATTCTTGGCTAGAGTTGATTACAAGAACGCTCATGGTCTTTTTACCAATCTTTATCACCTTGGTGGTGGTGCATATTGGAAGCGTAGTATCTATGCAGGCCATATTGCTATTGAACCGAAAGCCAAGGTCTATCAATCACTTTTTAATGTTTTTATCCTGTAGTTTGGTGGCAGTATATGCCTCATATGTCGATTGGAGAGCGCAGGATGTTATGCTATATGTGATATTAAGCTCAGTGGTTTTCTTGTTATTATATCTTGTGGTGTTTGGGGTGCTAAAACTAGTCATGTCTTTATTGCAGAAAGGCGGGACTAGGTCGTTATTGCTGCTGAGTGGAATGCGCCTACATAAGTACGAATATACATTTATGGTGCTATTTATTTCTATGATGATATCTGCTGGGTTGTTCCTATGGCATGTACAGACACAAACCATTCCAACTTGGCAAGATACTCTCCCACAACAGTCTGCCAATAGCTTCATGATTGGGATTCAACCGGGGCAAGTGAGCCAGCTTCAGCAGGAATTTGATTGGTTGGCAGATACGCCGTTTTACCCTATTGTTAAAGGTCGATTACTTAGTATTAACGGGGTTGATTCTGCATCGTATCAGGGAGGGGGGTATGCTGATCACGAGTCATTTAATCGACAGCTGAACTTAACGATGCTAAATGAGTTACCTAATAGTAATGAAACAATAGCAGGTG
>JBDQHG010000064.1:0-4750 GCA_040264995.1 Gammaproteobacteria bacterium | reverse complement strand
CGAAAATAGTTTATGTACCTCTTAGTTGTACTTCCTAGCTTTATGCAAGCTCCTGTTACTTACAAAGCTTCCTCCTCACTCTGCCTAATTGGGCATCGTGTTCTAGTACCCTTTGGAAAAAGCAAAAAAGTAGGTATTATTATTGCACACCAAAAACACTGTGACCTACCCCCGCACAAGATTAAACCGATTGTTCGTGTCTTAGACCAAGAACCTCTTTTACCCCAAAGCCATATAGAATTCTTAGAGCGTACTGCTCAATACTATCATCATAGTATCAATCAGATTACCCTTGCAGCACTTCCTGCGTTACTTCTCAAAGAGGATACACAATGTGACCCTCAGTACTATACTGCTGCCAACTCCTGTAGTTTTGCGACCACTACCCCCACTCAGGCTGCGATATTAGCATTAGCAAAACAACCTGTCTCACTATTTTGCTTGTTATTAAAATTCCGTGCAAAAAGCGTACAGTCTTTGATCGACACCCATCTTCTTGTAAAATGCGATCCGCCAAAACAACCTGTAACAACAACCAATGGTGCGAAACTCCCCCTACTATCACCTGCACAGCAAGATTGCTTGACTTCATTACAAAGCGAACCTAATAACACCCGCGTGTTCTGGGGAATTACAGGCTGTGGAAAAACAGAGGTATATGCACATCTCATTCACCAGACTCTACAACTGAAGCAACAAGTGTTAATTCTTGTGCCTGAAATTGCACTCACCCCGCAAACCGTTCAAAAGATTGCAAAGCGAATAGGGTTTGAGCCCAGCATCCTTCACTCCAATCAAGCAATTAAACAACGTGGGCTTAATTGGCTAAGCGCCAGGCATCTTCAAGCCTCAGTTGTTATTGGAACACGTAGTGCAATACTAAGCGCCCTTCCAAACCTAGGCTTAATCATTGTTGATGAAGAACACTCAGAGTCCTATCGCCAAGACACCCCTTTCTTTTATTCTGCAAGAGATGCAGCGATACTCCGGGCCAGCCTGCTTAATATCCCCGTTATTTTAGGGTCTGCAACCCCAAGCTTAGAAACGCTACACAATGTCAACCAGCAGAAGTACTCTCTCTTTCGCCTTAAGGAGCGTTATAATGCGGTTGTGCCCAAGATACAGCTTATTACACTTAAGCCAAATGAAGTGCTCTCTCCATCACTTATTCCTGTTGTTCAGCAGGAGTTAACACAAAACCACCATGTCATGTTGTTTATTGGTAAACGAGGATATTCCCGTATCTCTAGCTGCCATAGCTGCGGGTTCCAGCATCGATGTGACGGCTGTGATAGACTACTGGTTTGTCATACTGACCAACAAATGCACTGCCACCACTGTGAACTCCGACTACCTAAACTAGAGGACTGTCCAAAGTGCCAGCAATCAGAACTCAGCCACTGGGGCGCTGGTAGCCAAACCATTATGGAAATTGCAGAAAATACCTGGCCGGGGCACCCAGTCATCCGAGTCGATACAGACAACCTTTCTAACCAGGAAGCTGCTTTAGCACTACAGTCGCTAGCAATACAGCCTGCTACCATTATAGTAGGCACCCAAATGATTACGAAAGGTCATGATATTGACCGACTGAACATGGTTGTTGTTATGAACAATGACCACCACCTATATTCTTCAGACTTTAGAAGCGAAGAGAAGCTTTATTGTGAGCTTCTCCAAGTAGCTGGGCGCAGTGGCCGGCGAGCACAACAGGGCTGTGTCTATATTCAAACCCAATCCCCAAACCACATATTATACACTAGCCTAAACAACATGGACCAAGGTTATGAATATCTTCTCAAACAACGTGCAGCTTTCCTCCTCCCACCATATCGCTACATAGCCTGTCTCTTTATCCGTGGTCCTGAAAAACAGCTAGCATTTCTTAACCACTTCCATCCCCTTCCTATCGACGGGTGTGAAATAGCCGGCCCCATGTTCTTTCCCGCAGGGAAAAGACGAGGATTAAGCTGTTATCAAATTATGATCACTGCTGCTGTACGTGCTCAACGTACATACTGCCTTAAATCTCTCAAGCAGCAGCTACACCCCCTACTGACACTACGTATCTCAGTGGTTTGCCAAATCGACTCCCACCTCTCTCTATAGCCCCATAAATGATTTCTTTATATACGCATTTGGTTCAGCTATACTACTGATAGTTAGCATGGAATCATACATGAGACGTTTTACTAAGTACCTATTTGACAAGTCTGGGTATACTGCTAAGGCTGATGGCATCCAGAAAAAGATTGGTGTCCAGGCCGTTGATTACTCATCCCTGACTTTTAAAAACAGAAAAGGCTGGGCTATTTTAACTATATTTTGGACTGACCTTGCCTCGATGCCCTACTTCCAGACAAGAGCACTGAAAATCAGGGAGTCTGTGCCTGACTACAAACCAGACATAGTCGTTTTTGAACCCCATTTTTATGGATCACCACAAAAAACTATTGAGTTTTTAGAAAAACTAGACACGCTATTTCTGCAAGCAACGGGCTCCCCATGCCCTGACACATTTTTTGAATACACCTTCCCTCCAGATATCGGGCCTTATGAAGACTTACTTAAAACGGTTATCAATGAAAAGCTGGTTATCAATGCTGAACTCCTCAATCCGATATACCTGAATATTGCGCTATCACTTTCCCAGCAAGATAAAAATGTTTTCAGTAGCCACTCCCTAACCCCTGCCGACATGGTGTTTTTAGGCCGATTTGTCTGTTTCGTTCATACACACGAAGCCTACCACCAGTTCCTTAAAAAGTACAAGGAGGATGAGTTGGCACTAAGGTTTATATACCTATCATTTGCTCCTGACCACAAACTACACCACCTAGACTGGAACGCTAAACTCATCACTGAGTGCTTTGATCGTGTCGTAGATCGTATCGAATTATATGACAAAAAGCCAGAGATAGCCAAAATGCTATTCCTTACGGAGAAAGAGCTTATGGAGAAAGGAACAGATGAAGATTTTGACAGTCCTGAATAAGGACTGGCTAAAATACACCTAATCGCTTTATAACCTCACTTCTTTATTGCCCCCACTCCAAACACCTGGTTAAAATCTTGATCAATATGGTGGATAGGAATGCCATAGTATATAGATAGGTACCTAAGATACTGCTGAAAGTATATTAAAATAGGCGTATGAGCTAAGTCACTCAAGTGACTCAGTACAACCACCCTATCACTTTCTGCTATTTCATCAGCGAAATCCCGGAACAGTACATCGTTACAAATCAACACTAATATTTTATGGCCCTGATAATCAAATACACGTGCAAGCTTTCTTGGTGTATAGCCTTCTTCTACCCAGGGAACTAAATGTCGTTTAACCGAAACCCCTGTTACGTCACCAACACCCACACTTGCATGGTATACAGCATCCCCCTGGTGAATTCTTCTTGCCACAATTGCATCTCCCTGAGAAATATCATGCCCCTGCCCTTCTGCATAGATTGTGATCTCCGATAACCAATCAGGCTGCACCTCATGCTCAATAGACATGCTTCCTGCCATCATGCTGCCTACAATGAGTAGTATCAATAAACCTACATAACACCGGAATTGATTTTTTTGGTGCAAGCAGAGTAATACCAGCCAAATACCATAGTCTCCTAATCCATAAATCAGCCCCTCAAACGGTGTATTAACCAGCAGAGGTGACAGTTGATAAAAGCCAATTCCTAGCCCAGACCATAGCAGCTGTAGTATGAACAACCATAGCACTGGCATTAACCCTGTCGAATCAAGAAAAATGAGACTCTGGTATCCTCTCCACCATAACCACCACAGCCCAATAAAGACTAAGCACACCCCCAAAAAAATCCCAAAGGTATACCAACTCATTGGAGAAAGAACTTGATAGTACACGGGTGCAAAATAATACAGCTGAATACCAACTCCGAGCCAGGTTATCTGTATTTGCCGGGAGGTGCGTGAAGAAGCTAGATGATATAAAAATCTAATCCCTAATCCAAATATAGGGAAATTAGCACAGATAAGACCCATGTGGAACAAAACACCTGGCATAAGGGCCTGTAGCCTATATAGACTGGAATACCAGCCTGCCAGGGCTTGATTGGGCTTCGCAGATTGCATAATGATTTTCAGTAAAGGTCAGTAGCTGTTCTGGGTGCGTCACTCGGTTCTTCACCATGTAACGCAACATAAGCCCTCGCATTTTCTTTGCACGGACAGCAATCACTCGGTACTGACCGTCGGCCCCCTTATCTTGGAACACAATATCACACCAAGTTGCACCATGGTCACTTTTCACCGTCTTAGCATACTGTACAGAAGCTAAATTAAAAATATACTCAGGCTGCTCTGATTGCACCATGGTAGTGACCTCGTTTAGCCAGTAACGGGTAAGATCTGGGGGGTGGGGAAGTTTACTTCCCATCTCTAGCCGGTACGGCCAAATACCATCAAAAGGTTTAAGTAGACCATAAAATGCAGAAATAATCCTAAGATTTCTTTCCATAAATAATAAGTCTTCCGGGGTTAATGACCCAACGTCTAGTGCCTTGTAAACATCTCCCTGGTATAGATCAATGCACGCAGTCACCTGCTCAGCATCAAAATCCTGTTGCGCTAATGCCTGAAATGATAACCAAGCATCTTTACCGATTGCTGAACTTACATTAAGTGCTTTTATCAAAGCTGGTTCTTCCAGCTGCACAATTTCAGCTAACAGTTGCTGCGTGTGAGACATACTTCTCGGTAGCTGCTTAGATCGATT
>JBDQHG010000063.1:0-4752 GCA_040264995.1 Gammaproteobacteria bacterium | reverse complement strand
TTAAGGTATATACTACGTGAATAAATAATGCTTAAGAATTTGACTTATAGGACAACACTAGAAAATATTCCCAGTATCACTTATTTCTCGATAATAAAGCATAGAATTCATGCTGATCTGGAGATAATATCATAAGCTCATTATTCTTTACCGAGGCGTTATAGGCCTGCATTTTAATGTAGAACTCATAAAAGTCAGGAGCCTTACTATATGCGGCGTTGTAAATCTCTATAGCTTCTTTTTTCCCTTCAGCCACTCTTTCTGCAGCTTCCCGTTTTGATTCTGCAATAATGATACTCGCATCTTTATCGGCTTCAGCCTTAACCTTTTCACTTTCAGCTTGGCCCTCGGAGCGATATCGCTTAGCTTCACGATGGCGGCTAGACTTCATTCTTTCATAAACTGATAGTGTCACTTCCTGAGGATAGTCAACACGTTTTAACCTTACATCCAGCACCTTGAGCCCTAGGTTTTCAGCACTTAGGCTGGCTTTTTGCTGCATTTGTTGGATAATCTGATTTCGTTCATCACCTGAAATAATATCACTTAGGGTTCTCCGCCCAAACTCAGCCCTCAGAGCATCAGAAATCTTACGCTTTAGTATCTCTTCCGCTCTAAAGAAATCTGCCCCTGTTGTTTTATAAAAGGTGGAGAAATCACTTACATACCATTTTGTATAATAATCAACAAAAACTGACTTTTGATCCTGGGTAAGCACTCTTGTTGAGGGTACATCAAATGATTGTAAACGAGTGTCAATACTCGTTAAGCGATCAATAATTGGCAACTTAACATGCAGTCCTGGCTTATATACCTTAACCTCGCCTGACTCTAGCGTGTTTAAACTCCCAAGATGTACTACAAGCCCCGCCTGTGCTGGCATAATTATAAATAGAACTTGTGTTAGCACAAACAAGGCAATTACAGCCACCATTAACATAAAAACTCGAACATTACTTGTCATGACTTACCTCAGCGCTCTGCGCAAATAAATCGCCTAATGGCAAAAGATTTAAGTTACCCTCGTTAGATAAAAACACTTTCTTGGTTTTACCATATAAATCTTGCATAGTTGCAATGAACATCTTCTTTTTAACAATATCAGGAAAACGTCTATACTCAGGTAGAATGGATATAAAACCAGCAACTTGAGCATGTGAATCATTTACAACACTTGCATATTCTGCATTACCCTCGTTAATTATTCTCATCCTCTCACCACCTGCCCTTGGGATTACCATATTACGATACGCTTCTGCATCCATGATATATCGATCAGAATCCTCACGAGCTTGAATAACATCATCAAATGAGGGCTTTACAGCAGCAGGTGGCTTAGCATCCTGCAACTTAACATCTGTGATTTCGATCCCCAACCCATAAAGCTGTACAATCTTATTAAGCTGTTGCTCAATTTGTTCTCTAGCCTCTGATCTACCATCAGTTAAAATAGACTCCAAAACAGTGCTGCCAACAACCTGCCTTAGAGCACTAGCAGTTGCCTGTCCAAGGGATTCAATAGGGCCGACAACATTAAATAGGAAGTCTGTTGGCTTATCTATTCGATAAAAAACGGAAACATCAACATCTGCATAACTTTCATCACTTGTTAGCATTTCTGCGCTATAGCTAAACGAACCAATTTTTTGCGTGTTAACAATTGCCCGCTTCTCAGCGATTGGGAAAACCCAGTTTGGCCCAGGGCCAGCAATCCGATGAACTTGTCCGAATCGGATAATCACCGCCTTTTCTGCGGGGTCAACAATAAAAAAACCCGAAGCAAGGAATAAGAGCGTAAGAATGATAATAATAGGGGTTAAACCAAAAGAAGCATTACGACCATTTCCTGAAGAAGACCTGCCTGACCGTTTAGTTTTTCCAGCCCCGAATATATCACTAAAGATTTCTTCTAAATTAGGTGGTGCATCATCACGTTTTCTACTCCATGGATCATCTTCTTTATTAAAGACGGTTTCAATATGTGATTCGCCCTGCATTTCCGTTTACCCTCCTTAGATTATTAATATAATAACACGGTTAGTAGTGCCCTACAAGTATTAGAATCTTCAATCAGGGGATCTACAGCCTATGTATCCACACCCAAGAAATAAGTGAGAATAAGAGCAGGAAAAAACGAAAACATACCTCAATGTTTTTTTAAAAAATATAGCTATATGATTCTTTTTTTATCTGTCCTAGGTCATGACATAAAACCATAACAGCAGAAACCTAAATATTAGACACTGTAATATTGGGTCAATGACTTAAACATTGAAGAGCTTTGCATTATGTTAAGTTAGGTCCCTCTAGGTTGAACTAATAAGAAGGACCCACAAAATACTTAGAAGTTTTCAATCGGGTCTTCTTCTGGCTCAGACATTGCTATATTGCCATGTGCTTGCCCACCATCAAGATTACTATCATCAGAGTAGATAATGTTTCTAGATGGAACAACCGTTGCAATTGCATGCTTAAATACAACTTGTTTAGTATTATTTTTTAGTAGTACGACATACTGGTCGAATGCAGCTACCTGTCCTTGTAGCTTAATACCATTCGTAAGATAAATCGAAACAGGTACCCGTTGTCTCCTTAGTGCATTTAAGAAAGGATCTTGCAGTGAGTGCCCTTTTGCCGATTGTTGTGACATTTCCAACTCCTCGTTGTTATGGTTAGGCTGATATAGCTATTCCTATATCATCAATATTTACCCCTGATTATAATTTTATCTAATTAGGGTTTCAACAATACTTGAAGCTATATGAGATAGTGTTGAATTATCATCATTCAACAAAAACCTAGTTGATTTCTCTTTAGGCCATGCATTTAGCCAGGTCATCTGTCTTTTAACAAATTGTGCCGAAGAAACAATCATGAGTTCTCTCACGTCCTTTATGGTCAAACTCTCACAAATACAAAGTGTCATTTCCTTATAGCCAATGCTTCGGATTGCTGGATGAGACCGAACACCTTCTCCATATTTTTCAAGTAGCGCTTTACACTCCTCATCAAATCCCGTCATTAGCATTTGATCAACCCTCTCAGCTAGCTTAACACGGTGCTGCTTCCTATCAGTGACCATCAGCAGAAAATCATGTCCATTAAGCTGATGATCGCTACCCTGCCCCCAGTACTCACTTAAAGATTGTCCAGTTTCCCTTTTTACTGCTAATGCACGCTGCACTCTCTGCCTATCGTTAAAGTGCAACTTTTCCGCCATGAGTGGATCCTCTTCCTTTAACCGCTGATATAGGCCACACACGCCTTCTTTCTCATAAATAGCACTGACATCCCTCTCTGTGGCTGGACTAATACAAGGGAGGTTATGATAATTACCCTGTAATGCTTTCATATACATAATGGTACCACCACAAAAAACAGGCAGTCTACCTCTTTGCTTAATTTCTTGAACTAATACCTTCGCCTGTTCTACAAATTTCCCTACTGTAAACACCTCATTCAAATCACAAATATCAATCAAATGATGGACTACAGACTGTTGATCTGTAAGAGTCGGTTTTGCAGACCCAATATCCAGGCCCCTGTACACACTCACAGAGTCTACTGAAATGATTTCAATAGGGATCTGGCGAGCTAACTCTATAGCAAGCTCTGACTTTCCCGAGCCTGTAGGACCCAAGATAGAAATATAGTCTAATTCATTAATCTTCATCATCAAGCTAGGTTAATACTCATCTCCGAATAACTCTACCGAATTACGGTCCCGAGCGCAAAGTATTTCCCTAGCGAAACCTTCTAACTAAAACACGTTTAAACTCATAAGTATAATGGCATTACATTTTTTCATGACCACTGCACTTTACCCCCTAAATCATGAGGTGAGAACTAGGTGTAGTTTTTCTTAAACATCTAAAAAACTACATAGGCGATAAGCTGTTAAGTTCCAGAGGCGATACATCCTTCCTGCTTGCGGCAACACAACTTTTAACTGTCACCAAACACTTAAGTAAATATGATTTATTACTCAGGGTCGCATTTACACGATTAAACCCATTAGCTGTCTTGTTGCTATACTCCTCCCATACTGGACTTTTAATCCCACCCTGGAAATGTTTACTTTTATGAGCTCGAAGCGTTGGTAAGACTGCACAAAGGACAGTAGACAATGTCACAGCGGGGATGAATACAATAGAACCAAATGCCACTCCAGGAATCACCCCTAATAAAGTGCCCGCTAGCTTAAAATAAGCCCCTGGTGTAGCCCCCACCTTCATTATATTAACCTTTGCTTCGGTGTAATTACATCCTGCTAAAATAGTAGCCTCTCCACTAGTTTGAACAGCGTCTTGGGCAACTATTCCAAAGTAAGCACTGTGCGCTACTCCCATTTCAGACAAAAGTCCGGCATTTTCTACACTGTTTGCGGCAACAGCTGAAGTAACTCCTGCTGAATTCCAGGTTGCAATGTCCATGCTAGCAATTATAGAGATACTGAGTGCACTGATACTACGAGTGCTAAACCCGTCTCTAGAATGATTGCTGGCATTTTCGAGGTTAACATGCCAATGGGCCTGCCTTTTGAGTACATACTCACCCCAACACCATTGCGTCCTTTCACTTGGGGTATGTGCTAAATTAAGAACATCTATAATACTAGATTTAACAGGCTTAAAAGGCCTTTTGTTTGGCAAGAGTGCATTTTGGAGTATTGCACGTTGAAAGGAGTGAAAAGTCAATTGTGCTAATGCACCACCCAGGCTATGGCCATAGAAATGAAGATTTAACTTATGC
>JBDQHG010000062.1:0-4869 GCA_040264995.1 Gammaproteobacteria bacterium | reverse complement strand
GCTTTGCATAGCTGTACTAGGTGCATCTCCTCTCTCACCTATAAGCACATGACAGCGATTCTTTATATCAAAGCACATAAATGACAACGGGCTTTGCAAAATAATGCCAATTATATTTAAAATCTTATATTTAGTTGATTCGCCTACAGTAGATGCTGAGCCATTATAAGCAATAGACCTCAGTATATAGCCTAAGGAATAAAGAATATTAAATACGAAAAGCCCTCTTACTAAATATTCAGGTGAATATGCAGATGCATGATTAGCACCTAACCTTTGCTTTTCATCATCAAACTTACTCTTTAAACCATAATATCTAGATACATCTTCTACAGATCTTAACTGCTCTGTATTAAAACCATCTTTGATAAGAATACCTACTTTTCTAACCACCTCCATATCTAATCTTAATGGTGTTTTGTTAGCTAAATACTGTTGTGCGTCACTAGTCAAAAGTCTCTGCCAAACATCTAGAGCGTTTATCTCCTTTGAGCTAGATAACTCATATAATGTATCCTGATCATCATTACTTGCGGTTAAAAATGCCATTTCTTGTATTAAGCCTTGACTTTTATCTGCTGAACCCTTAGCAGCATCCAATCGCTGGTATGCAGCATAATGCTGATTCACATCATCTACAGATGTTAACCGGTCTCTATCAACACCCTCTTCGATAAGAATACCTACTTTTCTAACCACCTCCATATCTAATCTTAATGGTGTTTTGTTAGCTAAATACTGTTGTGCGTCACTAGTCAAAAGTCTCTGCAAAACATCTAGAGCGTTTATCTTCTCTGAGCTACATAACTCATTTAATATATCCTGATCATCATTACTTACGATTAAAAATGCCATTGCTTGTTTTAAGTTTTGACTATTATCTGCTAAACCCATAGCAGCATCCAGCTGGTGGTATGCAGCATAATGCTGATTCACATCATCTACAGATTTTAACTCAGATATACTAACCCCTCTATTTTTAATAAGACCAACTGCTCTGTGAACCAACGTCATATTAGCTATTGGGAGTGAAGATCTATCGAATATTACCCCCGATTCTACTACATTAGCCAAGAGAGTTTTATAAAAATTAGGGTCTTTAATCATGTTTGAATCATTCTTTAACATATTATACAACTCCATATCCTCTTGGCTATGGATAAAACCCCCCAGTAAATGATCCCAGCTTTGAGTATCGGGAGAAAGGTTTACTACGTTTTCAAACTTTCCTCCACTCATAGTGGCTAAAGTCGTTGATGGATATTTTTCCACAATCGTCTTAATTTGTTCTTTTACCTTCTTAAGATCGGTTAATTTTGCTATTTTGTTAATTTCATCCCTAATATTTTTAGTTAGTTCATCTCGATATTCGCCTAGAGGTTGACCTGCATCCACTCCCCGCCCCATATTGAAGCTAAGATGAAAAGCTGTGATTTTGCCCGTGTCATCAATATAGAACAAAGACTCGTTAGCTGATCGTGGCGCATATAGTTGAACATCCGATCTACAAAATGTTTGGAATGATGTTGAAAATATAGTTGAATTATCTGGATTATTGACTATTTGGTCTCTCCTATCTTTTATCTCTTCGGCATCAATTTCTAGAATATTCCCCTCAGTATCAAAAGCCTTCTGTCCCACAAGAACAGAAGCGACTGCTGTTTTAATATCTTTATAATCTAATCTATCTAAATTTGCCTGAAACTTTTTGAAATATGTTTTATCTTTATTAAAAGCACCTGCAATATCAACTAGTTCACCACTTTTATTACCTGTTCTAAAATTCCCTGCAGTTATTCCCCTAACTAAATCAGCACTAATTGAAGAAAACACTGAATCCAATTGACCATTTGTATTTAATGTATACATAGGTAATACTTTGCCTATCGTAAACTCACTTTGTACCAAACAGGAATTTAGCTGCTCCACTTCTTCTGTTGTAAGCTGGTCTAGACCTGAAAAATTCTTATTTAATGGGTTATACCCGTAAGTCTGAGAAACATGTTTTGCAAGTTGAGTTGCTAAATCTTTTTGTGCTTTTGTATTGGACTCTATGTCATCAGGAACAACGTCGCCTTCGAATTTTATTTCTTCACGCTCGATTATTACCTGTAGTATATTACTAATATCCGGCATTTATCATCACCATTTACATTAACTAACAGTATTAATAGATGCTTTTTGAGTGTTGACAGAAATAGATGCTTAGCTATCCCTACTTAAACATAGAGAGCCATCCTCGTTGTTCTTGCTTATCTGGGGTTAATAATCAAGCTATGGGCTATATTAGGGTTCAGGGTGTTGATCTGAGTCTCTTTGAAGGTTTGCTTTCCCTACACCTGCTGCTGCTTTGTCTTGTGCTTCAACTTTTAGCTGATTGCTTGCAACAACAGTATCTTTTGTATCGAAAGAGACCTCAGAGAACTGATGCATGTATACATCCAAATCTTTTTGGGTATCGGATACCTTCACCATAATAAGACAATCATCTCCCGCAACCAGCTTTTGTCATAAGTTATTGACAATTATAAACATAACTTGTGAGATGTTGTGAAAAAGTATTATAGGTAAATAAATATGAGAAAAGAATTATCAGTGACCATTACAAAGACAGATCGAGTTAAAACTGCAAACCCAGAAGCATTGCTATTGGCATGTGCAGCAAATGATCGGGGGAAAAAAAGAAAGCGAGACGTAGAGACAAAACTTCTTAGGTTGATTGCTCAGTATAGTGAAAACAAACATCAAGACAAAGCTGCACAAAAACAATTAGTCGTGCAATTGACTAAATATAAAGCAGTAGATAGGGCAGCTATTTGTAAAAATATGGTATCTAGTCAGTTTGACAGATATTTGAAGAAGCTGTTTAAGAAGACTTATGCTGAAGTGTCTGGTTTTTTAACAGGTTTAAAAGAACACCTAGAGCCTAAGATCCAGAGTGGGAAAGAGCTAACTGAGCGAAGCGAAATACTTGAGCTAGAGTTTGATGAAGAAACACAGCGAATGCTATGGGCTGAAGCATCAGGTGAGCTAAAAAGAGCAGAGAGAAGTGCTCGATCCCGTCCAAATTACGCTGCTCAATTAGGCGAGTCTGCTAGTGCTTCTTCATCATCGGGTGAAGAGTCTGAAGAAGAATATTCTCCATTTGGCAGCTAAAAAAAGGATAGCTAATGAATGAGTGATGCATGCGCTGGCGTGTCATAATGATACCCCAGCGTTTGCTCATGATGAGCGGCAAAGCCGCTTGCAGGACATCATCCCTTTTGTTTTTGAGAGTCAGGTATATTTTTAGTGCTATTAGAACAGGGGATAGGTCAAGGATGGATGCTGATATGGAATAGTAGCAGTGAGTAGCCTATAGCTAGCAAGCAGTTGGGGGCGGCATTTTGACTTATAGGGTGGTCTGATATATAGTATCTTGGAATGATAAGAGATAAATAATGAATATACGACAGTTTGTTATGTCAGTCCTACAAAAGAAACATGGTCATTTACCAACGGCGCATCAAGAAGATGCCTTGCTTATTCAGCAATATATGGAGCCAGTAAAGTCGCTATTGGGTGATGACTTTTTGTCACTTTGTGACAGCATTTTTACAATATACCAAACACAGTTAGAGGTGTTTGTGCATGATCAGTCTTATACTCAAAACCTTCTAGAACAGTTAAAAGCTAAGTATCCTGTATCAGAAGCGCATCAATCCCCAGAAGCTATGGCTGTAATAGGTGAGAAGCTAAAAAAAGATCCAATTCAGCTTAAGCTAAACCTGATTAATCAGTTAGTGCATGTCATTCCACATGATGCATTTAATCAGGATTTACGGACGCCCATTCAGCTCTCTGATTGGTTGACTCAAATGGTTGAAACCCGATCAGCTAGTGGCTCTGAGGCGTTATGGTCACAGGTGGCTTCGCTATCGCTTGATCAGTTCCGTGATTCATATATGATTCATAGCGAACTACCAGCACTAACGGCTGCTTTAGAAAAGCAGGAGGCAGAAGATAATTACAACGAGAAGTGCCATGAGTTGAGTGAGGATGGCTTTGAGGTATTCAAGGAGAAGATTGTAGCCCTCTACAGTGAAGTAGAGAAAGAACACGTAGACGTCTATGCTCAGCCACTAATCGAGAAAGGCTATCAGGCGTATCAGTCCTGCATCGGTTATCTTACCAAAGCGAAGGCAGCAGTCTCGTCTCATGATGCAGTATGCGCAGTAGAAGAGCCATTTTCACATATCGCCTTATTGCTTGATGAGGGGGATGTTGTAACGGATGTAAACTTTCAACAAGCGGTTGTCGAGGCATCAAAAATCAAGCCGCTTCTCTTAGACGTTTGGGCATCATGGTGTGCGCCATGTAAGGCACTCAGCCCAATTATTGATGAAATAAAAGCCGAAAGCCCCTGGCTTGAGGTTTGTAAGGTTGAGTTTGAGAGGGCACCTGGGGCATGCGAGTCGCTAGGCATCAAGTCGCTTCCAGCACTTCTATTGTTCTATCAAGGAAAAGAAGTTAGTCGACTCTCCGGTTTCAAGGCTAAAGCGGACATTATTGGCTGGGTACAAGATGCTCTGACAAGCAACGTATCTGCAAACAAGCAATAGAGTATTCTGAGTTATATCATAGGATGTGGTGCCAAGCACAAAGCCTGGCACGCCCCGAAACCCCCGTACTATCCTAATTGCCAAAGGCTGATCTGTTCTATATTCTTTGTTGCTGGGGGAAGAAGTCAGAGAAGTTATAATTTTTTAAAAGAAAAGAAACAGGCGTCCAGGAGGTTTTTTTATTATTAAACAATCTATTGTGGTGCGCCCTCAAAGTAGCCTTTAAATAGATACGAATATAAGTTAAAAAAAACCTTAAAAGGTGGTT
>JBDQHG010000061.1:0-4954 GCA_040264995.1 Gammaproteobacteria bacterium | reverse complement strand
TCATGATGAGAAAGGAACTTGATTGCGATAAAGCCCTTTAATGCGTCTAGTAAGAAGGTAATAGCGCCTGCACTTAAGTTTTGACGTGCTACATTGCTAGCACCAATGTTTGTTGAGCCATAGCTTTTCGGGCTCTTTAAACCAAATGCTTGGCATACAATAATTCCAAAAGGAATGCTGCCGATAATAAATGCGATGATGAGTTCTAGGATCCAAGTAAACATGATTAGGTTTTCGCTAACATAAGATCATTAATATATCATCTTCCATAAAAGCAATCAAAGATATGCGCTTGAAAGCCCAGTATTTGGTTTGGATTTATGGGTTAGTTGGTTGACAGAAATTTATACCGTTATATGATATTGGGAGTTAAACACTAGGGTTAATGACGTTCGAAGAATATCTAAGGCAATTATTATTATATGCAAAAGAAATAGAGAGTCGTAAGGCGGGTGGAGAGAAGAGGCGGATGTCTCGATCAGATCTCAAGTTGTATAGGGAAAAGTACTTTAAGCAAATTAGCCAGTTGCCCGGTGAAAGGACTTATTTTGCAAGATTTGTTAATTCGATGGTGTCTCTAGATAGCATGTTGCTTCATGCAGAGGCTAGCAGGCGTGATTTTTTGCAACAAATATTTCCAGCCGATTTAGCTCAGGTCAATTTGGAACTACAGCGCTCGCCAGTATCTTCAAGCCGTTTACCGTACCTGAAAAGTGTTATGCTTGCATACAGGCCCGCCTCTCCTAGCAGAGAGCATATGTTGCCTAAAGAGGCAGAGATTTTAGAGGGTGTGTCTTCGTTTAGAGTGGCTGTTCTAGGTGTGCTTCAGGAAAGGTATTTTGAAGTCAGTCCGTAGCTGTGAGTCTTGTGTAAGTGATTGATAAAATGTCGTTCCTGTGTTATAATGTTGAAAATATTAGATAGGTTTATTATCGTGTTAGTGCCATTTTTACTTGCTACAGCAACATTGCCTCAGATATCAGAGAGTATCTTTTCTCCCTGTTTGCCTGCAATTGCGGAGACGTTCTCTCAGAATATGGCTGAAGTTGAGCATGTTTTCACCACTTACCTCTTTGGCTACGCCATTGGCATGCTATGCTGGGGTTCACTGTCAGATTATCATGGTCGTATTAAGACGTTAAGATTAGGTTTGATGGTCTATTTATTGGGAACGGTATTATGTTATCAAGCACCTAACTTAGCGATGCTGTTATTCTCGCGGTTTTTCCAAGGAGTAGGGGGTAGTGCTTGTGCTGTTTTAGTGATTACGTTATGCAGAGATTACTTTGAGGAAAAGAAACGTGCAAAAATGATGGGACGTTTGGGGATGGCTATATCGATAGGTCCTATGTTGGGTCCATTGCTGGGCTCTTCTGTTTTGGCATACCTGCCTTGGCATTTTGTATATGTGCCACTTATGTTGTTTGCCTTATCAATTCTTGGCTTAACGGGATATGTGCCTCATATTGATAAAAGCCGGGCTGTTCCTAAGCTATCACATTATATTGAAGTCATCAAAAGCCCAATGATATGGCGCTATGCTTTTTTGATTGGGCATGCGTGCGGTGTTGGATTTTCATTTTTTTCAGAAGCACCATTTTTCTTTATTCAGGCTTTAGAATTACCTGCAGAATTATTTTCAGTATGTTTTATGGTAGCAGGTCTGTCATGGTATTGTGGTGGTATTGTCTCTCAAAGGATGCTGTCAAGTATGCCAACAGAGAGGGTTATGCTGAGAGGCGTCCAGTTTTCGCTGGCCTGGGCAGCAGTGTTTTGTGTGTTGGTTTCCTCGATAAGTTCTGGTGCCCTATTAATTGTAATGAGTCTATTGTCTGTTTTTTCAATTATGATTGGTCTAGGATTAGTCATTGGTAATGCAATTTCATTGGCCTTGGAGCCTTATGCTAAGTTTTCTGGCGTTGCTGCTTCAATACTAGGTTTTATATACTATATGGTAACAGCATCCATTGCAGGGATGATGGCTGAACTACATAATGGCACGATCTATACTATGCCATTTTATTGGCTTTACATCGTTGGCATGTGTGCAGTAATTGTCTATAGTATTCAGGAAGAAGAAACTGAGCCTAAAGCAGAGCTTGGTCAATTGGTATAACCAGAAGCGTTTTGTGACTGGTTTTCTTTTAGGTTAGCACTAGTGATTTTTGATTACGCTAATAGACTACTACTGGTCAGATAGGATGTTTGGTTAGGGTTATGTTTTGAGGTGCTAGACTGACTCTATTTTTAGATTGTGGGATTAGTAAGTGTTGTGATCTATTGTATTAGCGTTGTTTTTGTAGTAGTATCTTTGGGATGCGCCCGTAGCTCAACTGGATAGAGTACCTGGCTACGAACCAGGCGGTTGGAGGTTCGAATCCTCCCGGGCGCGGATTCATTTTTGTTGCCGAGATTGGTTTACCTTGTTTAGGATGGCAACAGCCTCTGGCGTTTCTACTTGCTTAAAATCTTGGTAGAACTCACCAATAGCACCAAATTGTTCTGTTTGATGTAAACACACCCAACTAGCTTGTTGGCTTATTGTTTCTGCAGCGTGACTGGAGGCAACAGGCACTGCTACTATTAGTTCCTTTGGGTTTTGTGACTTAATGGCGGCAATTGCTGATAGCATGGTGAGCCCTGTAGCAATTCCATCATCGACAATGACAATAACTTTGTCTTCAATAGAGAGATTGGGGCATGGGTATTGTTGCTGTCTCTCTGCTATTTCAGATAGCGCTTTTTCAATGCTTCTGTTGATGTACTTTTCCGTTATGCCTAATGACTCAATTACCTGTTGGTTCAAAATCACATCGCCATATTCACTGACTGCACCAAAGGCAAATTCTGGATTTTTGGGAGCGCCTAGTTTCCGGGGGTATGTTAGCAGTAGTGGCACTTGGTGTTGGATACAAATGGGCTCAGCAATAGGAATCCCCCCTCTAGGTATGGCAATGACCGCATCACAGTACGGTATTTTAAGAGCTAGTTGGGCTCCGGCATCACGTCGATTTTTGAACTGAAGAGTAGGCATTGCTTACAAGGGGGCTTAGATAAGGATAAAGTTGTTTGGCATAATGGTTCACAATTTTTTCAGGAGAGGGAATCTTTTCAGGAGATTCTGCTACACACTTACTAAAGAATAACTCTAGTTGATAACCTAGATATATGTTGATTATGAATGACTGCGCTAGTATTAACCTGGGTGACAGTAGTAGTGAGCTAATAGGGGATAGCAGCGGTAGGTAAGCTAAGTAAGGAGAAGTGAGTGCTAATGAAAGTGTGCACAAGGTAAACAACTCGATACCATTTGTAGTCTCGTAACGGTCTTTTAAGGCTTGTAGGCTTCCTGCTATCTGCTCAGAAAGGGTTTGAGGAGGTGTTTCATTAGAATTTAAGCTGGGTTTGAAGGTCTGTAAGCAAAAGACAGCAGAGAGAGCCATCATGACAATATTGGATAGAGGACCATGAATAGGGATCAGTATACCAAATAGTGAGCTGGTGATGATAATAGGGAGGTTAAGCAGACCGTCAGCATGGTTTTTTCCATAGTCTAAACATAGGATGGTATAACAGACTAAGATACCAAGTACCTGGGGTATATTGTATAGAAGAACAATAGCAAATAGATACTTTAATGCTTGGGCACTAAAAGATGAGTTGAAGAGTTTGTCTGCTTTCGCTGGTTTGTTTGAGGGAAATAGTGAGTATGCATAGTCAAAAGAAATCTTTTGTGAAAGATCTGAGTAAATAGATGGGATTGTTGACGGGGTGCTAGACTGTGAGCGAATGGTTGGCAAGTTTAGACATAGGTAAAGACTGTACAAGTAGTTTGTTGTAAAGTAGCTAATGGAGTTAAATGGCAGAAAGCTTAACCAAATTTGACTGGTTTTGAATAATACTGCTTGGAATACTAAGCCGATAATAAAGTAGAAAAAAAGCTTATCGAGTAAGAACACAATTTCATTGTTGTGCTGTTCGGGGCTCCTTCCGTTTGCTTCATCCATCATGGTTTTATGATACCCATAATTTCCAGTAATTACAACTAGAGGGTTAGGTGAGGAGGGTACTTAACGCTTTATCAGAAGAAGCAGATGTGTAGCTTAAGTTGAATCTTGCACCAGATGTTAGACTGATTATTGATGATATTGTTCCAATATTTTGGGTGATAGGTGCTAATAAGCGCATTGTAGGGAAAATTGTACAAAGAGTACTTATGCTAAATGAAATAGTGCTAAGCATTAGCCCAAAGAAGTGGCATTTAATGAGAGGTCGATTGCTCTTTAGCTCTGAACCAAAATAGAGACAAAGTGCTAAGGCCCCATAGCCGGTAAATTTTAGAATGCTAATTATAAACACGCTAGTGGGTGCAATGCTCATTGCAACAGTCAGAATAATGCTGTGTAAAGCAGTAATAGTGAGTGTTGATTTCCCAGATATTAGTGAGTTAGGGATATGATATATCTGGATAATTGCTCCTAGTAGAGTGATAGAGGGTAGGCAGGGGATGAGTGCTGGTGTGAAGAGCAGGCTTGTAATGGAAGTCAGTAGTAGCCCTAGCCCAACTAACGCACCAAAATCTTTGTCATAAAAAGATAGAGACAAGAGACCTATTAAGCCAGAACAGATGAAAAACTGTTGGAAAAACGCAGGTCCGATGATTAGTCCAAAATGTATGATTAAGCCTATGATGGTAGCTATTCCTATAATTAAAGGAGACTTTTCGTAGTCTAGGTCGATTTCTTCAATGCCTTGAGCATTGAGCAGATGGTAGCCAGATGTTAGGAAAGGAAATAAAGAAGCTATTTGGAGTGGGATAGTATAAACAGGGTTAAATACCAGAAGAGCAATATTAACAGCAAACGAAATTAGAGTAGAAAAATAACTAAAGTAGGCAAATCTTGCATTTAAAACGATCCACGCCAAAAACGCTGTTAGCAAAAGTACAATAGGC
>JBDQHG010000060.1:0-4989 GCA_040264995.1 Gammaproteobacteria bacterium | reverse complement strand
GTATCAGGCACACCACAGTGCCATATGTTTTTACTCTCACTTGAGGATAAAGAAATTAATGGCAACCAGGCGCAGAAATCTTTGGAGGATGCGGGTATCATTGTAAATAAAAATACGGTACCAAATGACCCAAGGCCACCAATGGAAACCAGTGGAATTCGGATTGGGACGAGTGCTATGACAACCCGTGGTATGGATAAAGCAGGCGCTAAACAAATTGCCAGCTGGATTGCATCGGTACTGTCATCACCTACTGAAGATAACATTCAGGTGATAAGATCTCAAGTTGAAGCCTATATGCCATCATTGGCAAAGGTACCTGATATATTAGGAGTGTAGTATGCAGTGTCCTACTTGTTCATCTAAAGACTTAAGGGTGCTAGACTCAAGGCCATATATGGAGCTTAATCAAATTAAAAGGAGAAGGCAGTGTAGTGTCTGTGAGTGTCGGTTTACAACAGCAGAGATTATTGAGGTCGGAATGCCAAAAATTATTAAACGATCTGGTGCGCTTTCGGAGTTTAACCAAGATAAGATTCGTTCTGGCATTATGCGTGCTGTAGAGAAGCGTCCGTTGACATTATCCCAGTTTGAAGGGCTTGTGGATAGAATTGTTCAAAAAATTAACAACATGCAGGTAAAGAACTTGAGTTCTGAGCAAGTTGGGTATATCATTATGGAGGAGTTAAAGGATGTGGATGTTGTCGCCATGATTCGATTTGCGTCGGTGTATCATGCGTTCCAAGATGCAGAGTCCTTTAAGCAATTTATTGATAACCTGGTTACCCAGGGTAAACTAACCGAGAGCGTACATGAAGAATAAGAAGTCGAGGAAAAAAACCCGGGTGTATGTTTTAGAGGTGATTTATCAGTGGTTACACACACAGGTAGATGTTAGTGAGGTCTTAAAGCGTTATGATAGTAAGTATGCGGTAGACACAGAGTATTTGGAGAGTATGGTGCAAGGAGCACTGTCTAAACGGTCAGATATTGATCAGCAGATTACCCCAAACCTAGAGGACAGGGCGTTAGAAGAGATCTCACAGATTGAGTATGCGATTTTGTTACTAGGGGGTTATGAGCTAATGTATCAGTATGATGTTCCTTATAAGGTTGTTATTAATGAAGCTATTAATTTGGCTAAAAACTACGGTGCTCAAGATGCACATAAGTTTGTGAACTCTGTTTTAGACCGTATTGCCAAGGATGTGCGAGGAATAGAGTGCCAAGGACAATAAATGCGTTACTAAAGTTTTACGGTAGAGGGTTTGGGTTAGGGTTAATGCCATATATGCCCGGCACTTGGGGAACTCTGCCAGCGATACCAATTGCTTGGCTGTGCCCTGATGTATGGGGTGTGAAGCTTGGTTTATATGTTACTTTACTACTGATCTCATTTCTTGCTGCAGATGTGCTGGGGAAAGCGTTGGGTGATAGTGATCACAAAAGTATTGTCTGTGACGAAATAATTGGGATACTCCCACTTTTATTGTGGACTGGTCCTCAATACTGGTTGGCTGCTTTTTTATTGTTTAGGTTGTTTGATATTGTTAAGCCATGGCCGATATCTTGGGTAGATAACCATGTTACAGGAGCGCTAGGCTGTCTCCTGGACGATCTTCTTGCAGGGGCAGCTGCTTCTTTGGTGGTGTATTTATGGATGCTAAGCCCATATGGGAGCTAATCAATCCGGTGAGCCCAATACTCCCATAAGTAGCAGATATGAGCGCAGGTTGTCTTAAGAAGCGTTTGATGATCGAGAATTGTATTGGACGCGCAACATGGAGCCATAGTCCATAAGCTGAAGCAACAACAATATGTAAGCCAAACAGTTGTAGTGGAGCGGTTGAGTCATGAGAGTACGGTGGCTCTTTCTTCTCAGTATCATGATAAAGACGGGTAACGCTGTTGTGCATTGTGATGTAGGACATTATGCCTCCCATAAGTGCACCAATGCTAAAAAATCCTTTGCCCTGAGCAGAGAGCTGTGAGTTAGCAAGGGCGTTCATAATTGATAGGCCTTTAAGCAAGTTTAGTTTCCCAGAAAAGCCTTTTTTGGGTTGGGCGTTAAAGGTATCACATGCCTTAATTGAAAAGAACATATCACAGAGTAGAAGTGATAGCATGCCAACTGCGGATATGAGCTGTGCTGCTAACTTTAAGGTAGGATGGGTTATCTGCGCATAAAGCATGGGTAGATATGCCCCATAACCAAATATACAAAGTGTAGCTGAGGCAAATGCAGCGAGAATGCTGTGAAATTTGGGCGTATCATAGTGTAAGAATAGGTAAGGCAATAGCAGTGCCAATGCTGATATTTGCAGTGCAGGCGTAAAAGTATAAGATAGCATCAGAGGAATAACCCACAACGCATGCTTTGGGAATCCCGTCTTTAGGGTTTTAAGTACATCCGTGCAATCATTGATATACAGCCCATACATTCCAGCGGCTGATAGCAAGGAAAATGTATGTACCAATGGCAGCGGTAGTAGTGCATCTGCAAATGCAAACTGAATTTTTAACGCCTGAAAGGAAAAGTAGGAAAATGCATAGATCACTAGGCTGCTACATAATGTTGTAAGTGTTGCTAGTAGGCTATTTTTAGGGTTAGACAGTGATTTTAGGATGGAGGGGAAGTCTCGCCAAAATAGCATGAGGTTTAGGAAAAAGCACGACCCGGTGCATAGCGCCACAACTAATGGTGGGGCGATGGGTATTAAAAACACACTAACAGATATTGCTGAAAACAAGGCAAGCACAAACGCAGTGGCATAGCCGGCTAGATAGGAATATAATATATGCATATATTATTCTCGGTCATTGACTTCAGGCCGAAGTAAAGTGTTGATTGAGGTTTTTTTTCGTGTTTGCTTATCAGCAAACTTGACGATAATTGCGGCATCTAAATGGTAGTCTTTGGTGTGGCCGGGGACTGATCCGGGGACAACAACAGCATTCGCCGGAATCTCTCCATAGCTAGTTTCGCCTGTCATCCTATTGTAGATTCGTGTGGATTGTGAGATGAACATGCCACTGGCTAGGACAGCGCCTTCACGGATAATCATGCCTTCTGAGATTTCTGAGCGTGCACCAATAAAGCAGTTGTCTTCTATAATGGTTGGGCGGGCTTGCATGGGTTCTAACACCCCGCCTATGCCAGATCCTGCTGAGATATGCACATTTTTCCCTATTTGTGCACCAGAGCCAACACTTGCAAAGGAGTCGATCATAGTTCCATCATCAATGTAGGCGCCAATATTGATAAAGCTAGGCATGATAACGCAGCGTTTACCAATGTATGCACCAAGTCGAATGTGGCTTGGTGGGACAATTCGAGTGCATGGCCGAATAGGGGTTTTGGTATATTTGTAAGGCGTGTGGTCTCGATATGGGACTTTATAGTCGTCCATGTCGTCAGGTTGTTTAAAATGAATGTGTGCAATGATTGCTTGTTTTGCCCATTCGTTCAGTTGCCAATTACCATCGGGCTGGGGAGAGCAGACCCTAACTTCTCCTTGGTCGAGCAGTAAGATCGTTTGTTCTAGTAAAAAGAGGTCTCTACTGTTAGGTTCGATGTGTTTTATCATATTCTGATAAATAATAGGGCAACGTGTTGCTAGTTCTTTTGCTAGGCTATCCATATTTACATCCATGTGTAATTAATCAGCAATACTTTGCCTGAGTTTGGTATTGATTGCTAGGGTTTTCGCACAAGTTGTAATATCTGTCAGTATTTTCTAACGGAAAGGTAGGTTAATATGGTGAGGTTGTGCCACTAAAGCTGAACATAGTTTAATTAAAGCGATTAAACAGAGAAAGATGGGGTGTGTGAGATAGAGTAGGTTTTAAACCTATAAGAAAATTAGGCAACTAGCTAGTAACTGCTAAATTGATTTGAGTGTATGTAATAGCAGATGAGGATGCCCGCTAAATTTAGCGAGCATCCTCAGCTATTAAATATTTCGGATTATGCTTCCTCAATATTGGTAGCGCTTGACTTACCGCCAGTACCAGCTTCAATTTCAAAGCGGATGCGTTGGTTTTCATGCAATGTTTGCATTCCAGCATTACGAACTGCGCTGATATGAACAAATACGTCTTCTGCACCAGAGTCTGGTTTAATAAATCCGTAACCTTTGGTCTCGTTGAACCACTTAACTATGCCTGTTTCCAAAATATATACCTATAGTGTTGTTAAAAAAATACCCTAAGCGTGATTACTAAGATGACCGTTCACCACTAGCAGCCCCTTGCTTTGTTGTTAACAAAATTATTGGAAAAGGGGTAATTGCTGTTTTATCCATTACTGAGACAATATTGCCTGTTTTTACAGTAAATTACTAGTATAAATTTCCTTTTTTTTAAAAAGGTGTGGTTTTTTAGAAAATTGAAGGGGATTTTAAGGTTGTTTTTGAGTGTTGCAAGCCTTGTTCTATATAGATTAATAGAGCATGCTGACGAAGATGTTAGGAATGGTTATATTGCTCATGTTTTGCCACTAATTTCCGTTTTTTTTGTTATAATTCATGAGTTGTTCGGGATATTTGATGGGTAGAGAGTAGGTTGAAAGTATTAACAAAGTCAAAACCTGTATGGGTGATATGAGGAATATATCTAGTGGCGAAATTGTGGAAGGTAGAGCTATAGAGCAGTGAATGAGCGTTAATGACAGGTTGTTTATGTGGGGGCAAGGGAAGTATGGCTGATATTGGTTTGGATGCTTCTTAATAATTCGGGTTATATCAACAATTGATTGCCTCACTGTCAAAAAGACTTGTATTGTAGATTGATTTAGTATAGTTTTCTATTGATCGGGGTATAGCGCAGTCTGGTAGCGCGCCTGCTTTGGGAGCAGGATGTCGGGGGTTCAAATCCCTCTACCCCGACCAACTTTCCAGCCACAACGGAGTGCCGAACCGCGGGTTCGTCGGGCCGTGGGACTGTTGGTAGCACCCGGGTTCAGCACCAGCACAGTGGTGGCCGTAGCTC
>JBDQHG010000059.1:0-5609 GCA_040264995.1 Gammaproteobacteria bacterium | reverse complement strand
GGCCAAGGTCAGTCCATTAGATACCGACCTCGAGAATGGACTTCAGGAGTATAGAACACCCAACTCCAACACCAATCCCTTTTTGAGTAGCTCAAGTTCAAGCTCTAGAAGCTCCTCGTCGAGATCAAGTGGTGTACCCAATGCTTCATTCTCGGAATCATTTACGTCATCAAGCTCAACATCAAGTTCTACAGAAGACTTGGCAAGTACAAATCCAAAAGAGTTTTGGAAGAGGAAGGAGGCTGAGGTGTTACAACAAAAGTCAGAGGAGGATGAAAGGGCAAGCGGGGGGCAGCGGCCTCAAGGATTGCAAGAGGCTCAAACTCAATCACAGAAAGAGGCATGGGAATTAACTACTTTGCATGAAGTTAGTGAAGATAACTTATCACGATCAAACATCGCCGGTGACTTATTCACCCGGTCTAATGAAAACGCTGGAATCATTTCAGATAACGTAAACTTTTCTTCACTATCACTATGTGACCATCCAAGCAATGCCACGTAGTTAAGAATGGCTTCTGGCAAATAACCACCGCTAATAAAGTCTTGTAATGCTGCTGAATCATCACGTTTCGATAGCTTTTTACGGTTAGCACCTAAAATCATGGACAAGTGACCAAACTGCGGATACTCCCAACCAAGAGCCTGATAGATCATCATCTGTCTCAAGGTATTAGATAGATGCTCCTCTCCCCGAAGCACATGAGTGATTTTCATTAAGTGATCATCAATCGCACAACAGAAATTATAAACAGGCTGACCATTAGACCGAATCAACACAAAATCACCTACCATATCACCCGCTAATGAGGTCTTACCATGCACCTCATCTTGAAATACATACTGCTCTTTAGCATGGGTATTCTTATAACGGATCACATAGCCTTCCCCAGCATCAATCTTTTGCTGAGCATCTTCAAGACTCATGTCACGATAGGGACTTTTTAACTGTCTGTTTTCATGACTATGTAATGCATCTATCTCATCATCCGTTAGGAAACAAGCAAATGCTTTTCCCTCATCAATCAGCTGTTTCGCATACTGCTGGTATAACTCACCCCGCTGGCTTTGGTAATAAGGTCCATACTCCCCTCGACCATCAGGCCCTTCGTCCCAATCAATTCCCAACCACTTCAGATCTTCCAGTTGGTGACTTTCAGCACCTTCTTGGTTACGATCTAGGTCAGTGTCTTCTACTCGAATAATAAAAGCGCCTTGTGCCTTACGTGCCATCAAATAATTATAAAGAGCCGTTCTCACACCACCTAAGTGGAGAGACCCTGTTGGAGAAGGTGCAAACCTCACACGGATACTGTCTGTCATACCAAAGTCCTTAAATTCATTGTTTACTATTAGCATACTAATCAAAAGCCTACTCTAATGCAAACATAAGAACTGTAACTTCAGTAACTCGCCTTCCTGAATACCACTGACAAAGCATCCTGAGTCTAAGCATCACAAAGCGCTCGTGCTTGGTTCATCAGCTGACGGGTTTCAGGCATGACAATTGGCCTAGCGGGAATCATCTCCCTACCCGAAAATGACTGAATAACTCGATTAGGTAAAGCGGCTTTTGCAGAACCAGAAACAACAGGAGTACTGCACTCCAGCTGCTGCCTTTCTAGATACCGGATAGCCTTTTCATACTCACTAACTGCCTCTGTAAGTACCGTAGAGAACTTAGACTTTGGCACATATAACCACCTAATCCAACCAGAATTTGCTGTGTCAATATCGATAATAAGCCGCTTAATTCGATTAATTAACATCGTGTCATACTGTACTGATTTAAATAACGCTTCTAACATCATGATTTGCTTTTCACGTCGTTTAGGAACACCTTGTTCAGTCACCATAGACTTATAACACTCGACGGCATCTTGTACTAACCGCTCTAAGGATGTTTTAGGATATATCATTACGCTAACCTCCGCTCTTGATCTGTATTCAGCATCTGTTTCTCTCCATTCTGCTCTTTCTGTTGCTGGCTCTGTTGATTAGTTGAATGAACAATTGCCAACATCCCTTTATTCCAACTTGGCCCCCCACTGTCAATCACCTCTGCAATAGCATCTCTAACCTGTAATTTAGGCCAACGTTGCAACCAAATATATTTAGCCAGTATTGCCATATAAGACTGAAGATATAGCCGTGTTGGTGGCTGTAGCCGTTCATGCTTAACAAGCAACTGTTTCACAGCATTGGTAAATGACACTGTCAGCTCTCCTGGGGTTTGTAACATCTGGTATACAGACGACCAAATCAAACTAAGACTCTGATACGTTTTAAAATCAATTTTTGCATCGATAGAAAATGCTGAGTATAAACGACCTAATACAAACTCAGCATGCTCAATAGAGACACAAGCATCGTAAGCAGAATAAGCAACCACATAGCTGTCTCTATAAATCCTGCTGACCTCTAATCGAGTAAATCCCATTTTACTGACCTCAGGCTTTTTGTAGTACCATTCATTGACAAGCCTCCCTATCAAATTAGCGTACTCAGGATGATCATTAACGGTGACATAGTCTTCAAACTGATACCAAAAGTCAGAATGATGTTTAACCGTCTGTTTAAATACCGATTGAATGATCTCCTGCATAGATGCACAAGATTTCTTACACACCTTCTGAATATATTTTTGATACTGGTACAACTGCATTGTCTTTCCCTTAATAACCGCTAGTGCTCTAAGTGCCGGTGCTTGCCCTAATAAGCCAACCTCCTCCTCAGACAAAGGCTCAGACTGCATATGCTTGTATATGACTGCTTCTACCGGATGATAAACCTGCAACCGTAACCCAAAAGTTAATCGTTCTGCTTCAGTAAAGATACTAGGCAAGAACTCACCCACAACACCTGAAACCGGAACTAACCCTAATACTGCTTCATACTGATCTTCTAGATCAAATCTTTGACGTACTGTTCTTAATACTTGTTGATGGTTCATCTTGGCTTTTGTTTTTAATCTAATCAGAATTTTACGGACACCTAAATGCCAGAACCAAGAATTAGCATACCATTTATCACAATGATCTAATAACCGCTGATAAGCATTGAGGTACTCACGCCACATCTGCGGGATATCATCAATCGGTGCATTGTATAAACAGCTCACTAGCCAATAGCAAAGCAACAAGTCTTTTGAAACACTTAAGCCAACCATGATATGTGCACCGAAGAAAAAACGGCTAAAGAAATTGCTTGAGGTATATCGATACTCCGCTCCAACAACTGATGGCCATAAACGATCTGACGTTACCTCAATCTGTGATAATGTGTGTCCCAATGGTAACAGTGGCAAACTAAAATGATAAAACTGCTGATATAAACGCAACAACACCTCCATATTAGCTTGCTGCATTTCCTGTCTAATATAAAATAGGTAATGATTAAGCAACGAGAGATAAAGCTGGTTAAGTACTGTTTCTTGCGAATCCCAACAGATGACTTCATGTACCTCACTAAGCAGCACTGATAGCTCTGGAACACTTTGACCACAAACTATCGCTTGACGTATTCGTTGAATCAACTCAAACTCCACTACGGTTGTTTTCTCAAAATCTATCTTCATTCACACCCTCCAATATTAATGCGAAACATACCTAACTTATCGCACTAAGTCACTACAGGAGTCAGAGTAAGAATTTACAACTTATAGTTAACCGTGTTAATATAGGCTAAAGAGGAGAGCGTTGTATGAAAACCGTTTGTATCACAGGTGCCAACCGAGGCATTGGACTTGCACTAGCCGCTAAATATGCACAGACTCATCAGGTAATCGCAGTCTGTAGAAAAAGCTCAGAGGCCTTACAGAAACTTCCCAACACAAACATTATTGAAGGCATTGACATCAACAATCACCACTGTCGAGAAAGCCTAGTAGATACGATCAGCAACATAGATATTCTGATACTCAACGCAGGTATTCTTGAATCAGACTTACCCGATATATCCAAACACGAACACTCTATTCAACAACAGATTCAGACGAATGCCATCAGCCCTCTTATTCTAGCGAAGATGTGTTTATCTAAGTTAACACCAGAAGCTAAAATCATGTTCATGACTAGCCGTATGGGATCACAGGATGATAATTTATCCGGTGGTTTAGATGGCTACCGTATGAGCAAAGCTGCATTAAATAGCGCTGGGTGTAACCTAGCACATGAGCTACAAGATCAAAATACTGGTGTATTCCTCATCCACCCAGGTTATATCAAAACAGATATGACACATAACCAAGGCAGAAAATCACCGAATGAAGCTGCCCAAAATATTATCAAACTCCTCGACCAACTCTCTATTGAAAATACAGGCCAGTTTTGGCATTCAGAGGGCTATCAACTACCTTGGTAGTAGTAAATACTTATATTCTTTACAGACACCACCCTTGTTAACCGACACTTATAGACCTAAACCAGCTCCTGGGTAAACTATTTCTCCAGCCTCAGGTGTCGGTGTAGGTGTCGGTGTCGGTGTATATTCTAGATAAGATACCTTTACTCTTGGCACTTGTGCTTCAGCATATGCTAAAGATTTGCTCGCGGTCCGATAGACCCCTTTCAGCCTACGCTTTAAGACATTAATCATTTTTACTATACAGGCTGCATGAATGTGTGCTGACGTATTAAGCATTGATAGCATCATATCTAATTGCCAGGAAGCAAATTTATCACAAACAAACCTTAGTTTTACACACAACTCCTCTATTGGTGTAAGCACAGCACTGTTAACAGATATAAAATCAAGGTAATTTTGCAACTCTAAAGTTTCCTTAGTACTGCCACCAAGCCTTAACTTACTGTAAGTGATAGACTCCATAATACCTGGGCTTTGAGAACCATTGCAGAGCCAACTCTCAATTGCCTTCCCGCAGTTAAAATCGTGCACCTTTGCTGTATCAGCCTTTTCACTTACTCTTGTAATAATGTATGTGGCAGTGAGGTGGGGGCCACTATTGGTCATATTAGGCCGCATACTGCTAAAAAATGTTATGTGCTTTCCAAGATTTGTTCGTTCTAAGGAGGTGAGGTCTGAGTGGGTGACGGCTGGGTTCAGCAGCATGAAATATTTATCACTACTCTCTAGTCCGTTAACAATTTGCCACTCTGGGCTTTCATACCTCTTAACACCCCAGGCAACTGCATATAAACTTGGAGACACCTCCGATACTGAACTAGGAGACGAATCAAGAGGTCCCGCTTCAAACTCTTTATGAGACAATACAATATTGACCCTACTAGGGTCTAGTAAATTATAAAGGGCTACTTTAGAGGGACTTTTTGCACCTATATCTGCTCCTTTATCACTTTCCAACACATAAGTATGCAAGGTACTAATAACCTCTCCAAGCACATGAGAAAATGGTAGTAATGTAGTATCTAATCCAGAAAGCTTGCAACTCAGAACATCACTTTTAAGCAATGCTTCATGACTCTTTCCTGCCCCTAGTAGCTCATAGTAGTGCTCCCAAAGGCTCTTAATTGAAAGTTGAAGAGTAACTCTACCAGTAGCAGCTTTATCTTGCATAGGACCCTTATCTAGTTGACGACATACCACATCAATTAGTTTGTTTTTTATATCTTGAGGCTCACTAGAAAAAT
>JBDQHG010000058.1:0-5613 GCA_040264995.1 Gammaproteobacteria bacterium | reverse complement strand
ATACAAATTAATCACAATATTTCGATAAATAGCATCATTAAAAGCGCATCTAAGGCACCCTATCACCTTAAGGGGAAGCTAGATATATACTTGTCAGGGGCAATAAGTGGACTAACGGTAATACGTTCTACTATTCAATCTGGCCATCTATCTGTACACACTCCACAACAATTAGACATGGCTGATGATTCAAACAAAACTGCCGATAGTTTATATCTTCGTGTCATAGAATCACATGATATCGCTATTTATAGACTCCAGAAGATCCACAACACGATATTCCTGCCATGCGAAGATGAGCTAGCAGCCCCTCTCTTATTATCCAACTCATATGTTTGATAAAAAACGACTAATCTGCTATGGTAGCTATTAAAAAGACGGTTTAATTTTAAATGTTATTCTGATTGCCACCCATCTCTATTTATGACCAGGATCAAATATGGGAAAAACATACTTTGTGACGAATACGATACAACTAGTCCAACCAAAAAGTTTATCAAATCCTACGCTAAGTGATAGTGAGGACTCCTCAGACGAAGAGTCAAATCCAGAGGCATTTTTAGCTCCCTTCCCAGCTATTAAGATAAGTGACGAGCGAGGAAATATTCTACGTCAACCTGTAACTCCTTCAGATACAGATAAGAGCCCTGAAGGCTCCTCATGTCGTGACTTTTTAAACATATTGAGAAACACCGGCTTCTTTCCCCCTGAAAGTGCGGGGGTTACAAACCCAACAAACGCTGCACGCAAGTATGCTAACAAACACCTCCGTTCGGTTGTCTGTTTAAATCGTCCTTACTCTCCCAGTAAACGTCAAAATAATATGCTCAATGAAGCACTCACTTCAGCAAATAATGGCATAAGACAAGACCTACCTGCCTTTAATGCATCAGCTATCGCAATCTTCTGGGAGCCAAAATATGAGTGGTGTAAAAAAAGCACTGGTAGACCTAACCCTGAAATTACAGTTGATCTCGTACGACGTTACTATAAGTTCCTAAAAAGAACTAACCGTAACCAAGCACTCCAGTTTTTAATCGATAGCACCCCTATCGAAAATAGTATGGTTCCTTATAGAGGGCTAAGGGAATACTGCAAAAACCACCCTCAAACACTGCAGTATATCAGGGAGTTTAAAACGGAACACCCCGGAAAAGGAGACAATATTTACCTCTACTTTTGTGATGCAGATACCATTTCATTTTGCGTGCCTACACAACCCGGAGCACTATATGCATTCACAAAGCACTGCAATAGCCAGGTTATCCCACCCGGTGTCATCTCTGGTGGCTATCTCTACCACTCAGACACCGTGCCCTCACTCTCATGTGCCTCAGAGGTTGACATGGTAGTACGTCATGCAACGGCCTGTTATTTACCCTTTTCTGTCTACTACCCAGACCCCAATCTGGCTATTAAAGTAAATGGTATCTGCATACCTGAGTCATTTGAAACGAGTGCCACACATTATGAGTCTTCAAATGAAGCCATGGTACTCATCAATGCCATCCGAAAAAATCGCAAAGATGTGACTGCAGCATTCTTGTCGACAGGAAAAATCATAACCCCAGCCCCCGAACGTGCCCATACGAATAAAAAAGGGGAGGCCCTCAAGCTCTCTCCTCTTTTAAAACTAGACAATAACAAGCTAAGTCACTGGGGTCATAGAGATCTAAAAACCTTATTCAACTGTATCGCTCAATCCCATGCCAATGCTCGAGACTGGGCGGTCAATGTTCTCAATGGCATCCCACTGAAGAAAAAAGTTACATTATTTGGCCAAGAGGTAACGGATGGACGTGTGGTTAGAGGCCTTGCTATCAGCATTGTATCCCGCCTATTTAATTACTTCTCACCACTTACCATGAGCGTATTCAACAAAACGCAGACCCAGTCCTTAGAAGAGGCCCTAGTGTATGTATGCGATCACTATCATATGAAGTTAACTCGACTTGTTCCTCCTCAAGCAAGTAAACGATGCGATAAACTATGGGTCAAAGTTGACAGTATCCAAACCAAACGTGGGCTTCTGGATACACTTGATGCGCTTTTTGCAAATGAGCACGCTACTAAACAAGTTAAAAACGCTACGAAGTCCTCAGGACAGTCGATTGCTGAATACTTAGCACAGCATCTAGACCGATCAGCCCTTACCTAGACAGCACTCTCTTCCTCATGACTTTGACAATAGATTTGACACGTTACTCCTCGCGCTCGGAGGAACTGGCTTTCATCTCGTTACGAAAGCTTCGTATGCACTCTGATCACTGATACCACAAAACGCACTGCGAGTCGCTGGTGGCAACCTGTAGCTACTTGGTTCAGCCCTTCTATTGATTAATGAATTATTCAAGCCGTCTGGTTGCATTTCATCCCATAGCCCAAGGTTACTCAGTAATGATTTGATGTGTTCATTTTCCAGACCCCGAGGTCCAAATGTTATTTGTGGGTTAAGTGCTACTCTAGCTATAGGCTCCTCTGTCTCACGCTCCTGGGGGGGCTGCACTTTCTTGTAATAATACCTCAAGGTTACCTGTAGAATCGATTCCCAAGGCATCAAGAATTTTTTTGATTGCTGCATTTATTATACTCATGACATTGTCTTATAGTTGAATGTCTTAATGTATCGCAATCAAGTTAAGTTGTCTACCGCCTCCCCACAGCAAACTATGTTTGCAGGTAAGATACAGCACACTTAGATCTGCTCTTAAAGCTGCATGCTTGAGGTATTCGTTATGGCACCAACAGTATCCCAGGATTCCTGCTGATTTCTGTCAACTGCTGTTGTTGAGTTCTGATTAAAAACGCTAAACCTCGATACGCTAGTACTATGCGTGCTTTCGGTACTTGTAACATTATGCGGGAGGTGGCTGACGTACTGATTAGAAACAGTCGTATGATTCTCTTGATCACTAATAGCATACCCTCCTAATGTTCCAGGTGTAACCAGTGTCCGATTTTCATTATTATTTGTAGGGCCCGTTAACAAACTGTCAGATAAAGACTCTATACGATAAATCCTTCCCTCTTCACTCCATGATAGTGGTAGAGAAGTATACACTCCGTTTTCAATGGTCCATACCCCATACGCTCTATCACCATTATTAGTGCCCTTCTTTGCAAAGAACAATATCGGCAGCTTGATATTTTCTTTCTGACGCAGATGCTGATAAAAGTCTTCAAATAGCACTGAGCAGTCACCACACAGAGATGAAGAGGTATATACTGCTATATGGTCTTCTAGAATTGCAGAAACGCCCTCCACTATATTATTACTTAGTGTAGAACCCCCTTGATCTCTACTAGCCTTAATAAGCTCATTATAGTTTGATTCTGTGGCAATCCAGATTGCTTCTGCATGGGGTTTATCTTTCCCCGGTAGACTTCGCCGCCCCTCAGAAAGAAACTGATTCAGTCTGGAGTTTATACCATGATATTTATTTTGATGATTAGATTTGCGCTTTTCGCACTTTTCGCGCTTTTCGCGCTTTTCGCCTACTACACTGTGTGACAACTTCCCAATCTCTTTGAACGTACCTTTACCAACGATAAAAACCTGAGCAGTCACACCTGATTTTGATGTTAATGCCTGACGAATCCACGGTAATGTCACTATGCTTCCCCCACTAGAATGCTGAATCTGACTGTCCACTGTACCGTAGTTACTACCCATCATTTAAATTCCCTTAATTCCAAAACAAGACCGATGATAACGAATATAACGATTAAACGCAATGATAAAGAAGCTAACGTCACCACTTAAATCATCAATAAAAGCCCCCCCCTATTAGCTGTGTTGTCATTAAAACCCTATTCTGCTTGGAATACTTGGTAAAGTACGATAAAATCATTAAGCTCTTACAAATAACGGGCTACCAGGGAGAGGGAAATGATAGAAACAGTCATCTTTATTGCGCAATTCGCTGCTCAACTAGTTCTTACAGTCATCGCAGCTGTCATAGCTGGAATTTTAATTCAGATTACTGTTATAGCGCTCCTTATTTTAGGTGCAATAACACTAGCCGGAATGGCAATTAAGATAGCCGTCACAGACTATATAGTCCCTTTTTTCAGGGCTGCTATAAGCATGATAGCCACCCACCCATTGATTGTATCTCTAGTCATGGTCAGCATATTTAGTATTGCTTTTGCAGTAGATGAAGACTTTAGGTCATTTATCATGGAGCAAAACTACCCGCTTATATTTGCTGTCTGCTCCGTTATCACCTTAGCCGTTAACATTCTCATTCTAGGGAAAATTATCACTAGTGTATTAATCGCTACCGTTAGCCTAACCGTCATAGCAACACTATATAAACTGCTACCTATACTACTGAATAAAAGCGTAAATCAGCTCATCAAGTCAAACGTCATGAGTCGGCTTGAGTCTCTCCAGATAGACAGTGAGGTGCTCTCTTATGCAAAACAACCACAAACCCTCCAGTTCCTTCTAGATAAAAAATGTTCATTAGATCAATTGGCTAACATCGTATCCATAGTTAAATTACCAACAATGTACCCACTGATAACTTTCTATACCGGTGACTCGTGCGAGAAATGGACGTCTCTTAAAACCTCAGAAACTTCAGAAACTTTAGAAACTTCAGAAACTTCAGAAACTTCAAAAACTTCAAAAACTTCAAAAACTTCAAAAACTTCAAAAACTTCAAAATATACTGCAATAGAAACAATCCTTGCAAAACCCCATATCAAAACACTGGTTGACACTGGTCGATTGACGTTCACAGACATACAGGAATTTTGGCCTTTAACATTCCTTGAGAACCCGAGGCTATACCACTTGTGCCAGCTGGGTGATCTTAGTATTCATGAGTGCTATCAAGTTAGAAATAATGATGACTTCTTAAATAATATCCAACTAGAGGCTTTTTCCAATGGGCTACAAGGCAATAGTATCAGTGCTATCAGTAGATTAAGTTACAGCGATAAAAATACTCTAGCCTTACCACATATCGTAGCGTTAGTTAACTCAAATCAACTCCCGCTCTCTACACTTTCCTCACTAAATTGGAAACAAGTCACTATTCTTGGTAGTGATCAGTGGATGCGTCATTTTTCACCCCAAGAGGTATGTGGGTTAACTTCTCACCAATCTGACATACTCTCAATGGAAAATGCTTATCAAGCACTGCCAATCATCTTCGGTGGGTATGAAAGTATTTTAAGTCTATCCAGCTCTTCGCAAATTAGAGTCCTTAACATGCTCCAATTTAACATTCCGACAACAGAATTAGTCTATGCCTATAGCCTCTCTGATGATAAGTGGAATATTTTAGTAGCATATCTTAATATTTTAATACAGGGAGGCAGCGTAGATACTGACACCATTAGCAGCCTAACAGAATCGCAATGTAGGCAACTACTCTTACCAAAAGTTAAAGACCTGGTTGAAACGAGTGTTCTCTCATTTAAAGAGGCTTATACCCTTCCACTCACTGCAAGCAAAATTGATGTTTTAGATGCATATCATGATATTTTAATACAGGGAGGCAGCGTAGATACTGACACCATTAGCAGCCTAACAGAATCGCAATGTAGGCAACTACTCTTACCAAAAGTTAAAGACCTGGTTGAAACGAGTGTTCTCTCATT
>JBDQHG010000057.1:0-5645 GCA_040264995.1 Gammaproteobacteria bacterium | reverse complement strand
GGTTGCCTGCAGTTAGAATCATACCACCACCCAAGCACTCATCGTCTAGGTAGAATACAATGTGCTGCCCTGGGGTAGGCGCTAGTTGTGGTTGTTGGAAGGTTACAGAGTGAGTCACTGGGTCTACGGTGACATTGATAAAATCTGGGCCGTGTCTTAGTTTGGCTTTTAGCTTGGTGGTCTCAGGTATACCTCGGATCCAATGGATAGGTTCTAGCTGAACGTGGTTTTTAAGTAATAGAGATTCATCCTGAGAAACAATCAGTTGGTTTTGAGGTAGATCTTTTTCAATGACATACCAAGGAGAGGGGCTGGAGTGTTTAACACCACCAATGCCTAGTCCCTTTCGTTGACCAATGGTGTAACAGAATAATCCAGTATGTTGGCCAACAACTAAGCCATCAGTAGTCACCATATCACCAGGTCTGGTGAGTAAGTATTGTTGTAAAAACTGATCAAACTTTCTGTTTCCTACAAAACAAATCCCAACTGAGTCTTTTCGATGTGCATTGGGTAGTTGGAAGTTTTGCGCCATACCTCTGGTTTGAGACTTTGAGTATTGGCCCAGGGGAAAGTAAGCATAGCTTAATTGGTCTTGGGTGAGTTGCGACAAGAAATAAGTTTGGTCTTTAACCGGGTCAGGCGCTTGGATTAATGCTATTTGACCATCCCGTGTCTCTGTATGGGCATAATGCCCTGTTGCGAGTGCATCATAGCCATTTGCTTGTGCATGCTGGCTAAGTAGCTGGAATTTGATCCGGCTGTTGCACATAATGTCCGGGTTAGGTGTCAAACCTTGTTTGAGCAGCTCTAGTGAATGCTCAAAGACCTCATTAAAATAATTTTGCTGGAAGTTAATCAACTCTAGATCAAGGTTTAGGTGGTTACAGACAGCTTCACATTCAGCGATATCATCAGAAATATGACAGTGATCGTCCTCTTCCCAATTATGCATGAAAATCGGTTGAACCTTATGTCCCTGTGATTGTAGCAGGGCGCAGGTTGTAGCCGAATCTACACCGCCAGATAAACCAACCATATATCGTTTTGTGGGATTTAGCAAACTCATATTTAAATCAATTATTTATAGCATTATATCGGATTTATCTACGCGAGTAAATGCGTTCTACTGTTAAATGCTGATAGAGTCTAATGCTGTTATACTAAAATACGGATGTTTATCGACTTATAGAGGTTTACATGTGGTAAAAATTAGGTATGGTAATGGAGTATAATAATAAGGGTTATTCATGACTCCAAAAGCTTATGTTGATTTAGCGTTTACTGATGGTGGTGTCGATAAGATTTACCAGCAGATAAGATGTAACCCACTATCAGTTAGTCAAACGGATTTATGTACGTTTGTGGAGATTGATAACGTAAGTTTCGTTACGTTGTTTCAGCTGTTAGTCATGCTTAGGAGTGGCAGAGAAGCGTTAATGATGCTATTAGAGCATAACCCGCTAATATTAACTGCAGAAGCAGTTAATCATGTTTACCCCATTAGGGAGCGATTAGAGGTTCATAGCCCTATTGCAGTGCTGGCAACTGCATCTTTAGGAAGAAAGATACTGAAAGTAGTTGTAATGAATAACCCAACGATTATTGCCGAGTCTACATTAAACCATAGTACCGAAGCTTCAAACTTGTCAGGCGGCATAACACCTGCAGCTATACTGTCATGTTTTGTCGATGGGATAGAGATACTCACAGCTTTAGCTCAAGAAGGGATTATGATGCTTTCAAACACACTGATTAGACCAATAGTTTTAGCGGATGATGTAGGGTGTGTATTGCACTGGTTGACTACTTTCCCTAACGGCCTAGAGCTGATTAGCCAGATGTTGCGCAAGCGTAATGAGTCTATTTCAACGGTAGAGTTAGCAGTACTAAATACAATAAATCCCCTATCTGCAAATGTTGTACGAGAGCTGAAATCATTAGTTGGTAAGGGCACTGATGACCTAATGATGCCGCAGGCGGATATAACAGTATAATACCTATGTTTAATTTGAATATGCCCCTGGTTTGAGAAACTGTTGGCTGACTAGGTGTGGATGTAGGCGGTACTATTTATACTCTGAACTGTAAGAACAATAGTTCTCTATTGCATGAGTATCAGTCAATGTGAATATTGGTAATTGGGTAAAATAAAGATGAAAACTGACTTATATCAAGTAATAGAAGAAAATAATACAGGTAGAGCACTGGAGCAAATTGCTCAGGGTGCTAACCAAGATATTAGTTCATTCTGGGCCCTGTAAGTACGTTCTCTCTGTTATTCATGCAATATTTCGGTTAGTAGAGCATTAATAATCCATATGGGAGTGACAGACCACTATTGAAAGAGAGTAGTGACAAGTTGAACTCTCTCTAGTGAGGTTGCTGAAGCATGTGGTGGTGCTCCAGTAAATGCTATGAGTCTGTTTAGGGTTAGAATGATTAGCTAATACATGATCTCTCGGACCGTTAATTATGGATATTTCTTAGATGTTTGTTAAAAGTGAAAAGTTTTTCTGTCAAACTGAATTCTCAGTCTAGAACTGACTTTGAGAGCAAAGCAAATGGAGATAAGGATGTTTTCAAGTAAGATTCAGTTGATGGTAGATAAGCTATATCAAAAAGCTAGAGATGAGCATTTAGAGTTTGTGACGGTCGAGCACTTAATGGCTGCTTTATTGGCAGATCCTGATGTGAAAAAATTGCTGAATGCATTTTCAGTTGATGGCGCTAGTATAAAACGGCAGGTCAGTACACACTTGAGAAAAACACAGTTATTTCTATCCGAAGAGTCTACTCGGGATTTCCAGTTAACACCAAGCTTTGATCGAGTTATGCAGCAGGCGATTTATCTGGCAACAACAAATGGATCACCTGAAGTTGATGGGTTAATCCTTGTTGTTGCTATTATGAGCGAGGATTGTGAATCATCAAAAATCATGAAAAAGAAAAATCTGACTTTATATGACGTAATCGGTTATATGGATAGTCTACAAATTAATGCAATGAATACTAACACAAACTCAAATCAGTCATTTATTGAGTTTCCACCTATGGTAATGGGTGGCTTTTCACAAGAAGTAGATTCTGAGCCAAAGAGTATGGAGCTAATTAATAAATACACTAAAAATGTTAATCAAATGATTCTGAATGGTGAAATTGACCCGTTGATTGGGCGTGAAGCAGAAGTCAATCTATTAGCAGTTACATTATGTAAACGTGTTAAGAAGAATGGATTGTTAGTGGGGGAGCCAGGTGTTGGTAAAACGGCTATTGCAGAAGGTCTTGCGTCTTTAATTATCTCTAATAAAGCACCAAAGAAGCTTCAGGATGTTGAGGTATACAGTCTAGACATGGGAGCAATGCTCGCTGGTACTAAATATCGTGGTGACTTTGAGAAACGGTTTAAGTCAGTATTGTCAGAGTTTGCAAATATGAAAAACTCAGTTGTATTCATTGATGAGATTCATACCCTCGTTGGTGCGGGTGCTGCCTCAGGCGGTGCAATTGATGCAGCAAATTTGATTAAACCTGCTTTGAACAGAGGGTCGTTAAGGGTTATTGGTGCGACTACTTACAAGGAGTACCGTAATATCTTTGAGAGTGATCCTGCTTTATCAAGACGTTTTGAGAAGATTGATATTAAAGAAACATCGGATGAAGAAACAAAAGAGATATTGATGGGGCTTAAAGATCGGTTTGAAGGTCACCATAGCGTGCGTATTGATGAAAGTGTTGTAGATGTTGCAGTATCATTATCAAACCGTTATTTGCACGCAAGGTACCAGCCAGATAAAGCAATTGATCTGCTTGATGAAGCTTGCGCAATTCGAATGGCTCATGCCAAGTCTAATAGCGTGGTAAACTTAAAGCCAATAGACATCCAGACCTCTGTTGCAAAAATGGCACAGGTTCCAGCTCACCATATTACAACAAGTGATCGAGTTTTACTCAAGTCCTTAGACGCAAAGATTAAGAAGAGGGTATTCGGGCAGGATGATGCGGTTGACTCCCTGGTCAATGCAATCAAGCTTGCGAGGTCAGGATTAAAAGATGAGTCTAAGCCAATTGGAAGCTTCTTGTTTACGGGCCCTACAGGGGTTGGTAAAACCGAGCTTGCAGTTCAGTTATCAGACATCCTTGGGGTTAATCTAGCAAGGTTTGATATGTCTGAATATATGGAGCGACATGATGCCTCCCAGTTAATTGGTGCACCTCCAGGATATGTAGGTTTTGATCAAGGGGGGATGCTAACAGAAACGGTCATTAAAGACCCACACAGTGTGATTTTGTTAGACGAAATTGAGAAGGCACACCCCGATGTATTAAACTTACTGCTACAGGTGCTTGATTATGGCACGCTAACAGACAATAGTGGCCGGGTTGCAAACTTTAGAGACTGTATAATCATCATGACTTCTAATATGGGCGCTGAGTTATATAAAGCTCAAGATATAGGGTTTGTGGATATTGAGCACGCCAGTGATGGAGCACAAGCCATTAAAAATGGTTTATCGCCTGAATTTAGAAACAGGATTGATGGGATTATCACCTTTAATCAAATCAATGATAAAGTCATGAGCAGTATTGTAAACAGGATGCTTGCTGAACTATCACAACAGCTTGTTGAGAAAGGCATAAAGGTTGATATTACAGACTCAGCGAGAAGCTACTTAGTGCAGAATGGTCTAGATAAAGAGCTAGGAGCAAGACCATTAGCGCGGCTGATTAATGAAAAGCTTAAACGCCCAATAGCAGAGTATATATTATTCAAGCAACGAGGTGATATGGTGATAAAAGTGACTAAGTGCTCAAAAGAAGAAGCATTATCAATTAGCTTCTGTAAGAGTCATATTCCTAATTAAGTGCGAGCAGGGGCTTGAGTTTGCTGAGGTCCTTTGCCAGGTTTGTGACGAATAACAATACGGCCTTTCGTTAGGTCGTAGGGTGTTAGCTCAATAGTGACTCGATCTCCAGCCATAATACGGATGTAGTTTTTACGAATTTTGCCTGAAATCGTTGCAATAATCATATGACCGTTTTCTAGTTCTACGCGAAACATTGCATTTGGTAAGGCTTCAGTTACTACGCCTTCGGATTGGATGTGTCCTTTATTGCTCATATTGATTAGAAGTTTAAACTTAGCAAATTATCACAATAAACAGTATCATATGTCAAGTGATTCCCTGAGTAATTCAATAAGAGGGATTTTGAGCTTGTTTCATTAATTTGAAATTGTTAAATTATGACTATATCTCACAAAGGATGTGTCATGTTTTCTCAATGGTTTTCAGATTTTAAGCTTTATTTATATACAAGTAACTCAGGTAAATCAAGTTCACTTTTGCCAGCCTACCTCAAAACAAACTTAGTTTTCTTATCGCATTTGTTTGGCCGTCATAGCACAGTTGCAAATGTGCTAAGTCAGTCTTCTGAAATGCTGCTGAATATTGTACTGGCAGCAGTTTGTATTGGGTATATAGCAGGGTTAATGACTTTTATGTTTAGCTCTATGACGATGGGAAGTGCTTCACTAATAGCGCTTTTTCTATTAGGATGTGCGTTACCATTTGAGCTGTTAAATACGGTGGTCCAAAATAGTGACTCTTTGACAGCTAGCAAACCGCGATGGATTAAAAAACATC
>JBDQHG010000056.1:0-5664 GCA_040264995.1 Gammaproteobacteria bacterium | reverse complement strand
TGATTGCTATGATAAGTTTAGTACAAGTCTTGATCGCCTCGACTACAGGGCTTATTGCAAAATATAATGAATTATTAGCCTTTGGCTTATCCTGTGATCGAGTTTCATACAGGTCTATTGTTGCTACTTTTGAATTGTGGAGGATAAGACTATATTGGTTGTATCTGCATATCTAGACTTTAAGGGTTAGTGAAGATTGTAGTGCATCGCAGGGCGCCACTAAGCCACCCTGAATCGACAAACAATAAATTATCTGTTCACTTTATATCTTTTACATTGGTTGTTTGAAAGAGATATCCAGTATTTTGGATTTTCTGAGATGAGACATGTTGTCCTTGTATAATGGTGGCTATGAACATCTGCCCAAAGAAACGAGCTATGCATAAGGGAAGTTTCAACCAAAGCGGGCGATGTAATGACTGTGAGAGTTCTTTATTAAAGCTTTTGTTGTTGTCATGTGCAGGTGATACAACGTTATAGATGCCTGTTTGTTTGTGCATAATCACATGCTCAATAACCCCAAGCACATCTGTTAGAGATACCCAGCTAAAGGGCTGAGTGCCATCTCCAACAATCATGCCAAGGCCAAAGTAATGAGGGATTTTCATCAGGGGGAAACTACCGCCTTTGGGGCTGAGGACAACGCCGAGCCTTAGGTGGCAGGTGTTTTGTTGTAGGGTGTCACTCAGTGTTCTTTCTGTCTGTTGGGCTATATCGGATAACAGCGAAGTGTGTTTTGCTTGGTCAGACTCTATAAACGCATGCTGGTATTCCTCTGGAAGTTGGTAGCCATAAGCCCCGACACCACTTGTACTGATAATATGAGGTTTATGATTTATTTTGAGGAGTAGCTCGTTGAGTACTTGCAGTGGCTTAATTCTGCTGTCAAAAAGCTTTTTTTGGTAAGATTTTGTCCAAAGGCCCAAAATTGATTGACCACATAGGTTAATGACAACATCAACTGTTTTTAACAAGTCAGGTGAGTTTTGCAACTGGTCCCATGTAATAGTTGAGATCTCAGGATGGGCTATTTGTAGTTTTTGAAGACGTTCTAGTTTTCGGCTAACTAAAAATAGCTGGTGGTTGGCTGTTAGTTTTGCAGTTAGGTTTCGGCCAATAAAACCGCTGGCGCCTAAAATCATGATATTCATTTAGAGTCTCCAAGTGCCTTAAATCGTGCAAGTGCTTCCTTTCTCGATTGACTTAGATCAACAATAGGGCGGGGGTAATTAGTATCAAGGCTAACCCCTGATTGCTCCAGAACGTCTTGGGGAGTCTCCCAAGGTGTAAAGAGGTACTTAATTGGCAGGTTGGCCAATTCCGGGACATACTGCCTCACATAGTCACCTTCAGGGTCAAACCTCTTCCCTTGTAAGATAGGATTAAATATTCGGAAGTAGGGTGCTGCATCAAATCCAGAACCAGCAACCCATTGCCAGCTTGCACTATTAGCAGCAAGGTCTGCATCATAAAGATATTCCCAAAACCATTTTTCTCCTTCTCGCCAGTCTATGAGTAGGTTCTTAATCAAGAATGATGCGGTTACCATTCGCATGCGGTTATGCATATAGCCTGTTTGTAATAGCTCACGCATCGCGGCATCAACAACAGGGATTCCTGTCTTACCCTGTTGCCAAGCGATTAAGTGCTCTGGGCTGTTCTCCCATTTAAAATAGTCGAATTTCTTCTGCCAGTTTTCATGGGGAAGTGTTGGGTGGTGGTATAGCTGATAATAAGAGAATTCTCGCCAGCCTAGTTCCGACAAAAAGTGATCAATATCATTATCTGGTATCATCCCAGTTAAGCCCTTTACGTGGTGCCATAGAGTATGTGGAGAGATCATGCCCCAGTGTAGGTAAGGTGATAGACGTGAGGTATTGGGTTTGCTGGGAAAATCTCTTAATGCTTTATAACCTTCAAGCCCTTGCTCTAAAAATAAGTGAAACTGCTCTAATGCACCTTTTTCACTAATCACCCATCCTGCAATAGAGTCAGCTTGAATGGCTTCACTAGGCACCTGAATATACTTCAGAGGAGGTTGAGTATGAACAATGTCTCTTGGTTTGTCACTTAGCAAACAGCCTTTACGGTAATAGGGTGTGTAAACTTTATAGGGCTCAGACTGTTGATTAAGTATGGTCCAGGGCTCCCAGAGTAATGAGCCATTAAATGATTGGACTTCAATGCCACTTGCAGTCAATGCTTGTTTAAGGGTTTTATCATACGCTATTCTGCTAGGTTCATAGCAACGGTTCCAGTAAACATGGGTAATATTGTGAGTATCTATCAAGTGGGTTAGGATCGAGAGTGTATCCCCCTCTGCATAGAAAAGGTTCCCATCTAGGCTATTGTTTAGGGAGGATAGAGCCGCTGCTTGCCAATTACGGCTATTTTGCCCAATAGGCCACATGCCTAGTGATGCTTGGTCATCAATAAAGACAGGCAGTATCTCGCCATTAGTTGCAGCGGACAGTGCTGGGTTGTCAGCTATACGGAGGTCTTGTCTGAAGACCACAATTGATCGCTTGCTCATGATTTGTCCATCTGGGGGTATTCAAGTATAGTTATTTTTTTAGTTGCTCACTAGGCATGATTAAGGTGATTTAAAAATAAATGTGTTTTGTATTTTAAACCACTGCCTTACGAATTATTGGTGCGTATGAAAAGTATATCACAAGGTGTTCTAATGACTATTTTGGTGAACTTATCTCGATTTCGGTATAAACTGCTATCAGTTAATTAGGGATAGAGCATGGAACAGTTGAGCGCATTTAAAGGACCCATTAAAATAGCAATTGCAGGAGCATCTGGTGGAATTGGCGGAGCGCTTTGTCAATTATGTCAGGAGAGTGACCAGGTTGAAACAATCTACGCATTATCCAGGAAGCCTGTGGTTGGTGATAAGATACAACATTTAAGGCTAGACTATGATGACCTGACTAGTCTTGAGGGACTTTCGGTTATAGAGTCAATAGACATACTGGTCATTGCTACGGGGGCATTAACTTGTCAGGAAAGTGGCCCAGAAAAGCGCATAGAGCAAGTAAGTGCGGCAGAGTTATCAAGCTTATACCATACTAATGCAATGGGGCCTGTTTTACTGGCTAAAGCATTACATCATGCGTTAGCTAAAAAAGATCATAGTGTGTGCCTGGTGTTATCCGCACGTGTGGGTAGTGTTGCTGATAACCGTCTGGGTGGCTGGTATTCATACCGTGCAAGCAAAGCTGCACTAAATATGTTGTTTAGGAGCTATAGTATCGAGGTCGCAAGAAATAGTGGGTTACAGGCCTCTTTATACCACCCTGGCACGGTATCAACTAGTGGTTTCAAGGACTACCAATCTCACCTAGACCCTAGTCATATTAAACAGCCGATGCAATCTGCAAAGGAGATTTGGAAAAGATTAGCTAGTATTGATAGCAGTGACTCTGGTCAGCTAGTTGACTATAAGGGTGACATAATCCCGTTTTGACCCTAGTACTAACTAAGTATATCTAGAACATAGTTTACTAGCTCATCAACATTGACACGCTCTTGTTCGAGTGAGTCTCTATGCCTAACAGTCACACTAGGGGGAGATTGCTCAAGCGTTTCAAAGTCAACAGTGATACATACAGGAGTGCCTACCTCATCATTTCTTCGGTAGGCTTTACCAATGTTCCCGGTGTCTTCATAACGGATTCTGCCAATACCAAGTTGCTGCAGTTTTTGCATGATATCTTTTGCGATGGCGACAATCTCAGGATTGTTTTTTGCAAGAGGGATTACGGCTGCTTTGATTGGGGCAAGTGAAGGTTTAATTTTCAGCACAATTCGCTCTTTGCCATCCTCAAGTTGTTCTTTACAATAAGCATCAGATAGTATGGCGAGAACCCCACGATCTAGTCCTGCAGAGGGCTCAATGACGTAAGGAACGTATTTTTCACCATTAGGTTCTTGGACCATCAGTTTCTGGGTGCTGTCATGGTTTTGTTTGACATTAGCAGTGATGTTTAAGTCATCCTGGTTTTTAGTGTGGGAGCCAAGATCATAGTCTGTACGATTAGCAATACCCTCTAGCTCTTCATTACCATGGGGGAATTTATAAAGGATATCGGTTGTTGCTTTGGAGTAGTGTGCTAAATCTTCTTTTTTCTGCTTATCAAATATTAGGTTTTCAGGTTTAATACCTTGGCTAATCCACCAGTTCATGCGTTCTTCTACCCAGTATTGATACCAGTGATCATCTTCTCCAGGTTTGACAAAGAACTCACACTCCATTTGTTCAAATTCTCTCACTCTGAAAATAAAGTTTCTAGGGGTGATTTCATTACGGTAAGCTTTACCAATCTGTGCAATACCAAAAGGAATTTTGCGAGATGTTGAGTCAAGAACGTTTTTGAAATTTGCAAAAATGTTTTGAGCTGTTTCAGGCCGTAGATAAGCAATGCTATCATCACTTTCAACAGGGCCATAATTTGTTTTAAACATCAGGTTAAAATCACGCGCTTGAGTTATGTTGTCAGAACCACAGTGTGTGCACTTGCCCTGAATGTGATCTGCACGCATCCGAAATTTACAGTCACGACAATCTACCATAGGGTCAGTAAAAGTATCTTCATGGCCGGAATACTTGAGTGCTTGTTTATGGGTAAGGTTACTGCCATCTATCCCTTCAATATCACTGCGAAGGTAGACCATGTCACGCCACCAAGCATCTTTAAGGTTTTTCTTGAGTTCAACACCGAGTGGACCATAGTCATATAATCCTTGTAGCCCACCATATAGCTCATAACTTTGAAAAATAAAGCCTCTGCGTTTACACAGGCTAACAAGCTCTTCCATGGTGACAGTGTTATTGGACATTGATTTCCCCTTATTAATATTCGCTCAGTGTAAAGATATATCAGTGAAAATGCAATATTTGCTAGTATAACCCGAGTGTCACTCGTTTCATTCAGAGTTACATTCATCATTAAACTTGCTGTCTTGATTAAAGCCTCACCTAGCATTCTATGAGGGTGTTTCTTCAGATAACGTAATCGTTGGGTCTATTAGTTATATGGGAATTTTTTTGTTCATAGACCCTTAACTAGAGTACAAATTGTTTATTTTAATAGGAGACCCCGAATCAAGTGATTCAAGATCAACAAAAAATTGACTTTGCCATTTTTGAGTTTTAGCAGCTTGTGCATTGATGGTTTTATCCCATGGAGTATAAACTCTAATTGCTCGCTTGCCTTCCTTATTGGCTGTTCTGAATATATTTTTCTTTGCTAAAATGTTTTTAGGAAATATAAACTCGCCTATATTCTGCCCGTCAGAAACGGCTATGACAACGAAATCGACTGCGTCAGATTCGTCATAGGGGGCAAGAATACTGTCAGTACCTCTTTTTCATATCGTTACAAACCATCCTGTTTTTGTAGGAGTGTTTTTGCGATTTTATATAAACCATTCTTATTCTGCAGGGTAAAAGTATGGGGGTAATATTCTGAACTTTCTGCTTCAGGAGAAAAATTCATGGTTTTAAACTGCATTTAGCATACAGACTGCTCTCTATTTAATTTCTTCGTAAACCATAGCTCTCTTAAACCCATAAATTAAACAGCAGAGATATGATAGTTTTTGGAATAGTTGAGGTCAATTCTGCTATATACGTTATCCTGTATTACTATAGAT
>JBDQHG010000055.1:0-5676 GCA_040264995.1 Gammaproteobacteria bacterium | reverse complement strand
GGTTTTTACACTCGCATTCTGGGTTTGTGAGTACCGGTAGCTTTGGTGCTTCTAATGTAATCACTCTAAGATTTATGAGTGTTTAGCTCAAACTCAGCTACTATTACTATATTAGACGCCTTGAGTTGTACTGATTCGCACTAATGATGGTATGGCATTTGCTGATTGGTGTTTACACTCGTATTCTGGGTTTGTGAGTAGCCGTTGTTTTCTTACCCCTGATAACAGGTAGCTCAGAAGAAGGCATCTTACGTAGTCTATTTTGATCACAACGTGCTTCAACCGCTTGGCCATAGGTAGCAGCATATGATCCATCTCTAAACTGGAATCGTCGTTGATCTTTTCTGCTGAGTCGGTCACTTTGATGGTGAACCCTGCAGAAAACCCTAGCGACGTTTTCTTGACAAGCAGCAACAACTCTACGGTGGTCAAGTGTTACAACCTCTCCATCATCAAACTCAACAACATCAATAGGCTGTTTGAGCTTGCTATCAGGACTTCTTAACCAGCCGTGTTGGCTGAGTGTATTCGCTAAGTCGCTTAATGGAATACCCTCTCTGGTCGTATTACTCACACCATCTTGACAAAAGCTGAGTCGTCTTGAGGAGGCTTTGGATGATGAACTGGAAGTGGGTGTTGTGCCTTCCATACGTGCTTTTTCTGGGCTAACAAGCAAAAGGCTTGCCATATCTCCAACCATTTTGTCATCAAGCAGTTCAGCTGGAACAGCATGAAATGCTGTAGGACTTGATGTTAAACCTGCTAACAAAGCTCTAGGGATACTAGGATTAGGGGTAGCAGGGGCAGGGTTTTGAGATGTGCGGCTATTTTGCATCATTTTCTCTTATTATTATATTTAAGTCAAATATACATTTTTTTACATAAAAAAGTCAAGATATTAGCAAGGTTTGAAGGTGTGGTTTATCGCAAGAGGTCAGTAGCTTTAAGGTGCAGGGATAGGGGAGGGCAGCAATGATCAGCAAGTGGGCGAGTAAAGGAGAGGGTTTGTTTGCTTGTCTGGTTTAAAAGTCATAGAACAGTAGCAATAAATAGCCAGTGGAAAGGAGATCCCTCATTTCTGGTAATGGAGGGTATATATGATAGATATTGGCTAAAAGTTGAAAGTATTTCTGTCAGACACAATATGTTGCTTATAAAGTTATTACATTAAAAAAGGTAGGTAGTTATGGCAAATAAAAACCCGGTTATTAACGGATTAAAAACCACTTTAGGTTATATTGAGTTGTTTCCAGTTTTGGCAGTTGCAGCATATGAGAAAAATAAAGGTGAAGGTGATCAATCTCCTGCTATGTTGTTAGGACTCATCTCAGTTCTTTTGATTGTGCCGGCTGTGGCAGCTCTAGTCAGGTATGTAGCTCAGGCATTTAAGAAGGACGATAATTTGACTATAAGAAATGCTTTATTACCTGCAGCTGCTAATTGCACAAATAATAGCAATGCTCTATCTAGTCCATTGGCAATGCGTTTAAAAGAGGATATTGGTCTTCATAATTCAACATTTTTGGCAGGAGGCTTTACTGGTTTGGCTCAGGGAGCAGCTCAGTCAGCAGGTGCAGCCGCGAAAAGCGCCCTGAGCTGGGTTACTAAGCAATTACAGGGTGATGATAAAATTCCCCTTTTGGCGGAGAATGTAGGGAGGAGTTCCCAAGCTAAGGCAGCTCATCGGCCAGGGCGAGGCCCGGATAAACTGGTTGCTGCTCAAAGTAAGCTAGTATCAGCTGAAAGGAAACTTCAGATAGCTGAGGAAAATTTAAATAGAATGAAAGGTAGAGTAAGCGCCAAGATGAATGGAAAAAGATCGGGTGCGGCGCAACAATTTAAGGATCGAATACCTGGGCTAGAGAGTAAAGTAGTGGATGCAAGGGCAGAGGTTGAAGCGGCAAATAAAAGGCCTAAGACACCTGGAAGAGGTGGCCCTGGAGGGGGTCACTAGGACAAACATAATTTTAGCTAACTGGCGTAAAGTGTATCAATGAGGTATTAGTGATGGCAAAAGAGAATAAAGACATGTTACAAAAATTGAGGTGCGGACTAGAGATACTTACGTTAATGTCCTATGCCTTTTTAGAAAATACCTATAACCAGATGAAAACAGTGTTTTCAGGAAAGGGAACTTCTGGGGAGGATAGAATATATGCTGTAGCAAAGGTGTTTGCTTCATTGGTTATCGGTGGGTTATTAGGGTTCGCTGCAGTATTCACGATTGTGGGGCCGGTCTCTATGTTGGGTAGGATGTATGAATCTTATGATAGTGGTGATGGGAACATACTAACAGGTGCATTTAAGAAATCATTTGATGCAGGAAAAAGTAACTTAGCTGGTTTTTATAAGGATATTCATAAGGACATAGTATTTCAATCATTAGGTATGGACCAGAAAGGCATTTTTCGTGATCGAAGTTGGGTTGCTCAGTCTGAACGAGGGGCTGGTCAAGCAGTTAGCGTTACTATGATAACAGCAGCGTCACTTAAACGTGTTGCCGAGAGCACTCAACATGCGGCTAAGAATATGGCTCATAAGGCTGGTGAGACGTTTAATCAGTGGTTTGGAAAATAGCAGGTAACATGTAATATGGGATATATTAGTAACAGCAAGTGGTTTGAAGGTGATCCGCCAATGAAGGATGGGGCGTTTGTAAGACAGGCGTCTGTACTTAGGCAGCAGGTTACTAAAGAGGAGCTCGCTAAGAACCCCAGTCGATTTGATTTATACATTTCTCTGGCGTGTCCTTGGGCGAGTAGAACACTGATATTTTGGAGGCTTAAAGGACTTGAAGATGTGATTGATGTGCATATTGTTGACCCATATATGGGGGTAGACGGTTGGCATTTTTCTGAGCCAGAGCCTAATATAGGTGCGAATTTTTTAAGGGACTTATACTTTTGTACGCCAGACTATGAAGGCAGGGTGACGGTTCCTGTTCTTTGGGATAAGCAAGAGGGATGTATTCGTAATAATGAGTCAGCAGATATCATTGCGATGATGAACCACGTTTGGGATGACTATGCAAAGTATCCTGATCTGGACTTAATCCCTGAGGCTCAAAAAGAAGAGATTGAGGGGCTTAATGAGTGGATCTATGAGCATATCAATAATGGCGTGTACCGTACAGGGTTTGCTCAGGACCAAAGTATTTATGAGTCTGAATGTAGAGGGCTGTTTCAAGCATTAGACGAGTTAGAACTGAGGTTACAGGCCACAGACTATTTGTTGGGGGATGCGTTGTTAGAGCCGGATATTAGATTGTTTGTGACATTGATTCGTTTTGATTGGGTATATGTTGGTCACTTTAAATGTAACTTAAGAAGGATTGCGGACTATCCGAATCTCTCACGGTATGTTAAACGGATTTATGACCAGGTCAAAGACACGGTATCAAAGGACCATATCAAAAGGCATTATTATGAGTCACATCCTTGGATAAACCCAAATCAAATAGTTCCAATAGGACCAGAAACCGATTATAGTAAATGAGTAGGGACTAAAGTAGATAAGGATTCTGATATGGAAATATGGAAAATCGGTGTTATTTCTGGGTACTTCTTACTAGCTGACTTTGTGTGGATCACACAATTTGCAACAGTGCAGTATCAGGCGCGTCTTGGAGATATGCTGCAGATGGCTGAGGGCTGGCAACTAGGGTTAGGCTTGGTTGCTGTCTATGTATTACTGTTGCTAGGCTTATTTTACTTTGTGCTGACCTCTGAGATATCATTAGTGAAAGCAGTGGTGTTTGGGTTGGTGGTATATGGTGTTTATGGTTTCACAAATTACCTGATTTTAGACAAGTGGAGTTTAGATCTAGTGTTGATTGATTTTGTATGGGGCGGTTTCCTGTACGGGTCTTCAGCAGCTATAGCTAGGCTCATTCATTACACACAATAACGGAGAGAGAATATGGATATACAAATTACGTTTCATCAAATGGATTCTTCAGAAGCAATTAAAGACTATTGTCATAAGAAGCTTGATAAACTAACGAAGTACTACTCAAGAATCGATAGTGTTAAGGTTGTACTAGAGATTGTAAAGCTAGAACATCATGTATCCGTTATTATAGGGTTACCACAGAAGACGGTAGTAAAAGGGCAAGCACATGCTAAGCAAGATATGTATGCGGCTATTGATGCAGTGGCTGACAAGCTAGAACGCCAGCTCACTGATTATAAAGAGCGTCATTAACTAGAGGCCGGGGGCTTGTTTTGTAGCTTCCCTGTAGTCTTAGTCGGTATAACCAACCGATCGTTAGGGTGAATCACCGTTTCGGTCAGTTGGTTTGCTTCTTTTAACGCTATGATAGACACTTGGTGTGCTCTTGCAATTTTTGCTAGAGAGTCATTGCGTTTTACGGTGTAGAACTTAGCAGTGTCTGTAGGTATGTATTGCCAAATAGTAACCGTTTGATTCGGTTGAATAGCAGGCTTATCTAAATTGTTCCAGTAGGCAATATCTTCTATATCTACGTGGTACTGTTTAGATAAGTGGTAAAGCGTTTCAGACTTCTGGACTTGGTGGAGAATACGCCTTGGACCTGAGCCTTGAAGTGTAGCTTGTGGCTTGGTAGTGGCCTTCGGCTGGGTTTCAGGGATCAGTAGTTTTTGACCCACGATAATAATGTCTGAAGTTAAGTGATTGACACGTTTGATTTCAGAGATAGAAGATCCATAGCGTTTTGCAATGACACTTAGGCTTTCATTGGGTGCGACAGCATGGTGATTCCAGTTGGATTTGGATATGCGGCGCAGGCGTGTCGCATCTTTGGTAATGGACTTGAGTTGTTTGTAGTCTTCTGCACGGACTAAGATACGGTGAGGACCATCAGGGTCTGTCAGATGTCTTTTAAATCCACCGTTGATGTTCTTTAGGTCGTTAAGGTTGAGGTTGGCTACATCAGCAAGACTAACAAGATCAATTTGACCTGGAAAGGCAACACTCATGAGTTTGTTTTCAGTGTTTTTAGGCAGTGTTGCTAGTAGGTGGGATACAGCAGATAGTTTAGCAACAAACTGTTTGTCTTCTGGTTCAAGGTTTAGCGCGTCTAAGTGAGTGGGTAGGTTGTTGGTCTTGTTGTAGTTGAGTGCATCTAGTGCCGGTTGAAGCCCTGTGTGGTATGCTGTGAGTGCGAGTGTCCAGTCGTAGTCAAGTTTGGCGTGTAGGAACTTCATATAGGCAATGACGGCATCGGTGGACCCGACGACATCTAGTCTTGCATCAAACCAGTAGCCATTGGTAAGTGATAAGTTCTGAGCTTGTTGTGGGGTTAGCTGCCAGATACCTGCTTTGTCAGCGGTTTTAGACTGGTTATCATAAAGGGATGTTAACAATGGGATGAGTGCAATATCTGTAGGCACAGAGGACTTTTCACAGCTTTCTATAACGTAATCGAGCATAAAGCGTTGGGTATGGATGGCATCTAATATATCATTCTTATTAATGAGATCCATTGTGGCTGATGAGGGAGTAAGATGCATGCTGTTATTGACGTTAGTCGATGGAGGTGCAGTGCTGTTGAGCGCTGTTGTTGTCTCACTAGGGGCTTTTGCAAAGTAGTCATCATATACTTGGCAGCCTGATAATAATGATAGTGAGATTCCTAAACAAAGGAGGGTTTTATAACGTTCCATGGCATCCATTCCTGTCTTTATTCCTTATATT
>JBDQHG010000054.1:0-5697 GCA_040264995.1 Gammaproteobacteria bacterium | reverse complement strand
CTTAAATAGTTTAACAATAAGTATCCTAACGTTGCCTTTTTTTTCTCTGGTAAAAAATTTAAATATTTTATAAACATGTTGGTTAAAGTATACCCTCTGTCTGTGTATATTTTAGAAAATTTACTACTACCAGCTTTTTGAAGCTGATTATTAATACTTAGACTTTCTTCTCTTAAGGCAGGCATCTTGATGAGTGTTGTCCTAACAGGTGTATTCCCTGGATAAAGGTAGCCTGAGGCATACAGGGTATTATTTGCTGATGTCGCTATTTTGGTTGAACGTTGCGATTGATAGAGATATTAAATACTAGGTTTATTTAATTTGTTCATTAATAAGTGAAGGTAACAGTCTGGCCGTTTGTTGACGACATAAATAGATAGCGCTAAAATATCATTTTAATGAGCACTAAAGATGGATAAAAAAAGTATAAGGGACTTAGATGACTCAGCTCATATGAGAATAACGTCGCAACTTATTGCGTTGGAGCAGAAGCTAGAGATGCCAGAAAGTGGTGCTATTGAGTCAGTTATGTTGAAAAATCTCAATCTAAAACCATTTATATTTAAGCTTACTGCAACTAGTTTAGGGCGCTTGCTGTGTTCTGGGATACCCTCTCAACCACTTGCAATTAGATTTAAAAATGCGCTTGAGTCAGTACTGGGTAGTTTCAACGTGCTGCTAATCCTCACTGATATACCCGGTGATTCTCGTATTGAAATACTCAGTGATTCTGTTGCAACCGCATTATCCATTATTGAGCAAGACCGACCCATTCATTCGCTTAGTAGAGTTGCAGATTATCCATGTCTTTCGGATATAGAAGAAGAGTCAGATGTTAGTAACGCTCATATTGCAGGTTCCGCTATTTAGTTTCAGGGTAATAATGGATACAGAGTGCTTATAGAGGTCAATGCGACAATTTCTTTAATTGTTTTGAGTTTCCTAGCATTTTCGGTTAAAATGTCGGCATTATATAATTGGAGTATCAGTGGGTAAGGTAGTCATACATGGTGGAAAGCATGCTAACCGTAGGATTGTGTTTAGAGATGACACTGACATACGGCCATCGGGTAGCCGTGTTCGAGAAACGTTAATGAATTGGCTACGGCCGCATATTCAAGATTTAGACTGCCTGGATATATTCTCAGGCTCAGGAGTGCTGGCATTCGAGGCTATGTCGCAGGGAGCAAGATCAGTGATGTGTATTGACCATAATGCACAAAATTGCCAGCAGATAATGCATGAGGCAGAGCGTATTGGAGAGACTGGTATATCTACTCAGTGTATAACGTTTCCTGGAGAATTATCAGGTACGTATGATTTAGTGCTCATGGACCCTCCATTTGATCAACCAGCCTTGCTCCATCTTAGTTTGCAAAAAATGATGGGCTTGCTGAAAATAGGGGGCTTGTTATATATTGAAAGCAGTATGCAGCTTGAAGTCATTACAGGTTATGCACCTGTTAAGATAAAAAAAGTAGGGCGTGTGTGGATGTCCCTATGGTGTCGGGAGCAAGAGAATGAGTGAGTTATTAGCAGACGGTGCCAAACAAATCGGTATTGGATTATCAGTTGAGCAGCTAGATCAGTTAAATAAGATGCTTGATGTATTACAGCAGTGGAACCAGAAGCATAATTTAACGAGTTTAAGGTCAAGACACGATCAAGAAGTTTATCATATATTAGATTCCTTATCTGCCTACCAGTATTTTATACCATATTCTGTCGTTCTCGATATCGGCACAGGGGCTGGATTTCCTGGTATACCGCTAGCTATTATCTACCCGGAGAAGAAATTCCATCTAGTTGAATCAAATGGTAAAAAAGTTGCTTACCTTCGTCATGTAATACAGCAGCTAGGTTTAGACAATGTTAAGCTCTATAATAAACGAATTGAGTTATTTAGTATGCCTAACGATACAGTTGATGTTGTGACTGCTCGTGCATTAGCTAATCCAAGCGAAATTATGGAGTTGACCCAGCATTTACAAGTAGCCGCCTATGTTCTTTATGTTGGACCAAACTGTAAGATCCCACCTTCAGCAAGTCTCGAGGAAGTAAGCGTTCCACACTCTACAAAAGAACACTTTATTTTAAGCATTGTGCCCAACTCTTCTACTGAGTAGACAAGCAGGGTTATGCTAAGTGCATTACTATTAAGCGATTGATTATATATAACTTATTGCATAGCAGTTGGAATTGATAATAAAAACATAAAATGCGCATAATTAAAACATATTTTGAAGCTGTAAGTGCTTTATTTAACTTTGAAACTGTAAATCATAGCCTACCAGTACCTTTCTTTATATCGCAGTATTTGGCTAATGTATCGCCATATAGCTTATCAGTAGTAGCAAAAGACGATGAGGATGGATATATCTGTATCAATATTCTTACCCAGTTATATCAAGACGATATTATGCTCAGTCTTAAATTACTTCCTGGCTGTTATGATATTAAAAGAATTGATGCAGATCATTTCTTTAAAAGGCTGGCATTGATAAAATCACATGGTGCTCATAATTTAACGGCGCGTAGTATACGGATTAGACCTAGGTCTTATCTTAAATTCTGTCTCCCAGGACTGCCAGTCATTCAGGAAGAGTGCTCATCTGAGGCTTGCAGAGCGTTAAGCGGTTAGTATATAGTTTAGTTATCTCATAAAGGAAAGGGGTTGCTGATGATCGGAATATTCAGACACTCAAAGGCATTATCGACTGATAATGAAATGGCTCGCACGTTATCAGATGATGGTATTTCACAGGCGCGAGAAATGCGGGAAAGAATCCTCGTTAAGTGGGATATATTATTATGCTCTGAAGCAGTTAGAACACAACAAACCGGTATGATACTTGCTGATTTACAACCTCAAATTATTGAGGAGTTATATATTGATTTTAGCCCACCTGATGAATATATCCACTCGCTGCTTCAAAAGATCAGTGTATTTTGGGCTAATGAAGAGAATGTATTAATTGTGTCCCACCAGCCTATGGTCTGTCCGTTACTAACGGCAATCATTGGGAAAAATCTAGCCGTTGATGTGCGTTCAGGGGAGGGGGTTATTATCAACCCTGATGCTCAGGAGTATCAATGGTATAAGCGCTAAGACAGTGAATTTATTCCAGGCTTAAGCAGCTATTGCGTTTATGGCTATTATGATTACGAATTGCCATGGAGACTGCTTTTGTTTCACCAATTAAAATCACTAACTGCTTCCCTCGTGTAATTGCCGTATAGAGTAAATTACGTTCCAGAAGTGTGAAGTGCTGCATAGCTAGTGGGATAATGATAGCAGGGTACTCTGATCCCTGGCTTTTATGAATGCTGATGGCATAGGCTAACTGCAGTTCATCAAGTTCTGTGAAGGTATAGGTTGCTAATGTTTCACCGAAGTCCACATAAAGTTCTTTTAACTCAAGGTCAATATCTTTGATATAACCAACATCACCATTAAAGACATCTTTATCATAATTGTTCTTTGTTTGAATGACTTTATCGCCTACCTTGAAACGATGGATTTCTTTTTGCTTGCCTGGATTTAAAATAGACTGGATGACTTGGTTGAGGTTCTGAGTCCCAAGAGAGCCCCGGTGCATGGGAGAAAGTATCTGGATATCAGTTAATGGGTCAAGCTTAAATCTATTGGGGATGCGTTTTTGAATTAAAAACTGTATTTTTTCTAGAACCCTATTCGCATCTCCCTCTGGTATAAAATAAAAGTCAGACAGTCTGTCTTGTTCATTGGGTATAAGCATTTTCCCTTTATTGACAAGATGTGCATTTTGGATAATTCGCGAGTCTTTGGCCTGCCGGAAGATCTCCGTTAAGTGCGCTGTTTGATTAGGAAATAGCTGGATCATATCTTTCAAAAAAGCGCCTGGCCCTACGGAGGGTAGCTGGTCTACGTCACCAATTATAATGATATTTGCAAGCGGATCTATGGCATGCAGAATATGCTGGGCTAAAAAGGTATCGATCATGGATGCCTCGTCCACAATGATTAAGTCAGCTTTTAGAGGGTTTTTTTGATGATGCTTGAACTTCCGATCAACTGGATCAATTCTTAGTAAACGATGAATAGTCTTTGCCGGATAGTTAGTGCACGATGATAGTTTCTTAGCGGCTCGTCCAGTAGGTGCACACAGTAAGATATCAAGGTTGGCTTTTTTTGCAATTTGAAGTATCGCTTTTGTAATTGTGGTTTTACCAACGCCAGGCCCACCAGTGATGATTCCGATTTTGCTATTGAGTACAGTATGTAAGGCTTGCTTTTGTGAGGAAGAAAGGGTGATACCTTGTACATCATCTAGCCACTGTGAAAAAAAGGCTTCATGATGCTTGAAAATAGAGGGTGAGTGACTAAGGACTTTAAGCTGCTTCTCTATTTTTCGCTCAGCATTATACAGTGACTTTAGGTATAGTTTAGCATCTTTGGTGATTTCAAATACCGGATCATCAGCAAAGGGCTCAACTGCCTTTAATGGTGCAATATCTAGCAATTTGGTGAGTTGCTCACCGACCTGTGGGATAGGTAAGTAACAGTGACCTGATGCTGATGCCTGCTCTAGCAAGTAGTGGATGCCTGCCTTGATTCTGACTGGCTCTTCAGGGTTTATACCCATAGACTTAGCTATTTGGTCTGCGATCTTAAATCCAATACCTGTGATATCTTGATAAATTTGGTATGGGTTAGTTTCTAGTATATTTAGCGTTTGATCTTGGTAGGTTTGATGTATTTTAATCGCTCTCTTAGGACCAACGCCAAAGCGTTGAAGAAACATCATCACCTCATGTGCGCTACGATAGTCTTGCCAGTTCTTGATAAGTACATCCAGTCGCTTTTCGCCAATACCTTTGACGTTATATAAACTTTTTGGGTTGTTATCGAGTACTTGGAATAATTCAACTCCAGCAAAGGCAACAAGCCTTTTAGCAAAACCTTCGCCAATGCCTGGAATAATCCCCGAAGCTAGATATCGTATTATTCCTATTTTGTCTTTAGGTAAAATAGGGGTGATTACATCACACTGAAGTTGAGGGCCGTATTTTGTTTCTGAAACAGTACCCGTTACCCTGAGTTGTTGCCCAACCTTAATACTGGGCGAGCTGCCCACACAGGTATGTATTTGCTGTGAGCTAAGCTTAATCTGGAATACGGAATAACCATTGTCTTCATTCTGGAAAATGAGTTTACAACAGTTACCCTCTAATGTGACGGAATCAACCATGAGAACCTACCCTTCAATTGCATTAAGTATACGAAGTCCTGTCTGAGATGCAAGCTAGGATATTGAGGCTTAGACGTTTGTTGCTACGAAAGCACCATCTTCTACTATCAGTCCTGACATTTGGATTGGTGGAGGGTGTTGTTCATTAGCAACAGGGGCAATTTCTGCCGCTGCTCTAGGGGCAGGTGGCTGGCTGTTATCCATTTTAGCACTAGGCTGAGACCTAACACAACTATGCATATAGTGTAACCAGTTGCATTGATACAAAATCGCAGTACTCACAACCAGTGCTACACATATAATGCCTGCCCAAATTATATTATCAAAGAACAGTATACTTGCTATCGCTAACAAAGTGATAATAATAGCAAAAAACAAACCCTTTAAAGACTTTGAGGGGTTATGATACCCGTCAATAAATTGAGTAACACGGTTTTTCAGTGACGGATGAGACTTTGGTAAGGGG
>JBDQHG010000053.1:0-5838 GCA_040264995.1 Gammaproteobacteria bacterium | reverse complement strand
TGACGCCATATAGGGCGTATGCGCTTTTTAACCAAATCGTGTAACGCCCGTTAGCGCAAGTTACCTTGACTACCTCTGATTTCTGAGCATCAGATAGATGGGATAATACCTTAGATTTCTGCCCACCTTGAGATAGGCTCTCCTTTAGCTTTTTCAGAATCGGAGAGTTTGTCATTGCATCACGGATATGGTCCATTGCTTCACCTGGGGTTAAATGGGCGGCAACCTTGTTTTAACAAGTGCTGTATGGTAAAATAACGCAAAATATTGGGTACTTCACGAAAATGTCTGCATTTGGAAAAATACTAACAGGAATCTTCGGTTCTCGCAACTCAAGAACACTTCGGTCACTTAAACCACTTGTTCAAAAAATTGAAGCATTAGGGGAGCCTCTAAAGGCACTGACTGATACTGAACTTCAAGCCTATACCCAGAAGTTTAAAGCTCAGCTTGCTGAGGGCAAAACACTCGATGATATTATGCCTGAAGCATTTGCGGTTGTACGAGAGGCGAGTGACCGAGTACTTGGCATGCGGCACTTTGATGTGCAAATTCTCGGTGGAATATCACTGCACAAAGGCTGGATTTCAGAAGCAAAAACAGGAGAAGGTAAAACCTTAATGGCAACACTGCCCTCCTATCTAAACGCATTAACTGGAGAGGGTGTTCACGTCATTGTCCCCAATAGCTACTTAGCCCAACGTGATGCTGAGTGGATGGGAAAAATACATACCTTTTTAGGGCTCACAGTTGCTGCTATCCATGCAGATGATAATTACGAAACCAAGTCTGAGCACTACCAGGCTGATATTATTTATACAACCAACCATGCTGTTGGTTTTGATTACCTAAGAGACAACATGCGAGTTGAGGATGATGCAAAGCTCATTCGCTCGCTAAACTATTGCATCGTAGATGAAGTTGACTCCATCTTGATTGATGATGCAAGAACACCGCTTATTATCACGGGTCCTGCTGATACCAGCTCTGAACTGTATGACCAGATCTACACACTAGTGAAAGACTACACTGTAGCCTCAGAGGAGGCACCTGGTGACGTTGAAATCAACATCCAGGATCGTCAAGTGTTCTTAAGTGATCAGGGCCAAGAAAATATTCAGGAATCCTTAGTGAAATCAGGAATTATTGCCAAGAACACGACACTCTTTGATCTAGAGAACACCTCTATATCCCACTATATCAATGCCTGTTTGCAAGCACGTCACCTGTTCCAAAAAGATGTCGAGTATGTTGTTGACCGAGATGAAATCGTCATCATTGAAGAAAGTACTGGACGGAAAGCCATTGGCAGACGTTGGGGGAATGGGATTCACCAGGCTCTTGAAGCAAAAGAAGGCGTATCTATCAAAAAAGAAACTCAAACACTTGCATCAATTACCTACCAAAACCTATTTAGGCAGTACCACAAACTTTCTGGAATGACTGGCACAGCAGATACAGAAGCTGCTGAGCTAAAAGATATCTATGCTCTTGAAGTCTTAGTTATCCCAACCAACAAGCCCATGGATAGAGATGATATGACCGATATGGTCTTTCTAACCCACTTAGCCAAAACCAATGCTATTGTGGAAGAAATCAAGAAACGCCACCAAACAGGGCAGCCTATCCTAATTGGTACTGCTAGTATTGAATATTCAGAACAACTATCTGAGGCATTAACCAAGGTTAAAATCCCACACCAAGTTCTCAACGCTAAACAACATGCACGTGAAGCTGATATTATTGCTGATGCAGGACGACTTAATGCAGTGACCATTGCAACCAATATGGCCGGTCGAGGAACAGATATTATGCTTGGGGGCTGTCCACAGCGCCACTTAGACTGGGAAGACCAGCACGAGGCCGTCCTCAAAGCCGGTGGGCTTCACGTCCTAGGTACTGAGCGCCATGAGTCAAGGCGAGTTGATAATCAACTTAGGGGGCGATCAGGACGTCAGGGAGATGTAGGTTCCTCTCAGTTTTTCTTATCATTTGATGACCGGCTTATTAAGCGCTTTGCATCTGAAAAAGTTATTTCAATGCTACGCAATATGGGTGATGAGAAGCAATCTCTGCACCAATCTTATCACGTCAAATTGAGAATGCTCAAAAACGAGTTGAAAGCAAATATTACGACGCTAGAAAAGAGCTACTGAAACTTGATGATGTTGCTAACCATCAACGCCAAATCATTTATAGCCAAAGAAATGAGTTGCTCAAGGCAGAGCACATCAGTGAAATCATAGAGGGAATGATCAGTTTTACAGTGAGTCAGTTGGTCAAGCGCTTTATGGGTAGCGAAGAAGCTAGCATATCACAAGATCACTCGCCTTTAGCAGAACACCTTAATGATCAATATGAGCTAGGCATTGATTTACAACACACCGCAACACTAACTGAAATTGAAGCAACCGTTCGACTAGCACTACAGTCCAAAATCGCAGAACATAAAAAAGTCACTTCTGATGAAATGTATTTAGCACTTGAGAAACAATCACTATTGATGGTACTTGACCGTGCATGGAAAGAACACCTATCAGCAATGGATCACCTCAAGCGTGGCATTAACTATCGCAGTTATGCACAGAAAAACCCTGCACATGAGTTTAAAAAAGACTCATTCTCACTCTTCGAACAAATGCTTGAGAAAATCAAACTACAAACCGTAAGGCAGTTGTGCTTAGTACAAATAAAGCCCCCACCAAAAACAATCACACCAGGTGGGTATCAAATTACAATGAATCCTCATAAAACACACCAAGTAGAGAGCACAGAAAATGAAGCTGTTAAAAACTGATATATTTACTCGGGTTTTTTTTACCCTACTTTTATTTACACTGAGCCCTATGCTCACCGTATTTCTGCTAATATCTGCTATTCAATCTGTTGCAAAATACACACAAGGGAAGCTAGTTGAGAGCTTGACAGTTATTAGTAAAACTTTATTGAAGTATTTAACCGACATTATCGAGTATATTACTTATGCACGAAACACCCCACCATACCCATTCACCCCTTGGTGACCTTAATTCTGGGAAAAAGACCTTAGCTGTTGCTATTGGTCTTATTGTTAAAGGAAATAAAGTGCTACTAGGAAAAAGGACTTCTGGTTACTACTCAGGCTTTTGGGAGTACCCTGGTGGAAAAATTGAGGCAGGAGAATCCTCTTATGATGCGCTGATTAGAGAAATGTATGAAGAGCTAGATATTTATGTTTTGGATGCAAGTGAAGTCTTGCATATCCAGGAACAGCATCCTCATACAACGGTTCATTTACAAGCGTGGCACATTCATAGCTTTGAAGGGAATATCATTGCAAATGAACAACAGGAGCTCCAGTGGTGCGCAATCAAGCGCTTAAATAAAACACAGGTTATTCCAACTAACTTTCCGATTACCCAATTTCTAACGCAACTAATGACAGAGTGACAGGTCAACCACCATGTCCTGCTCATACTTGATATGCTGATAAGCACCTTCTACCCATCTCCCCTCATAAAAGGTAATTGCTAGCCATCGATGTGAAATGGCTGCAACGGGATGTATTGACTTTTCAGCGTGTTTAACCCTAACCATCATTAGCTCTAGTAAGTCTTGCTGCCCCTTATCACGATAAAACCCTGACGTAATAGCCGTTGATTGAAATGAAGACGACGCCCTCACACTCCATAGTATAGCTTCTACTGACTGCCATGCTGGTTCTAGTGTATGCAACCAGAATTGACACTGTAGCTTAATTTCCTGTGGTGCTTGCAGCCGCCAAGTATTGCACTCAGGTGAATCAAATATATCAATCTGCCGATGATAGCATTTGGATAGAAATGGGTCAGTGATCAAAGGCCCTGAAAGTATCCTAGGTCCCATTGCTAACTTTTTAGATACTTCATCACAGCGTAACTTTATCTTGGTTGCTGTTGATAAATCTTCTTCAGTTGATTCACCCCCCTCCTCCAGCACGCGCAACTTTGCGTGTAAACCGGTGAGCTCTTTGATAAATTTCACCTTAGCATCACTTCGAGAGAGCATATCCATCAACTTCAGTATACTTGATAATAGTTGTATTGATAGGTTTGGGTCTAAATCCATTCTGAGTATATCTTGCACATACAACCATTGACGCTCCAGTTCTAAACACATCTTAATTGAGTCCTTAAAACCAAACTCATGTATAAAAACACTATTTGTACCTGTATTTGTCATACAACATCCCTGTAAATAAATAACCACTTTACCATAGCATTAATCTTACCACTTATCAGTTTAAGAGCAAAATGGATAAAACTACCTTCATTAAACCTACTGGGATCTCTTGCGAAATTAGAACTATTACCTCAACTAAACTAATATTTAATCATTTTACAAAATAGAATTACTCAAGTGACCTTAATGCTGCCATTTATCCTTATAATAACTTTCATTTTATGTTTTACTCAGACAGTTCTGTTAGCTGTAAAGAATATGATTGATGTATTTTTTCAGCGACCCACTCAATATGAGACAAAGAAACAGAGTTATGAAAAATATCTGTTGCAACTGAGCGATATAGATCTTTACCTTGTATATGTGTTCTAAGATAATGTACAGCTGTGTCTGTAGCACCTGCCATTTTTAGATACTGAGTTTGGTCTTCATATGAACAGTCTACAAATACTACACCATCTATTGCACAATCAGCATAGAGATGGACTGATATAAAGCATGGTATCTCAACCACATACGTTAAGCTAGAGGATTTTGCAATTGTTATACAATTCTGAATAACAGCCCTAACCTCTGGGCTACTCAGGGTCCTAACATGCCCAGATAACTTATGAAGCTCACCATTGAGGCACTGGCGCCATGTTTTAGCTTGCAACCCTGCGCCTAATAATCCGCTCAGCATTGAAACTATATCAATTTCAATCACACCCTGTTTAACCAACTGGTTTTTAAGCAGTGACTTACCCACACTGCTTTGACCAATAATTGCAATTATGACTCCCATATCGATACTCTAGGTATTTTCAATATTCTCATGTAATATCCTTATTGAATCAATACAGTAAAATACTATATATTTGACCTACCAACATTAATATATATAAAATACCTTATACTGGTGCTGTTGGGAGTTTTTTCCAAAATATTTGATACATTAATACTGCTGCAGATAACCCAGCTGCCGTAAAAGATAGCGCAACCCAGTACCATAAGTCTATCAACGTTAGGCCTTCCATACCACTAAGGATATAAAATATTGGTACTGGAAAAATAATTGTTCTGCAGGCCTGCACCAAAAAAGCCATTGCAGGCTTTTTAACTGACTGGAATGATACTGTAAATACTCCAATTAAAAATTCAATCACAGTGATATAAATCGCTAACTGCAAGTACTCTAACGCTATGACCTCTACCCGTGTTAATGTTGATAACTGAGAAAATACCCAATCTGTCATACTATAGGCGCTTAGTAAGACCACCAGAACAACACTGCCGCCCCAAGTAATGATCAAAGATAGTGTTTCACGGACCCTTGCATAATCCCTAGAGACCATGTTATGAGTAATCACTACTAATAACGCTACTAGAACGCCTAACACTGGTATAATAACTACCATCACAATACGGTACCCTAAAGAGAAACCAGCAATCGCCTCTACGCCAAACGATGCAATCATTTTTGTAAGCATAATCAAATACACAGGAACCAGCAGCTGGATTGCTGAAGCAGGTAAAGTTTGTTTTGCCAATGCCATAAAATAGAGTGGCTGAAAACTTAGGTTCGCCTGTAAAAAATCTCTCCAGTCAATAATTCTATATGTTGCGAATGCTAAACCTGCTATCGTCACAATAGACTTT
>JBDQHG010000052.1:0-5975 GCA_040264995.1 Gammaproteobacteria bacterium | reverse complement strand
ATTATGCACCATGCTATACTCTTTATGGCAAAAGGGGTGGCAGTTATTTTGATTTACATTTCCAACAGTAGATGCTCTAACATGCGCTAAAAAACAAGATGACTTTACTCTTTGGGAGATTTGTATCAAATTATTATCATTCCACGCAGGATGAGTCGATTTAAATACTCCTGGGCCTGTTGAAATATCATGATTATACCATGCCAATCCAAAGCCATCTGCATTAACGCCATGAGCGCCCTCTCTAGCCCAAAAGCTTTGCTTTATTAATGAGTTTTTTGGTTTTAATAATAGCGTGCTAAACAAAATTTCTTCATTACCAAAATATGCTACAAATCTACACACTTAGTTAACCTCCGTATATAAGCCTATTTTAACAAGAATATAGTCAATTATACTTTCTGCTATTACTTTTCCAACAACTTCCTCTAACCCTATAAACCCAGGAGAGGAGTTCACTTCGCAGATTTTAAATTCGCCTTCATCAAAGAGTAAGTCTATGCCCGCTATGTCTAAATTAAATAATTTTGCTGCTTCAGTGGACAGCCACTCTATTTCAGGGGTGACCTCAAAGGATGATACCTTTCCTCCTATTGAGTAATTAGCTTTAAAATTATTCTCAGATTGTCTTTGCATACAACCGACGACTTTTCCACCTACTACAAATACCCTTAAATCTCTGCCATAACTATTTTTTATAAGTTCTTGCAAAATTATGTTTGCTTTATTGTTATTGCTATACACAAGCTCCATAACATCCGTGAACTTATTTTCGCACTCACATAAATAAATCCCACAACCCTGCGTTCCAGTAACATTTTTAATTACCAGAGGAAATCCTATTTCTCTTCTTACAACCTCTAATGCTATTGGGTATTTTGCTAACATGGTTTTGGGTGAAGATAGTTTACTTCTTGAAAGCAATTGATGCATATAAAGTTTGTCTTTTACAGAGTAGATGGCAGTCGAATCATTACAAACATAAGATCCAAGATATTGCAACTGTCTTATAACAGAAAAAGCATAATATGAGGTTTTTGAGCCCATTCTAGGAATAACAAAATCCGGCAATGGTTCTGGTATATCATCAATTAAAATACTCTTTGTATCTGAGCGTGTTACAACTAGTTCAAATTGCTCTGGGCGCACTACTTTTATTTCAATATTTTTTCTTCGCGCTACATCTAACAACCTCTTAACACTATAGTCATGGTCTGTTAACTCATTCTCTGACTTTGAAAACAAAATCAGCCCCCGTATATTTTTTTTCATACAATGCTCCTTGTTGATACATCAATACCCATCGCGGTAAAAGAATGCACCTTGAAATAATCTATGCCAATCAAATACCACCGATTGAGCCCTCCCCGCCATGGCAGCGCAAAACTAATTACCTTGCTTACACAAAGAGCATCTATTTTATCGCATGTGCTGATCGATTGAATTAATTATAATTTTTTTTTCAGTAATTACCATAATAAAATGCTACTACGGGGTAGTGACCTTAATATTTTTTTATAAGTTGGCACCTATTTATGTATTTACATGCTTTAAGGGGTATATTTCAGGCTTCTTTTATGACAGATAGAGACTATGTCGGAAACTTCATATATCAGGTTTATTTATTCAAAAATAGGACATTATAAAAAGAACACAACTTACCAAAATCTATTTAGGATCTATCCGTCAGGCTACTGACTCTGCTAATTCTGCAGATTGTAATCCCCATGCTTCTTATAAACTAATGGAGTCATCAGTAACTTCATAGTCACTGTCTTCAATCAGCCCCCAAGCTCAGGCGAATTAGCGACCACAGGCCTAGCTCTTTTGTTATACTCTGCTAGCTGATCTTCTCTTCCCTGGATATCTGGATTAGCAGGTTATGCACCACTAGGTATTTCACTACTTGGCAGATATGAATTTCTCATGTGATCATAAATTTTCATCATGCCGGGTTGTGTTAAGCTGATATTGAAATCCTTCACATAAATATAAAAAGAGATCAATAATTTTCTAGCAGCTTGATTCACTCTATTTAGTTGGAAGACATTAGCGTCAGCAAATATCCTAAGTCATGCCTTGGGGGAAGAATAGCAAGCTCTCGTCTTTCTATAATACATTCAGCTGTAATCTTAGCGCTAATATTTGTCGACCTGAGAAGTGTCTTGGAACAGAAATACGACCTAGGCTTGCACTGCCCTAAAATGCGCACTAATAATCACCCTGCTAACCCTCCCCTGTCTTGGTAATAGTTTTATTTATGGCAGTACTTTTTATATCGTAACTATTTTAGCAACCCTAAGTGCCCTATTATTTACGGTATCCTCATCACAGATAGTCGGAGACCTGAAATATATTGCGATAACAAAAAAAACTGCCCTGACAAGCCTGAAAAGCATTCACTCAAGACAAGGAACCTAGCCATTTTCCTCAGTAAGACTTAATGAAGACATGAGGTTTTTAAACACCCGTTTTATTGAACTAACTGTCTGAGTGAGAAACACGAATCATCGCATTACAAGTTTTATTAATGGAACAGAATTACTTTTATGCGACATGTTTACACATGACATAGGTGCTCTGGGTACGTTTTATAACCACAAAGCACCCAGCAGCATTAAACCCAATCACAATAAATTATTTTGTAGGGGGTTTAGGCCCTGCCTCGTCAATTGCACACAAGACGTCTCCTGCCCTCTCATCGCTGCGCTCATCGGAAACACCGGTGATGGCACCCTCGCCTCTGCTGGCCGCATTCCTTCTGAGCGGATGGCACTGGGTGGCTGATCTAGAACCTGTCTAACCCTGTCCTGGGTAATCTGCTCAACAAAATCCCTGTAATCACTAGACCCAAATGCAATATCTCCATCGCCCGAATGGTAAAGAGATAACAACTCAACACCAACATGGTCCTGCTGATCATACGATAAATGAGCTATAAAATTCGGATGCTCTAATGCTATCTTAAGACACTTGAATCCCTCTCTTCTCGGGTGATCAATGCCATGAACAATATTTTTATCCAAAAATAGTGAGGCTATACGTACTGTCGCAAGTGCATGCCGGGTATGAAAGAATGACCTAAGCTCCCCGTCACTCGACAAGATGCTTAATGCTCTCTGTTCATACTCATAAGCACTTTGCCTTGCCATAGAAACGCTTGCAAGACCAGCATATGCCAAACAATCCAATATACTCGCCTGCTTTGTTTTTGGTAGTTCTCCAAACACCCTTGAAGACACTACTTTTTCATATCCCTCCGTCGCTTTAACGAGATATTCCTTTTGCATATCAGATGGCACCATAAATTTAGCTATTTCATGGCAGTGAGCGGTGTGGTAGTTTATATATAGTCCTTCCCTATCATTCATCCCCCTGCCTGACTCTAATACCTCTGCCAAACGAGATAATATACTGATCGCAGATGTCATCGCGCTAGAGCTCAAGGAGCAATATGATGCCAATAACAAAAAGTTTATAGCGGGGGCATGTGGTGCCAGCCTTTCAAGATGTATACTGCAAAGCTACCTCTGCCATGCTTGATTTGACCAGGCTAGCCTTTCATCATCTAATAGTGACAACCTATTAACGATCAAAGCCACCTCCATACTGACCCCGGGCAGATAAAGAAAAAGAAGCCCTCCAGTATAAGCGGTTGAAAATTAGTGAAATGACTACCATAATATGCAGATAAATTATAATAGGAAAAACAAATGCAAGATAGAGAGCAACTCGTTAGTGAGCTGACACTCACTCAAAACACCTTATTAACAGAATGTAGTGAAACTCAAAGCATACTAGATGCACTACATAAAATTGAGGACCCGAATACAACCCATGATGAGTTTTTGAGAACAATTAAACAAACCAACACCAGAGAGAGTATTGAGGATATCTGCTTCAAATTAAACTTCACCCGGGGACTCTTTGCTCACAAATGGCCTGATTACCTCGACAGCTTTTCAAAACAGCTAGCTACTCGTCCCTTCTTACAGATCCTATTACAGCCTAAATGGAAACTGCTAACAATAAAAAAAAGTAACAACAGGGCTGGAAAAACACGACGGGAAAATTTACTAAGCCGACATAGCTACGCTGCAACAGTTACCCACCTATTACAATCGCTTCCAAGTGAAATAGCTAAAGAATCGAAATCATTAATTGAGCTGAAGGAACGTGCCGATCAAACACATCAAACTCTTCTTGATATTTCCTTAACTTCTTGCCGACCCACACGAGGCTCATGAAGATGAGCCAGAAGAACCAGAATATTCCTCTTATTATAGGCCTACCTCAACGGTTTCAATACTATTGCAAAGTCGTATTTTGTAGTAGCAAACCCTTTACTGACTAATAAAAGTACTTTATAAATTTTAGTCTTACTTGTGTTGTAACTTGGAAGAATTAAAGGAAAGCCCAAATAACTACTCTATTGGCCCAAATGAGCTTCTTTGTTGCTATGAACGGGATTATCAAAAAATCAGTGACACTCTCAGCCCTGAAAAGTTGTCTAGCGTCAGCTCCCTTAGACTGAGCGATATTGAGTTTGATGATGAGTGCATGGTCCAGTTTGCCATCTGTTTTTCAAAAGCGTCTTGCCGCCCATCTACTCTAGATTTCAGTAATAATCGAATTGGCATAAGAGGAGCAGAGATTTTATCTTGCATACTAAGAGGTACGAACAACCACATTTCAACACTCAGCTTGTATCGTAATACACTTGGAGATAAGGGAACATACTGGATTAGCTCTGGCATTAAAAATCTAACCAACCTGAATTTAGCCCATAACGAAATCAGCGATGTTGGTGTCGAATATCTCTGTAACGAAATTAAAACAAGCTCGCTATCTCTCCTATCACTGGCTTACAACAATATTTCATCACATGCTGCATCAGCCTTAATATACACTGCTACAGAGTTAAAAGACTTGTCTCTGGTCTCAAATTTAATTGATTGTCGAATCATTCTAAGAGTCAAACAGAAGATAATGAACCTAACTGCCCCTTGGACGCTTAGCGTTTTATCACTATTCGGAAATCATATCTCTAATACTCATAAGGAATGGAATGAGCTCAAAAAGACAATCAAGCAATCACCACTTTGCTCACTTTTATTGGAGGAATGCTTAAGACCAAAAGCAGGAAATCCTGAGTTACCACCTAGAGCGCCGCAAGATATTTACAGACTTTCAGAAAGCTTCTTAATCTATGCTGTTAATATTGATCAGAACCAACTAGAAATGCACTCTCCTTTTGAGCAAGTTGTGCTTCTTACCTTACTCAATAACCCTAACTTTGCAAAAACAACTTTAGTTCAGCTCCATAAACTTATGTCTAATGGTTCTCAATATAAAAACTTTTATACCCCCCTTACGTTTATCCCTTATGAAATTGAGAACTTATTACAATCAGAGCACTTTCACATATGCTTCTGGGAAAAAAAGGTTAATGAAATGCAGCCGTCACACCCATATCTATTATCACTGGAAAAAATAGTCACTATGCTAAATAGCATTCAATCAAAAATTGGCTTGCAAACGGCCTATCACACTCGTTTCTTTAGTCGCCTTAAGTTTCACAAAAATGATGTTATGAACACGATTGAGCTCTAATGCCCCGCATCAAAATAGCCTTATAGGTCGGGATTTTCTATGTACACATAGAAGAGGACACAACGACTTATATTGCTTTAACTACCCTAGATAAAAAATCATCCGTTAACCGAATATATGTTGTTTTTCCTTGTTAATAAAACTACCATCTGCTATATTTATGCATAATTTGCCGGAGTGGCGAAATTGGTAGACGCGCTAGACTCAAAATCTGGTAGGGTTTTCCCTGTGTCGGTTCGAGTCCGACCTCCGGTAGTCAGCTAAACTGTTCTATGACAATATGTGAGGAGATAACGTGCAACATCAGAAACTAAGAATGCGATACGCAATCATCTTAGTTAGCCTAGTGCTATCATTTATAT
>JBDQHG010000051.1:0-6069 GCA_040264995.1 Gammaproteobacteria bacterium | reverse complement strand
TCTCTCGTGAGATTTTGCAGACTAACCCAAAGACTAAAGCGATCAAAGCGAGTATTACTAAGAATGTTTTGAAGATGTTAACCAAGCTTGCTAAGAAGCAACCAGAGGATTACCAAATATTTTGGTCTGAGTTTGGGGCGGTTATGAAAGAAGGTGCTGCGCAAGATTTTGCTAATAAGGATTTGTTGATGGAGCTGCTTCGCTTCACTGATCAGGATGATGCTAAGTTATCCTTACAAGATTATGTTGGTTCAATGAAGTCTGGGCAAGACAAGATCTACTACCTGATTTCTGATAACCAGCAGTCAGCAAAACACTCTCCACATATTGAGACGTATCGATCAAAAGGGTTTAAAGTACTTATCTTAACAGATCGAGTGGATCCATTCTTGATGAATGCTATGAAAGAGTTTGAAGGAAAAGCATTCCATAATGTTTCTGAAGCCGATGATGCGATTAAAGATGAAAAGCTGGAGAAGGAGACTGAAAAAGCGCAAAAGACCCATGAGGGAGATATTAAGCGTGTTTCAGAGGTTCTTAAAGCAAAAGCCTCCGACGTAAAGTTTACAGCTAGGCTGGTTAATGCCCCTTCATCAATAGTTGCGGGTAAAGATGAAATTACACCCCATATGCACCGGTTAATGAAAGAGTCTGGGCAGCCAGTAGCTGACTTTAAGCCTGTGCTAGAACTAAACCCTAAGCATGATTTGGTGAAAAAGCTGCTTGCCGAGCAGAGTGATGTAAGGTTTGAGAAAATTGCGAAAGTGTTATTTGATCAAGCATTGATGTCAGAAGGTGGGGTGATTGAAGACCCAAATGCCTTTATTCAAGCAATGAATGAGCTGATTGAAGTATAGTTGAGCGATAAGAGCCCTTGCTTGTCACCTAGGTCGTTATTTGCGTTGCTAGGTTTCAGCTTGGGCTCTTAACTTTTTTAATATTATGATAAAATATTGGAAGTTATGCTAAAGTTAGCTCTGTTGAGCACCAACTAAAGCTAATGATATTTGGCACTTGTCCTCTTGAGTGATCCGGCCATACAGGTACATTTCGTCATTCGTTTCAGCTTTGTAAATACACCCTAACACGGCGACTGGATAAACCTCATAATCTCCAGTGTTCATGCAGTAGTAGTAGCTCTTCATTCCAGGACCCGATATAAGCTGATAGTTCTTACTCACAGGGACAGTCAGTAGTGCTGAAGAGCTTGCAGCGAAAGTCAGTTCGTTATTTGAAAGAAGACTATCACCATACCCGTGATGAGCAATAGCTACGAACTCGGAAATGGTGCGTATTGGGTGGTTGTCGCTTTGCGTCATATACCCTTTACCACCTGAAACACTGATAAAGGTTGAGGCTATGCTCCCACCAAGCATGTAAAACGATTTGGACGTGTGGTTTTGGGAGGCATCCTCTATGCAAGTCTGGTCTGCTAGTGCGCTAAAAGACAGTGCGAGAACTAAAAGGTTTTTTAAGTTTCTCGTTGTTTTAATTCATTATTATTGAGTGCTGGTTTATAGTAAAAGCAAACTACTGTCAATAGTCTAATACGACATCAGGGAGTTGAGGAGCTGATCTGATCAGTGCAAGTATAGGCATAAAATTAAGTGGGTAGAGGGCTGTTACATAGATATACAGCAGCCCTTGATTATTAGTTTATGATTAAGGAGTTTAATGAATCCTTGAACTTCAATAAACCAGCGTGAGGTTTTTCACGGTTGTTTTGGTATAGGTCAATTTCTTTAATGAGTGTTTTTAATAAGCGTTTCAGTTCCAAATCTGTCATTCTTTTGAGGTTTTTACGTTTAATACTTGCTTCCATTTTAGGGCTAAGTAAGGGGGTCTTAGGTGCGATCTGTTTTTTATGAACCCGTTTAAATAGATTAAGGGTGCTCTGTATTTCTTGACGAATCATAAATAGCCCCATTTTTTATATTAATTTTTACTTAAGACGCATTATTTTTGGGTACTGGGTTGATGTTTTTCTTGTACTTTATTTGCTGCGTAATATGCTTTTTTCTCCAAGTTTAGCAGACAAGTATGAACTTAGAGTTAAGACAGATATAAAAATTCAGAATTTCTGAGAGGGAGGAATAACGATTAATCACTCAATTTCCTATGAATTTTGTGACGGAACAATTCTGTGAAATGCCATTTTCTTATAGAGTGTAGTGCGACTGATACCAAGTGCTTTAGCGCTTACAGAGATATTTTGATCAAAATGTAATAGCGTTGTCTCAAGCATTGTTTTTTCAAAGGAGGCATTCATGTCATAGAGCATTTTACCATAAGTACCTGCGTGCTTAAGGTAAATTTTGGCAGCCTGCTGTATCAGGCCTGATAGTTTATTATGATCATGCATGGCTCCAGTCTAACGAGCCCAAGGTCGGGAATCAACAAATAAATGCATGCGATTTTACCTGTAGCGTGTATAATGTTTACAGCTTATTAAGGACAAATTGATATGGTCAGAAAACATTTGGGTGCAGGATTGCTTTTTTGGATTCCTGTTATGGTCACCATAGTCACTATTCAGTTTTTGTTGAACATGCTGATTAAGGTGTTTCAAAAACTACCGTTACATATACAGCCAGATCAGTGGATCGGCTTTCATATTCCAGGGGTTGAGTTGATTATACTCTTTGTCATTGTGTGGGTTACGGGAATCATTGTTGCCAACTTCATTGGAAAACGACTGGTTAACATAGGAGAGTCTGTAGTGGCAAGGCTGCCTTTGGTGAGCTCAGTCTACTCTGGGGTAAAGCAAATTATGCAAATTATGGTGTCTCCTTCAGGACAAGCTTTTCGGCAAGTTGTATTAATTCCATTCCCTCACCCAGGGAGTTGGGCTGTGGGTTTAGTGACGCATGTGGATGCAGCAAGTGATACAATTACGGTATTTGTTCCAACGACACCTAACCCGACATCGGGTTATGTTGTAACAGTGAATGCAGCTGATGCTCAAAAGCTAGATATGAGTGTTGATGAGGCCTTGAAATATATCATTTCTTTAGGCACTATATCACATGATGCACTTCGTGATAAATTTCAAACAGTAACAGGGGAAAATAATAAATGAGCTTACGAGATCAATACTGTGGCCAAGTCACAAAAGAAAACTTGAACCAGACACTCAAAATTTCAGGGTGGGTAGCTAAGTCACGTGATCATGGCGGCGTTATCTTCGTGGATTTATTTGACCACACAGGTGTGGTTCAGCTAGTCTTTAACCCGGAGAATAAAGCATTCCCTATTGCTGAGAAGTTAACCACTCACAGTGTGGTATGCGTTGAGGGGTTAGTCACTGCTCGTCCAGAAGGGACGGTGAATCCGAACTTGCCTTCAGGTGAGGTTGAGGTGGTTGTCAGCCAAATTACTTGGCACAATATGGCATCTCCGTTAGGGTTCGATGTAAATGATATAAAAGTCAGCGAAGAGGTTAGGGCTGCACACCGTGTTCTAGATATCCGCTCTGACCGTATGCAAAAGAATCTACGCTTTAGGAGCAAGATGATCCAAAGCTTGAGACAATATTTAGAGGGTCAAGGGTTCTTAGAAGTTGAAACTCCTATTTTAACCCGCTCTACACCTGAGGGAGCAAGAGATTATTTGGTGCCAAGTAGACAGTCTCTGGGACATGCTTTTGCCTTACCACAGTCACCACAACAGTTTAAGCAGATGCTGATGATGGGGGGGATTGATCGGTATTATCAATTTGCACGTTGTTTCAGAGATGAAGATTTACGCGCAGATCGTCAGCCCGAGTTTACTCAGCTTGACATGGAAATGTCATTTATGTCGGCTGATGAAATTTGTGCGCTGATGGAGCGTATGGTGAAGTCTATGCTGAAGGACTGCTTAGGTAGTATCTATGAGCAACCGTTCCCAGTGATGTCGTATCAGGATGCAATGCAGTATTATGGAACAGATGCACCAGACTTACGTAATCCGTTAAAATTTATGCCACTGGACGCCGTATTTAGTGAGTGTGGGTTTGAAGTGTTTAAAAAGCCAGCGAACGCTAAAGATAGTCGAGTAGTGGCTATTCGGTTGCCAAATGGTTGCGAGCTGTTATCACGTAAAGATCTAGATCAGTATACGAACTTCGTGAGTAAGCTTGGTGCTAAGGGGTTGGCGTATATTAAGGTTAATGACTTAGGACAAGAGAACTTTGCCGGGCTATCATCACCCATTTTAAAGTTTTTAGCAGAGGAAGAAATCCAGGCGGTGTTAGATACTTGTGCTGTTGAAAATGGAGATATTCTATTTTTTGGTGCAGGAAGTGAGTACTTAGTTAACTTAACCATGAGCTCTTTGGCCAAGAAACTAGCAACAGATCATGGGTTACTAGCTAATGATATGGCATTTGTGTGGGTGAAAGACTTCCCTATGTTTGAAAAAATAGAGGGGGGGTATACATCCATTCACCATCCATTCACAGCACCATTAGAGTCAGACCAGGGAGACTTAGTTAATGCAAGGGCACAGGCATATGATTTAGTTCTGAATGGTAGTGAGTTAGGTGGTGGGTCTATCCGTATCGCGGATCCAAAGCTCCAGCAGTCAGTGTTTGAGTTATTGGGTATTGATGAAGCTCAAGCTAATGAAGAGTTTGGTCATTTGTTGAGTGCCTTATCACAAGGGTGTCCAGTTCATGGCGGTCTAGCCTTCGGTATTGATCGTATGGCCATGGTATTGTTAGGCACAAACTCTATTCGAGATGTGATTGCATTTCCTAAAACACAAACGGCAACTTGTGCGTTGACAAAAGCACCAGGTAAGGTTGTTAAATCTCAGTGGCGAGAACTGGGGTTGATGGTTAAAGGTGGAGATAAAGATGGCGGGTCATAGTAAATGGTCAAATATTAAGCACCGTAAAGGCAAGCAAGATGAAAAGCGTGGTAAGGCTAATACTCGCTTGATTCGTGAAGTAATGGTCGCTGCGAAAGCAGGCGGCGGCGATAAGGCTATTAACCCTCAACTAAGGCTAGCTGTTGAGCGTGCAAGCAAAGCGAATGTTAATAAAGATGCCATTGATCGCGCCATTCTCAAGGCTACAGGCCAGCTTCAAGGTGAGGAAATGTTTGAGCTGAGCTACGAGGGCTACGGGCCTTCAGGTGTGGCTATCTGGGCTCATTGTATGACGGACAATAAGAATAGAACAGTTGCTGAAATTAGGCATGCCTTTAGTAAGAAAAATGGCACATTAGGCACGTCAGGCACAGTCTCGTATCTGTTTGAACGTGCTGCGAGGATTATACTGAATAACGCTGACGAGGATGAGGTGATGGAGGCTGTCATTGCTCATGATGTCTCAGATATTCTTTCAGAAGAAGGGATGGTCATGATTCTTGCAGCCCCAACAGAGTTGAATGCGATACTAGAAACACTTTCAGATTACCCTTGGGAAGTTGAAGAGAGTGAGGTGACTTACATCCCTAACAGTGATATTGAGTTGGATGAATCGGGTGCAGAAAAGGTCTACAATCTCGTTTCAGCACTAGAAGATTTAGATGATGTACAAGCTGTATACCATAATCTAAAAGTTATTTAGTTCAAGATAAGTGTTGTTTAACATGATCAGTCATTATTTGACTGTTTGCTTACATACCTCCACTCTTAAGGCGGGGGGGGGAGTTTTAGACCGAAGTAGTACCTCAATTAGCTGTCTGACCAGGGGTAGGCGAAGTGCTTGGATACCGTCTTAATCTTTATAATCATTATATAAGAAAACATATATGTATCATGCTAGTAAATATATCTACGATATTTCATCACTAAAAAGTTATTACCTCAGAGCCATTAACAGCCGTTCTTGCTTTAGGTACTCAGTCATCCAAACATCTGTTACCAGTAGAAATAATAGATTATCCGATCAGACAACAAGGATATCCATAAAGTCAAACTAGGTTATGGGGTATTACGGACATCTTTTTTCTCCTGGTGTTTGTTAGGAAGAAGTAGACGTTCTACAACAGGTGGTATTTTTGAAGTTAGCTGCTGGGAGAGAGTGTGGGTCTTTGAAAATAGAGGGCTAACCGGCTGAAACAGCCCTAGGATAAAATCCTG
>JBDQHG010000050.1:0-7030 GCA_040264995.1 Gammaproteobacteria bacterium | reverse complement strand
TATATAGCGTCAGCATACAGGGAAGTATATTGACTACTTTTAGTACTAACACCCGAGTCTTTAGCAAAACCAGACCACTTAGCAACGGATGCAGTGACCTCATCAATAATCTGTAGCACATTATATTTTTAATATTACTGCATTCTGCCAACGCTATAAGGTGCTTGATACCAGGACCTTGCGATTCTAACAGCAGAACTTATTACCAGTAATGCAAATGCGTAAAATGTAACACCAATGCACTTGTTACGAATAGTCTTATTTGCTCACCATACTGGCTATAAAGAAGACAAGTCATCAGTTTTATTATGCATTCGAGAACCCTATGAAATCTGTCACTAGCATCAGCAACTTCATAAGTCTAGAGGTATGAGTAACCTTGTTAAGATAGATTAAACGTAGAGTCCTGTTGGATTACTGCTCACCCGGATGCACAAACTCACCCAAATGATCAATAAGCTCACGACAGCCCTCGCCGGTAATAGCAGATATTGGGAATAGTACATGCCCCTTGTCTTCAAAATAAGCGACTAGTTCCTTGAGCTCATCTTCCATCACTGCATCAATCTTATTTAATGCAAACAACCTAGGCTTTTCATCCAATGACTGACCATACTCCAGAAGCTCAGCCTCAATCGTCTTGATTTGTTCTTCTATGGGCAATGTTGCATCAACCACATGTAATAACACCCGACAGCGCATTAAATGCTTCAAGAACCGATCTCCCATACCCTGACCCTGAGCAGCACCCGCAATCAAACCCGGGATATCTGCCATCACGAAGGTTTTATAGCCCTGGAAATTCACCACACCAACATGAGGCTTGGTAGTAGTAAACGCATAATCTGCAACCTTGGGTGTCGCAGCAGACACCTGACGAAGTAATGATGACTTACCCGCATTCGGTAGGCCTAATAGCCCAACATCTGCAATGACTCTAAGCTCTAACCGAATCTTAATCTCTTCACCAACATCACCTTGCGTCGCATGCCGTGGTGCTCGATTGGTACTACTCTTAAAACGCATATTACCCAAACCACCATGACCACCTCTAGCAATCATATAGGTTTGGTGCATTTCATTCATATCCACAATCATCGGCGCACTCGGTGCATCTGCGTCATAAACACAGGTCCCTTGAGGAACTTCAACAATAGTGTCCGCTCCACCACGTCCAGTTTTCTGGGAACCCTGGCCATTTTGAGCACGCTCTGCCTTGATATGATGTAGACGAGCGACAGAAGATAAAGAATTGGTTTGATGAGTGACCTTCAGAATAATGGAGCCACCGACACCACCATCTCCCCCATTTGGCCCTCCATTAGGGATACACTTCTCGCGTCTAAACGAGACACAACCATTGCCACCGGACCCTGCCGTGCATAGTATAGTGGCTTGGTCGATAAAAGACATTAGTTCGCTTTGTCTGCGTCAGCCTTTTCAATAGAAAAAATAACGTGAACACCCCTTTTGTTTTTCAACTGAGGATCTTGAAAACGACGTTTAGTGATCACTACACGGCCCGTTTCTGATGCAAATAATGTATCATCACGGCCAACTTTTACGTTTTCACCCGCTCGATATTTCTTGCCACGCTGTCTTACTAGAATATTTCCTGCTAACACACCCTGTCCATGATTTTTCTTCAGGCCGAGACGTCTACCGATCGAGTCGCGACCATTTTTGGTACTACCACCAGCTTTTTTACTAGCCATTCTTTACTCCTCGCTTTTCGCCTTTGGTTTACTCGCAGCCTTCTTCTTAGCTGGCTGAGCTGCAATCGCAACAATCTTCACTTTAGTGTATTGCTGCTTATGCCCTAAATTCCTCATATAACGCTTACGACGCTTAAACTTAATTACATTAATTTTAGCACCACGCGTATGAAGTTCAACTGTCGCTGTCACTTTCGCTTTAGCAATAGTTGCCCCTGTTAAAACTTTATCGCCATCCTGAATAAGCAATACATGATCAAACTCTACTGAATCACCAACTTCAGCTTTAAGACGATCAATTTCAATTACCTGGTCCGGCTTAACTTTATATTGTTTTCCGCCTGTCATAATTACGGCTAACATGTTTCTTCTCCAATCTTCACTTCGTGATCATATAGTAAAACCCTACTTCTTGCAAGCATATTTATGAAAAACAACATAGATTTTTATTTTCATATCGTAAGCTTGCTTCACAGACAACTTCACCAAGAGCTTGCGCCAGAAAAATGACTAGTAGCTTGCCGATCATCGGGATTAGCATTCCAGGTAGAACCCCCATATTTAGCAGGAGTATGACCGGTAGCAAAACAGTCACCACCCGCACTACGCCAATCTTGAGATTCACGGGTAGTATTTCTATGCTCGCTCGTATCAAATGGCTCACTAAAGGTACCTTGGAATGCTCTACAGATCAGGTAAAACACCCCAACAACAATAGACACGCCAAGCAGCGTATTGATAACATCCTTCCAGCTAATTTTCACCTTGTCTGAGTCCTTCGTGCTATTGTTCAGATGCATGTATGCCTGAACTAACGCTCTGAATAGATCAATGGTATTTGCGAATAACATTATCGCACAATACATTGGATTATTTTTTACCGTTACATCTTGATATCTGCTGCCTAAAATGACGACTTCTTGTTTGTGAAGAACCGTATAAATGTTCCCCAGTAACATTAGCCCAAATACTCCAGCTAATGTAATTTCAAGTAGGAACGGGAATAAAGACACCCCTGCAATTCCTGACACAACCAGCAACGCTACAACAGGAAGCCCGACAATAAACGTTAGAAACAGCAAGCCACTCCCAGCTTTCTGTGTTGCAGAAATTTCTCGTTCGAGATCATGACTCGGTAACAACATTTTATTAATGGCGACATACGCTAGTATTGATGTAAATAACGCGACGACCGTCGTTGCTGCAAATAATATAGCACCAGGGGCTATTGCAGCTGATATGATTAACTCTCCAGCAAGAGCTAAGCCTAATGTGCCACCCACCAGTAACTCATAAAATCCTTTCTCATGGAGAAACTTATCCTTGCTCGCTCGTGTTTGCTCCTTCATTGACCGCGCAACATATATAAAAATCGATACTATAGCCGCAACCCACATCAACATCTGAAAAATTGGATTCAACACTACTGCATACGGTAAGAAAGATGATGCAATAAGTACAGACAGTGCAAATGCAAGAACCATCCCCACATATCGGTATGCAACTGATACTAAGAATACTTTTTTGTCTTTAGCTGGCATATCAACCCCTAATATTTATTTATCTATACATACTTAGCAAAATTTATATGAACTGTCAATGACTACCATCAATATCACCTTGCCATACCCCCCACAATCAGGTATACCAAGGAGCATGAAACGGATTCGATAATGTTAGATGACATACGCAACAGCATTCAAGATGAGCTAGACGCTGTCTCAACTCAGATAATTGATGCAACGCAATCTAATATCCCGCTTGTCAACGTGATTGGTGAATATGCCATGAACCAACCTGGGCGAAAAATGATCCGGCCGATGATGATTCTGCTATTTGCACAAGCACTCAACTACCAACACCCCTTTGTTAACAAACTGGCTACCATCATCGAGCTCATCCACTCAGCAACACTTCTACACGATGATGTTATCGATCATGCAAACGTCAGGCGCAGCCGCCTCACAACGCATAAAGAATTTAGTGGCACTCATGCAATCCTAATGGGAGACTTCATCTACGCCTCTGCATTCAAACTTATCTCTGAACTCGAGTCACCAACTGTCACCCAGATACTCGCAAAAGCGACTGGAGAAATCGTTGAAGGAGAAATTCTCCAACTCAGCTTACAAAACCAAGCAACTGTCAGCTTACAGCAGTATCATCACATCATTCGGGCCAAAACTGCTCTGCTCTTTTCCACAGGTGCTGCATGCATCCATGCCCTCTCACGTTCTAGTACTCAAGGTAACGCCCTGCATGACTATGCATTGCATTTTGGTATGCTGTATCAAATGACGGATGATATCCTAGACATCGATACTGAAAACGCAACACTCAATAAAGCACATGGCACCGACCTCTCCGAAGGAAAAATGACCCTTCCCACGCTCATCGCATATCAACATGCTTCAGAAGAAGACCAACAAACCATAGAGCAAATTTTGTCACTTGAGCAACCCTGGCAAAACATTCTCCCCATTCTTGAACGCACCCGGGCATTGCATCATTGTCAAAAACACCTTGACCAACATCTACAGAAAGGGTTGAATGCACTCACCCATCTTCCAGACTCCTCAGCTAAGTCACATCTGATCAATCTCATCAAGACCATCCCCAACCGAAAGATATAACAGTTTAAATCCTAGAAAAACCCACAAAAATATGATTAAATAGATAAATTTACAACATTGGCGCAAAGCCATAAGCTATGTCAGATACAGAAATCATTATTCGTGGTGCAAAAACCCATAACTTAGATATTAAGCATCTTGCTTTTCCCCGTAATAAACTAGTGGTTATGACCGGCCCCTCCGGCTCCGGGAAATCCTCTTTAGCCCTCAAAACCCTATATGCAGAAGGACAGCGCCGTTACGTCAGCTCCTTGTCTACCTACGCCAGACAGTTCCTCTCCGTTATGGATAAACCAGAAGTAGAATCAATCGAGGGACTTTCTCCCGCCATTTCAATTGAACAAAAAGCAGGGTCACATAACCCTCGATCAACGGTAGGAACCATCACTGAAATCTATGATTATGTCCGATTACTCTTCGCCCGAGTCGGAACACCGTACTGCCCTACCCACAAAACCCCTTTAAAAGCCATGAGTGTCAGCCAGATTGTAGACACACTGCTTAATGATTTTCAGAATGATAAAATCCATATTCTAGCCCCTCTAGTCGATGGACAAAAAGGCGCACATCAAACACTACTGAATGAATACCTCAATCAAGGCTACATCCGTATACGTCTTAATGGGGAGGTCACTGCCATTGACCAAGCGACTATTGACCCAAACAAAAAGAACAACATTGACATTGTAATTGACCGGCTAAAGGCCAGTCATAACAACCAACAACGGATGTCTGAATCACTAGAAATGGCTGCTAGTATCGGAAATGGCCGATTAATCGTCACGACAGAGGATGACGAAAACCAATACTCTACCCAGCATGCCTGTAACCAATGTGGTTGGAGTGTCGGCAACCTTGAACCTAAGATGTTCTCATTCAATAGCCCTCAAGGCGCATGCTCAAGCTGCGACGGCCTTGGCATGCGACGCTTTATTGCGAAAGACGCCATTATCCTTAGTGGGAAAATCTCTCTAAACGACGGCGCCATTTGGCACTGGGACCGTCAGTACAAACACTACTTCAGCATTCTTCAGTCTGTTGCAGAACATTTCAATATTGATATGGATATCCCCTGGGATAAGATTCCCGAGGATATGCAAGACATCATACTCTACGGCAGTGGCACACAACGCATCCCACTTCAGTACCCCAATATTTATGGAAAAATGGTCACCAGAGTCCGTCGATTTGAAGGTGTGATTCCTGTTTTAGAAAAACGTTACGAGGAAACAGATTCTGAAAGTATCAAAGAGTCTTTAGGCAAGCTTGTTGCATTTTCCAGCTGCCAAACCTGCGAAGGCTCACGTCTAAGCGATGCTGCACGTTATGTACAAGTCGGTAAATCTACCTTACCTGAAGTCATTCAACTGTCTATTCAGTCATTACATCAGTGGGTAAAAGTACTTAAGCTTACTGAAATGGAATATACTATCGCTGAAAAGATCATCACCGAGATTAAAAACCGCTCTAACTTCCTACTCAGTGTTGGACTAGATTACCTGTCACTCAACCGTGCAGCAGAGACTCTCTCTGGCGGCGAAGCACAGAGAATAAGACTCGCTAGCCAAATAGGCTCTGGCCTAGTTGGGGTCATGTACGTACTAGACGAGCCTTCTATTGGCTTGCATATGCGTGATAACCAACGGCTCATTGATACTTTGATCCACTTAAGGGATTTAGGTAACAGTGTTATTGTGGTAGAACACGATGAAGAAATCATGCGGCAGGCTGATTTATTAATCGATATCGGCCCTGGTGCTGGCATCCATGGCGGCAAGGTCACTGCACAAGGACATATCACCGAACTGCTTGATAACCCAGACTCACTAACTGGGAAATACTTAAGTGGTGTTGAGAGCATCCCTGTTCCTAAAAAACGACTGAAGCATAAAGACAAATGGTTAGTGATTGAAAAAGCAACTTGTAATAACCTCAAAGCGATTGATGCCAAAATCCCACTCGGGGTTATCACCTGTGTAACGGGTGTATCTGGTTCAGGTAAATCCAGTTTAATTAACGATACCCTCTACCCATACGCCCACAATCATTTTAATCGCACACGTCAGCCAACCGGTCCTTGTGAAAAAGTAACCGGGCTAGAACACTTAGACAAAGTCATTGATATCGACCAATCTCCTATTGGAAGAACCCCTCGCTCTAACCCAGCAACGTATACAGGCATCTTCACTCTTATCCGCGATCTATTCTCTCAAACCGAAGAGTCAAGATCTCGTGGCTACCAACCAGGACGCTTTAGCTTTAATGTCAAAGGAGGCCGCTGTGAAGCCTGTAGTGGTGATGGACTGATTAAAGTAGAGATGCACTTCCTCTCAGATGTTTATGTCCAATGTGACCTCTGTGAAGGCAGTCGTTTCAACCGAGAAACCCTATCCGTTTACTACAAAGATAAAAACATCGCGCAAGTACTTAGTCTCACGGTAGATGAGGCCTATGAGTTCTTCAAGCCCATTCCTAGAATTTACAAAAAACTCCAAACACTGAGTGAGGTTGGGCTTGGGTATATCAAACTAGGACAAAGTGCTACAACACTCTCAGGTGGTGAAGCACAACGAATCAAGCTTGCCAGAGAGCTCTCTAAACGTTCAACTGGACAAACACTCTTCATTTTAGACGAGCCTACTACAGGATTACATTTCCATGACATCAAAAAGCTGGTTTCCG
>JBDQHG010000049.1:0-7213 GCA_040264995.1 Gammaproteobacteria bacterium | reverse complement strand
TTCTAAAAAGCATCCCTAGTTCGACTAAAGAGCTGCTTAAAAAGGGCAAGAAGGATAAAGATGCTTAGAGCCTTAGCACTACGAATCAGAGTTATCCGTCTTTTATATCTGTAGATACTTTCTGCAAAAAAGATGTAAAAAAAACACTAGACTCGTAGGGTCTTTTATGCAAAATTAACGTATCTATACAACAATCTGGAAAACAACTATGAAAAAACAAGTAGCTTTAAATGAAAAACCACAAATTACTGAGTTCTGCTCAGAAGAAGTGGCTAATAACAAAGGATGGCGCTACATCCCAAGAGAACGAACCCTAAATTGGCTAGGCGTTTTCTTGATTGTATTGTTTTCAATTTTATCATTTGGGATTTATTTGATTCCCTGCGCTATACAAGGCGTCTGGATACTTCCAAATTCATGTTATAGTAAACCTAAGCTTAACTTTGCCAAAGCACAAGGTTCTGCTTATCTGCATAAAGAAACTGCAAATCAAGGACTCACAGAAGCAAATACTACTAACATTGATCAGCAACAGCAGATAGTGCCACTACAAACCGTCAACCCTACAGTTGGTCCCCTCCAAGACTATGTGCAACATCAACCACTCGTTACATTAAATACCAATGGCACTATAACCATTAACACTGATTTAGCACTTGCAGCACTTGCAGCACTTTCTACTAACGTTGCTATTTTTTCACAACACCGCCAACCTGAGCAGGAAACTAGAATCTTACCTTTGGAAAATTATCTAGCGCTACTAGCACCAGTCTTATCTATGAACCCTCAAACATTGGCTTTGGCAATTGAGCAGCCATCAAGTGCTAACCCTTCTGTGCTTTTCATTACCCGTGAAAGTATGAAGCTCATGAGTACATTTCTCAATCAGCTCTACTCTAGTACATTGCTCAATCAGCTCTACTCTCGGATACTCCATAATAACTTCATAACTCCTACACATCTAGGCAGCCATCTAATTGAAGGTCAAATGGTTCAACTTTCGAGTCGCTCTATAGCTCAATATGAAAGCCCAAGTGAGCTACGTCAAGAAGCTCATGAATTGCTTTGGGAAGAAGGCAGTACACCGCCTGCCGTGCAACCCTTAACGTTTAGCTAAACAACAGCCTCTTAAAGACTAAGATCTATAAGGGGCTGTCTATCGCTAATATGTAAGCTATGTATTTACAGATAGTCACTCTGGAGTAAAACTAGTTATAGATAGTGTTAATAGCAGACTTTAACAGAACGTATGCACCTGTAACAATAGAGTCATCATTAAAATCAAATTGATTCGAGTGAAGTGCAGGCTTGTTAGAGCAGGTTGACAGTCATATAAATCAGTCTTACCAAGCAGGTCAAGATGTGAATGCATTATTAAATGGTGCGCTCGATATTTTACGACAAATAGATGTTACTAAGCTACAGAAGGCTGAAGTTGGCAAATATCGTATGTATATTGCTGCCATAAAAGCAAGGAATCCAGATTACTCATTAGCAAATGCAATGTTTATAGACTCTGTTGAACAAAGTGGTGGAAAGCCTCTCAAAAACGCAGACGGTAGTGGAGAGCCACCCGCTAAGAGGATAAAAATTAGCCCCGCTAATACTTGTAAGAGATAGGTCAAAGTTAGGGATCATTACCAAAGAGAGTCATAACCTAACACCAAAGCTTCTAGCTATGCCATATCAGATGATTACTGAGCAAGCATTCTCGACCGTTTTTAAACAGCATGCACTTGCTTGCAATAAGTCTCCTTAATCCTAGTTGCACATAAAAAAGCTAAACTGAGCGCAATGGGAAAACAAACGACAGCCATCTCATAAGCTTCTGTGGTGTATACCTTCATACCTTCAGAATCTACAGTGGCATAATAATCCATTAGCATCCCCATAATGGGCATTGTGGCAGCCCCTAGCACAATAGAAGCCATATTACAAAACGCAATAGACACACCTGACACCTTGCCTGGGTTAATCTCTCCTGACAGAGCATATGCAAGCACCAATGGCGAATTAAATACACCGTAGAGGCCTAGCAAAGCACCTACTGACCAAACAGGTAACGTATGAACATAAATCGCTGGCAATAAAGTCAGCGCACAGAGCACCGGTGCTAATAACATCAGAGGCTTTCGTCGCCCTATCCTATCTGATAGATAACCGGTTATAATACCGCCTACTGCCCAACCGATAAAGATCATGCTCACTGAAAAGGTGGCTTCATGAACTCCCATCACAGTATTCGTTTTTGCCAGATACAGTTTCCCCCAGTGCTCACCAAATGCTGCCGTTGGCAGATAAATAAGCCCAGCATAAAGACCATTGAACCAACTTTGAGGGTTTTTCCAGACAACTGCAAGCCCCTCTAAAATTGGAACATTTTCTGTTAACTCATTTGAAGCTGGCTTGGGTTTATCCCGCATCAGAACCAACATAAGAAAAATGAGAACGCCCATCAGTATTGAAAGGGTCTTAATCACTGGACGCCACTGCTGTTCCAACATAAGCATATCTACAATTTGACCGCCGAATACCGCACCCAGCATCCCAGAGACCTGTGTTAACCCTGCTAGCACCCCTAAGAACTGGTTTTCAAACCATATCAACGCTAGTTTCATTGTGACTACGAATGCAAATGCCCCCATTGCCCCCATAATACACCGTGAAATTGCTACGTCAGTCACAGTAGCTGCTTCTGAGAATAGTTGATTAGAGAAGAAAAAGATTAATGTTGTTGCAATTAAGATATGATGTGCAGGAAAGCGATCAACAATACGTCCTACAAACAACTGCATAATAATATAGGGCAATAAAAAATATACCCCTATCATCCCAATTGATGTTGCATCAAAACCAAAATCCTGGGTGAGCGCCTCTAGGAAACTACTGGGTGCAATTCTACAAGCATATTGTAATAAAAATGACAAGGCACCCATCATCCACATGAGTGTTGGCCAGAACAGTGCCCGAGTATTGTTACGCTGCTGAGTCATAGATAAATGCCTACCTTCTATCATCCCGATATTTTTACATCAGGATTCATGTTGAAAATAGATTTATCTTACCATAGTATAAGGAAAACAGCCATCGTAGATAAATAATGACCAGTAAAGTTCAGTTTTATATCTTACCACCAGCATCTGATCATCAGCTTTCTGATCTCATTTTACTGTTGGAGACATCCGGAATTCATATTCATGCAGATGATGCTGAACATGCAGAAGCATTATCTAAAATTTTATGGGAACACCCCAAAGAAAGGTTCATCCCCAATATCGTGAATGCTCATTGCCCACTGGCTGTAGTACATATTGGCTGGGATCATATTCCCAGTGATCGAACCCTGATCATCAATGCATCGATGCACGCGTTAGAAACCACACATATCGAGTGGGTTATTGGTGATAAGGCCTCTGATCAGGTTAAACTAGCACGTAAGCGCTATGCACACTGGAAGCAACTGGGGCATAATTTAGAACACCTTAATCAGGTTGCTACTTAGAGGGGGGGGCAGGGGTAAAATCAGAATCAGGTGCCCTGTCTTGATTTTGCTGAACAACCTGCTCCTCTAGCGCTTTTAGCAGCACAGTTATAGCTTCCAAAATATCGATATTATAGTCAGCCGTAGCATCAAGAGCACTTGAGTTATCTGCTAGAGACAGCCGACTCTTTAGACCGGCCAAAATCTCAAGAGCCTTTTCATCTTTAAAATTTGCCCTAGTCATTTCTAAAAAGAATTCTTGCATAGGAGTCATTGGTTTTTTACCTTGCTGCTCATTCACACCCTTCTTAGCAGCATCATTACCAGCACTAACCATTAATGCTTGAATGACAGGTTGTAACACACTTTTTAAGTCATCTTTCTTTACTCTTTGTTCATTGTTATTTCGTGCAGCATTAACTAGCCCCTGCATCTGCTGCCGGGATTGGTATATAGCTGATAAAATATTAAATCTTGGATCAGAGCTACCCATGTGATTAGTCTGCATTTCATCCAACTTATTCTTAAATTCTTCGCAAGATGCTGATAGTTTATCGCTCAATTCCCTCAGCATAACCATACTGTCTTGATTCTTATTATCATTTGTCATTTCTTACTTCCCGGTTACTACCATTGACATCATAGACCTATTTTTTTATTTGACAGATTTTTATCTCTTGCATCTTAATGTCCTGATCGTTAAACTAAATTATTTGAATTTACCTAGATATGAGTGAAATACCTAAATTAACAGAAAGCTATAATCCTAACGATATTGAAAAACGACTATACCCTTTTTGGAAAAACATTAAAATTGGGCAACCGAAAGGTCATGGAAAGCCCTATGCTATATCACTCCCGCCTCCTAACGTTACTGGTGCACTGCACTTAGGGCATGCCTTACAACATACGATCATGGATACAATCACTCGCCAAAAGCGAGCAGAAGGCTACAATGTCTTACTACAACCAGGTACAGATCATGCAGGTATTGCAACTCAAATGGTTGTTGAACGCCAACTCAGTGCTCAAGGCATTAATAAACAGGATCTAGGCCGTGATGAGATGATTGAAAAAATCCAGGCTTGGAAAAAAACCTCTGGGGATCGTATTAGCCAACAAATGCTTGAAATGGGTGTCTCAGCAGACTGGGATAATGACCGATTTACCATGGATGAGAACTTTTCACAATCCGTACTACATGCCTTCGTCACGCTCTACGAGCAAGGTTATATCTACCGTGGAAAACGTTTAGTTAACTGGGACACACAGCTCAAAACAGCTGTATCTGATCTTGAGGTAGTTAACGAAGAACGCCAAGGACAAATTTGGTATATTCGTTACCCACTCACGCAAAACCCTGACCAATCAATCACCGTTGCAACCACCCGCCCTGAAACATTACTCGGTGATATGGCCATTTGTGTTCATCCAGAAGATTCGCGGTATAGTCATCTGATCGGTCAGACTGTTACCGTCCCGATTTGTAACCGAAACATTCCCGTTATTGCAGATGATAGTGTTGATCCTGAATTTGGGACAGGCTGTGTCAAAATCACCCCAGCACACGATTTTAATGATTATGAAATTGGCAAACGCCATCAACTAGAGATGCTCAACATTCTCAATGATGATGGGACGCTGAATGACCAGTGCCCCTCAAACTACCAAAACCTTGATCGGTTTGTTGCACGCAAGCAAATGATAAAAGAACTAGAGGCCCAAGGCCTTCTAGAGCGCGTAGAGCCCCATACATCAGCTCTACCTGTTGGAGATCGATCCAACACTGTTCTTGAGCCGTACTTGACGGATCAGTGGTATGTTAAGATGGATGGGCTCGCTAAAGAAGCACTCCAATCCTTACACAATGAAGAACTCACCTTTGTACCAGATAACTGGCGTAGTAATTACCAGATGTGGCTAGACAATATTCAGGATTGGTGTATTTCAAGGCAACTATGGTGGGGACACAGAATACCGGCTTTCTACGATAGTGAAGGCAAGATATACGTTGGATTAGATGAAGAAGCCGTTCGACAAAAGCACAACATTACCGGCCCCCTAACCCAAGACGAAGATGTACTCGACACCTGGTTTTCCTCTGCGTTATGGCCATTTGCGACGCAAAGCTGGCCACAGGACTCTCAAAGGTTAGAACAGTTCTACCCAAACAGCTTATTGGTGACTGGATTTGACATCATCTTTTTCTGGGTTGCTAGAATGTGTATGTTTGGTAAACACTTTACCCAAAAAATGCCATTTCCAACGGTCTATGTCACCGGCTTAATCCGTGATGAGTTTGGGCAAAAAATGTCTAAGAGCAAAGGCAATGTGTTAGATCCTACTGATCTGATACGAGGTGCTAGCCTAGATGAGCTTATCCTAAAAAGAACGCATGGAATGATGCAGCCTAAAATGAAAGAAGCTGCGATCAAAGCGACCCGGAAATCATTTCCCGATGGCATTGAGCCACATGGTACAGACGCTCTCCGCTTTACGCTACTGGCATTATCCACACATACCAAGGATATCAACTTTGATTTAAACAAACTTAGAGCCAGCCGAAACTTTTGTAATAAAATCTGGAATGCAGCACGCTTTTTATCACAAGATAGCAACCCTGTGTCTACCTACCAAAGCGTTATTACCCAGGCACTTTCTCACCAAATCCACCTGCTCATCCAGGAATGCCAAATACATATGGCAGACTACCGATTTGATCGATATGCAACCACGATTTATGAGTTTTTCTGGCATGATTTCTGCGACTGGCAACTAGAACTTGCTAAGGTCAGTAGCAAAGACGCACCGCATACTGAACGTATGGGTCACTTGTATCAAGTATTTGAGTCGATTATAGTCATTATGCATCCAGCGCTTCCATTTATTACCGAAGCTCTCTGGCAAGCAAGGCATGGAGAACAGGATTCCATTACACAACAATCAATGCCTACAGCAAATAACTTCACACTCAATCCCGAAGCCTTCGAGCTGTTTACAGCACTGAAAACACTGATCAGTGGCATCCGAAATATTCGTTCTGAACTAAGTATTAGCCCAAAAGCTAAATTATCACTCTACTGTTCAAAAGATGAGCAAGGGTTGTTTAAACAGTTCACTCCTGAAATTCAGAAACTCGCCGGTATTGGTGATATTATAACTACTGAAAAAATGCCTAGTAACGTATGCGCTTATGTCAATAGCGACATTGCAGTTGGTATAGATCTATCAGGCCATATTGATATTACTCAAGAGCAACAACGATTAGAAAAACGCATTGCAAAAACACAGAAAGAGCTTGATAAGGTAGCGCTTAAAACAGCTAACCCTAAATACCTTGAGAAAGCACCTCAATCACTAAAAGAAAAAGACCAGGCTGTTGCTAAAAAGCTCAAGCATGATCTTGATCAACTACATCAATATTTAGTGACTATTCAGAATCTTTAGATCTATCGATCTCTGACCCGTCTTCTACAGAACTTCCTAAGTTGATCACTGACACATCAATATCGCCATCACCCTGGGGTTCATCATCAACCTCGTCTTGGACTTCTTCCTCAGCCTCGTCTTGGACTTCTTCCTCAGCCTCGTCTTGGACTTCTTCCTCAACCTCGTCTTGGACTTCTTCCTCAGCCTCGTCTTGGACTTCTTCCTCAGCCTCGTCTTGGACTTCTTCCTCAGCCTCGTCTTGGACTTCTTCCTCAGCCTCGTCTTGGACTTCTTCCTCAGCCT
>JBDQHG010000048.1:0-7263 GCA_040264995.1 Gammaproteobacteria bacterium | reverse complement strand
TCACGAGAGACATTCAGAGGCAAATCTTCACAGTCAATAATCCCTTTCACAAAACGTAGGTATGACGGCAGAAACTGCTCAGCTTCATCCATCACAAACACCCTTTGTACATAAAGCTTTAAACCCTTTTTACTATAATCTCTAAAATATAGATCCATTGGTGCTTTTTTCGGCACAAATAGCAGAGAGGTAAACTCAGTATTGACACTTTGGATATGCTTGTGCTCATAAGTTAACGCATCATTGAAGTCATGCGTGAGCATTTGATAAAACTGCTGATAGTCTTCGTCACTAATATCCTTAGCGGGTATGGTCCATAATGCTTGTGCATCATTAACCTGAGTATAACCCTCTTCACCTTCTCCTGTTTTTGGCATCATAACAGGCGCCATGATATGGTTTGACCAATTGGTAATCACTTGTCTTACCTGCCAATCCTCTAAGAACTTATTAACAGACTCATCTTCTTTCAAATGCAGGATAACTTCTGTACCACGGTCTTTTTTCTTAATGCTTTTGGTTTGGTATTTTTCAACACCATCTGATTCCCATCTAATAGCGTCTTGGCTTCCAGCCTTCAGTGTTTTTACTATTACTTTGTCAGCGACAACAAATGCTGAGTAAAACCCAACCCCAAATTGTCCAATTAATGAAGCCTGGTCTCCGTCTTTTGCTGACTTCAACTCTTGCAGTAGCGCCTTAGTTCCTGACTTAGCCACTGTCCCTAGATTATCAATCACCTCTTCGGCACTCATGCCAATTCCAGTGTCTCTAATCGTGATGGTTCTAGCCTCTTTATCAATATCAACATAAATTGATAAATCTGAATCATCCCCATAAAGTGCTGCGTCCTTGAGCCCCGCAAGCTTCATTTTCTGTAGTGCATCTGCACCATTAGAAATTAACTCTCGTAAAAAAACCTCTTGATCACTATACATTGAGTGCGCAATCAAGTTCATCAACTCTTTTATTTCAGCTTTGAATGTTGCTGTTGCCATTATTCGCTCCTAAAAAAATACTTAATGATATCTTAGGAACGAATTTTAATTTCTCAACCTTGAGTTGGTTTTTTAGGCGTATTTTTTGTAGAACTTACCACTTGTTCTGGCTTCACCTTTCCCCCCTGACTAAACAACCCAACACTAGAGAGGTTCCTTGCTGCTACCTTGCCTTCCATAACATCATCAGCATCATTCTGACTGTGACTGCCTGCACGTGCATTTGCGGCATCTCGCTCAATAAAGTAGCGTATCTTTTTCAGAGCCTTCTGCTCTGCTTGTCTAGCACCCTCTTTATTCCAGCTATCGCCACTAGATGTGGCAAGTGTCTCTGAAATCTTTTCATACGTTAACTCGCGATCACCATATCGCAACATCAGTGCTTGTTGCAAGTCATCATCTAACTCAGCAATCCAACCCTGAACCTGCTGCGTAAGCTGATGGTGAATGGCTTGCTCCTCTGTATTATGGTAGTCATCACCAATGACTTCTTGCATGGTTAAATCATGCTCTCCATCACTCGTTGGTGCTTCTAGCTTTCTGATAAGGTTCATAGAGTGCAACTGTGCTAATACCTCAGACTCTTTTACCGCTAACTCTTCGGCAATCTCTTTAGCAGAAAAACCTTCCTGAACCATCCGATTAATTGCACACCCTTTACGGAATTTTTCTCGTGACTTCTTAAAGAATCCTAGCGAAGAAACATAAGCCTGTAGCTCCCGTTTAATACACATAGTCGCATACGTTGAAAATTTTGCCCCCTCTTCATTACCGATTCGGTAAAGCTTAATCGCCTTATATAACGTCTCATTACCTACCTGCTCTAAATCCTCTTTTTCATCATGGTAAAATGGACGGTTTGCATACTTTCTTATCTGTGAGAATACAAGATTTGCATACTGCTCAATCAGTACATGCTGTGCCCTTTTGTCCCCTGCTTGTGCTTTTACAATAACCTGGAGCTCTAACTCAGCTATACTTGGAGAAGACGTCACAACAGAGTCAACCTCAACCATATTCTGTGTAACAGCATCTTGTGGTTTTTGATTAACCACGTAGCCATGTAAGCCACTTTGGACAAATACTGCAACAAACGAGGAAAAGTCTAAACCATGACTATTTGTCGGCTCATAGTGGAAAATGGCTTCATAAAGACGATCATAGCCAACAGAGACAAGCTGATCGCGCTCTGACTCATAGTAAGGTCTATGAACATAGCCTTTAACTTGCTGGTACACAATACCTGAGTACTGCTCAATCAATGCTTCTATGGCTTGTGAATTCCCTTCTTGCGCCTTGACGATAACTTGAAGCTCTAAGCTTTTTTTGATATCCTTTTGGTCAACTAATGCCTCACCATCCCTGTGTAGAAAGTTATCCTGTGCTTCCATTTTAGCCATCCTTGGCCCTCCTTGCTGTTTACTTCGTATTGCCATCCTTGGCTATACAAAATAATTATATCTGAAAGGCCTTAAAAAGCAACACTTTATTAGATCTTAATTAATTTAATTAAAAAACTTGTTGTTTTTCAGTCGCTTAAAATGTTGTTTATTTTCAAAAAGAAGCCAGGGTAGCCCCTGTTAAGTACCGAAATTCTCACAACTTTACTTGGAGAGCGTGCTGAAAGGGCCCCCAAAACAAGCGCTGCAGCACTTCTTAAGTTAGCTGCATACATCTCTCCACCCAATAGTTGCACACCACCTTGAATGGTAACACCATGGGCACTCTTGGTATATCGCGCACCAATTTTTTTCAATTCGTCCATATGATCAAAACGCTCTGGGAAAACATGATCTTCAATCGTGCTTTCACCCTCAGACACTAAAGATAACACACACCATTGCGGCTGCAAGTCTGTTGGAAAATGTGGATACTCTCTTGCGGTGATACTAACAGGCTTAGGGGGTCTGCTCATTTTAAGCGAGACTGACTGCTCCCCTACCTCAATATCTGCACCAGACTGCTTTAAGGCCTCAACTACCGCTAATAAATGCTGCGGGATAATATCTGCAACAGTAACCTCACCGCCCAGAATTGCTCCAGCAATCAGAAATGTTCCTGCTTCTATTCGATCAGGCATCACCCGATAGCTTTGCGTCTCTAAAGGCTGGCCGCCCTCAACACGAATATCCTGCCCCTCTCGTTTAATGCGTGCACCCGCCTGCACCAAGAAGTTAATTAAATCATCAAGTTCTGGCTCTAGTGCAGCACCTTGAATAAGCACTGGATGGGGCAACGAAACTGCACATAAAATAGCATTGGCCGTTCCCGTAACGGTAGACCGTTTAAAACTTACTACACTAGCCTGATGAGGCGCTATCAGTGTCCCACTAACATGCACCCCCTCTTGAGTGGTTTTAGCACCCATTCTTTCCATAGCACTGATGTGGAAATTAATAGGCCTTGGTCCTAACTGGCATCCACCTGGCATCCTCAATTTAGCTTGACCAAACTTACCTAACAAAACCCCCAAAAATAGAACTGACGTACGGATCTCTCCACATACCTCAGCCATTAGGTCATTAAATCTCACTTCTGATGGGTCAATCAACAACGCATCGTGCCCCATCCACCGAACTTTAATATTCAGCATATTTAAAATATCACACATCTTTCTAACATCTGATATATCAGGGATACGATTTAACAATACTGGCTTATCAAGCAATACAACTGCTGCCAAAATCAGCAACGCTGAATTTTTAGCACCAGATATTGCAACCGAACCTGACACCTGGCTCACTGGGTGGATTTCTTTATAATCCATTATGTCTCCTTAGGATCTTCTGGTAATTTTAAATGATATGAAGAAAAAGCTTCTTTAACCACGGGGCTATAAACAAACGTACATTTCACCCCCTGATGACCAGCATGTTGCCACCAACTAATGACAGTAGCAATACCGGAGCTATCAACTTTTTTTACTGCTGACAAATCAATTTGAATCTCTTTAGTAAGCGCAATATGCATCACGGCTTCTTCATAGATACGCTTTATATGCGCAATAGTTAAATGTGTTTCTTCAACTTTGTAGATCATCTTCTTCCTTATTCATCTTTCGGTCTAGGTAGTCATTTAAAACATCAATACCGCCTTGCTGCAAAATACGGTTGAACTGTGAACGATAGGTTTGAGATAGGCTTAATCCGTCGATAACAATATCATATACTTGCCATCTTTCATCTTCACATCGAAGAGCATAACGAAGCAACAAATTGCTTTTTTCATTCAACTTCAAACTCGACTCTACACGGGTATAGCGCTTAACCTCACCACGCACTGGAAAAAACTCCACCTCAGTTCCTAAATAACTACAATTAAAGGCTTCTGCATACTGACGTGCAAGCAGTTGTTTCAACAACCCCTCCAGCCGAGCCTTTTGCTCATCACTTGCCTTCGTCCAAAATTGCCTACCTAAAACCTGCTTAGTAATGAGCGCTACGTCAATAGTAGGCACAAAGGTTTCTAATATCACGTCTTCAATATCTTGCTTAGTTACGCCTTCTTTACCACACACCGTCTTAAGCGCTACCTGCACTTCATCAACCACACCGCTAATAGCCTCAACCGGATTACTACAAATCAAAGCATCATCATCTGCGTATAACCATGAGCATAGCGATACAGAACAACTTAGCAACACCAGATTAACTACTGATCTAGTCATCTCCATCCTTATCCCCACCTAAGCCTGCACTAACCATCACTTGACCAATCAGATTTTCCAGTACGAAGCCTGAACTAGTATGCTCAATCTCACTTGTATCTACTAAACTCTCTTCATCGTAACCTGGGAATAATGCAATATAACGCACCCCTAACAACCCTTCCGTAAAAATATGTGCTGAAGTATCTATTGCAAGCCTGACCTCGCTAGAGTGCATACGCAGCTTTACCCTAGCTTGATATAAATCTGTTAACGTTACTGACTCTACCTCACCGACCTGTACTCCCGCTATCCGAATAGGCGCTCTTGCTCTCAAACCAGCAGCTTCATCGAAATTCGCATAAAGTGAGTACCCCTGGTAATCTTTCCAATCTGGAGTAGATGCATAAAATGCTAAGAATAGTGTTGACACTGCCGCCAACAGTAATAACGCGCCAACACCTGCGTTAATGATCCGATTTTCACTCATAAAAAGCTCCTTGCTAACGCGGTAAATACATAATCAATAGCCAAGATGTATAAAGATGATGAGACTACAGCAGCTGTTGTAGCTTTCGCAAGCCCCAGTCGACTTTTCTCAGCGTACATCCCTTGATATAAAGAGACCCATGCAATAACTGCCCCAAAAATACAACTTTTGGTGACACCATGTAAAACATCCTTAACAAATAGCGTGCTATACTCTAAAGAGTTCCAAAACACTCCGTCTGAGATCCCTAGTGATGAAGTACAGATCAAGTAACTGCTCATTACAGCGCTTAAACAAAACAGAATATTTAATAAAGGCACTGAAATAAACACCGCCATAAATCTAGGGAAAAGAACCAAACGATTCGCATTAACTGCCATCATTTCTAGACAAGTAAATTGTTGGTTGATCTGCATCAAACCGATTTCTGATGCCAGCAATGACCCCACACGGCCTGAAAACAACAACCCTGTCACCACTGGGCCCAGCTCCCGGTAAATTGAGTATGCCGTCAACCCACCAATCTCTGATGAAGCACCATATTGCTCAAGCGACATATAACCCTGCAGTGTAATCACCATCCCGATGAAACCACCCGCGACGATGATAATCAACAGCGTTTGATTACCCAGTGCATAAATCTGTAATACTAAGCTGCGGAAATGCTCTCTTCTTCTAGGAAAAGCAGTGATCACCCGCAACAAAAACCAAAAGGATTGTCCCATCCTGAAACAGCTATTAAAAAAGCTAGTCATGTTGCGTCTCCAGGATATCTTCCATCAAGCCACTACTGCCCTCTACACCCATCTGTTCTAACGGAGATTTCCCTGAAATAAAGTCTATCACCTGCTGATCTTTGCTCTGCATCACCTCTTCAACCGTACCTGATGCAACAATCTTCCCATTCCAAATAACAATCATCCGATCCACAATCTCACTGAGATCCTGGATATCATGAGACACAATTAAAGAGCTCACCTCATACTGACGGTGTAGTTTCCTCATTAACTGCTTTAAGTTAGACTTGGTTACAGGATCTTGCCCCGTAAACGGTTCATCATAAACCAGAAACATAGGGTCTAATGCAACAGCACGTGCCAGTGATACCCGACGTGCCATTCCCCCAGAAAGCTCTGAAGGCATTAACGACTGGGCCCCACGCAATCCAACCGAGTCAAGTTTCAGCTTAACCATCGTAGAAATGATATGCTCTGGCAGCCCGAAATGATACCGAATAGGAAAAGCAATGTTTTCATAAACACTCCACTCAGAGAATAGTGCGTTAGTTTGAAACAACATCCCCATATTCATTCTAAGATCTTCTAACTCAGAAACAGAAATATCCGCTAGATTTCTCTCAAATAGTGATACTGTACCCTCAGTTGGCTTCAAAAAACCTAACAACAAATTAAGAAAAGTTGACTTACCTGCACCACTAGGACCGATAACGCCTACATGTTCACCCTTAGCCATCTGAAAGCTGATATCCTTAAGCAGCGTCTTCCCTGCGATGGTCAAGCCAGCCTGTTGGAAATTGACAAGATCCATGTCTTTCCCTGAACTAAATACTCATATTTTGCAATGATATCCCTCAATAGTCAATCAATTTATTATCCCCCGCCCCAAGGGCTAGGGCCACCTCCTTGAGATAAGCCACTATTAGTGGAAGCCGGTCGATCCAAACCACCATCCGCCTTATCCCTGGCTTCAGCGGCGGTCACCTTAATTGCTACTTCTTCACCAGCACTCGTCAACCCCGGAGCTACTAGTGCGTCCTCGAGGCTTGGTGCTGGTGCTGCGCCTGGTGCTGGGGGGGCTGGTGCTGCAGACGTTGGATTATTCTTGTTGATTTTAGCTTTATCCTCTTCAGTTAATTTTTGTGCTGCTCCGCCTTTTGTCAGCGTGAACGTTCCTTGATCCGTGCCATTAGGCCCTTTAAAGTTAACTGTGATATCACTGGCACTGTTGCCTGAGGCATCTAACTTACCTTGAACTCCATCCAAGTAAGTTTGAGCATTGTCGCTATTACTTGCAGTAACATTAAATTCTGAATAGTTGGCTAATTGTGGCCCAGTGCCCTCTACCGCCTCCGGTACCGTTTTATATTCCTTAGGAGAGAGATCATCACC
>JBDQHG010000047.1:0-7355 GCA_040264995.1 Gammaproteobacteria bacterium | reverse complement strand
AGATCAGATATCAGATTATCGTAAGACGGTAGTTAGTGAGGATAGAATGGATGTCGCAAACTCTATTGGCTATAATATGCCAGAGTTTTTCGATTTATATGCGTTCGGTGACTTCAACCCACTCCCTGATGTGACGGTTCAACCATATGTTAATGCTAAATTGCTAGACTATCGTGTTGACCTAGGTGTTGAATCATCATACTCAGCACACTACTTTAATAATGCATTGCGTTTAAAAGCCTTTCTAAATGCATATCATTCATTATTTGTAAAAGAAATTAGCTATTCTGAACCTACAGTTAATCTTGATGCTGGTGCAAAGGTAGACGTCTCAATGAGTCCGTACTTTTCGGTCTATGTAGAGCTTAAGCACCCCTTCGTATCAGGTTTTAATCTCGAGGTTAATGAGCTGGTGGTTCCCGTTAATAGTATCCCAAGTGTCTCAATTGGTGCGTCTGTAAATATTTTAGCAGACTATGGCTCTTTACAAGACGATAGTTCACCAATGATTATTCAGGAACCTATTTCAATCCCTGTTGTAGAGATTAAAATAGTGGAGCCTATGGTAAATGAGGTAGTGGTTCCTGAGATTGTTATTGAGACACCACAACTTATCATGGATGATGAGTCAGAAGAGTTGGGTTGGTTTGCTTGGATTATTGAATTTATAGCCAAGTTGTTTAGATTCTAGCAGTTAGATAAGTTTAGCACTACTCAGGTAATCCTGAATAGTGCTTTCTTTATGTGTGATGTGAGAGCTTAGGTAGGGTGTTTGCCCCGTGAGTACCAGAGTTTAATCATAAAAAGAGTACCCTGCAAAAGGGTGTCGTTGGTGTTTCTAAGTTCTGTGATACTATTGGTATTTGGAGCTTATATGCGGCCATTACGGTTTGTGTATGTGGGTTATAGGAAGTCATTGATCCTGAAAAATCTCGGGGCTATTATCTCTGAGTTTTAGGCTGCAAGCGTTTGCATTGGCTACATTTCCAAAGTATCAGCAATTTTTAGATTCCTCTAAGGTAAGAAGGAAATGTCTTTAGTCTGCTACAGGGAGTGACACCACTTGTAAATGATTTGGGTAAATTGACTCTTTTAAATCAATATGTTATTGTTATTTAAAATAATGGCAATTATATATGCATGGTATATTAGCTTCTCTGCTCTCCCAATTAGAAAAAGATAAAGCCCCTAGTACTTGGACAGTGAGTGAGCTGCCAATCACAGCACCTCATTTATTTATTTGGATGTGTGATGGTTCTAAGCTTGGTGGTGATGAAATGCCTATTCCATTTAGGGGGCAGTTTGATTACTGCAAAACCTTAATGGAAGAATGTGCAAAGCTTGCCAGAACGAACACCCCAGCAATTCTGGTATATATGGAGTCATTGTTAACTGCTGGCCAAAAAGCGAAGATAGCTGAATTTGCAGCTGGTATTCCAAACCTATTAACAGTTAGTTATGAAAATTTTGATGATTTGGCTGTTTATGGTGAAGTAGATGATGTTTCCATGCTATTCTCACAAAAAGTTGAGGAGTCAACGACATGCTTCAAGAGGAGTGAAGGCAGGGGGGTTAAGCCTGGAAGGTTAATGGAGAATCCTGACCAGTTAGGCACTATCGCACATTTGGTTGATTTAAGTAGAATGGCACTATTATATGATATTACTGCTTTATTAAGGACAGCGTCACAGTTTAATGAGGGTAAATCTGCATTATTACCCCCAGTAGATCCGGGGATTGTTTACCGAGATTTTGATGTGACAATAAAAGGAAGCAGGATGGCTGCTCCACTTAAGTTGTTAAACAGAAAGGCCTGCTCAACAAATCTTAAAAGCTTAATTGGCAGAGTGTCTCGGTTAAGACAAGTTCGGGGAATCTCTGATAGGCTTAGTAAGACCCAGGTACAGTACTTGAGAGATGTGTTGCTTCCTGAAAACTATGCAGATGTATATGAGACGGTTGCTTTAAAGAAGGATATGGCAAGATTGCAGATTTACCAAGAAAGACATAAAAAAATTATGGGAAATCAGGCTTCGTTCGCAGAAGACCTTATCTGGTACCGGAAAACATCTGAAGGTTTAGGAATGGGAGTTGGTGTTGAAAACTCAATGCTGGCTTTTTCAGGAAATAAGGATCCAGATCTTGCAAAACATTTCCTTGATTTTTCAGGGCGTGACCCAAATGTTTTGCCTTATACGATTATTCAGCAGGTTTTCTACCCAAGGTTTTCAGATAGTGAAAAAGATTGCTACCTGGCTAAATTTAATGATGATCTTACTCTTAGGGTGCTGGAGTCTGTTAGGTCTGTACACTCTATATTTGAGGTATCAAATGACCTAACATGGATTAGAGGCGGGAATGAAGTGTTTGGTAAACGAGCGTCCAAAGAGGCAGAGATAGAGAGAGATCTTGCTTTCAGTATGTTTAGTGTGTGTCACTACCGGTCACAACCGGTTTCGACGGATTGTCGGCGTCAGGTGCTGCCTAAGCCCTAGGCCTTGACATATGGCGTTGCTAGCACCTAAAGAGAGGGTCTAAGCAAACGGTATGTGGGCTTAGTATGGCAAGATATAGGACTTAGCACATGCTACTGCGGTTCGGGTTGAAGTATGAAGATGGAATTTTAAGTTTTTGTAGAGGTAATGTATAGTGGCAGCTGTGATCGAGGCAGCCTTCAGCCTATTTTCAGGAGTATAGTGATTTGATAAATACCTTGCTAAGATTTGGTCGCTGACAACGTAAAGTGATAGCCGTGATCGAGGTAGTTTTTGTCCTTTTCAGAAGGGTAGTATGTCATACCGCATTTATTGATTTCTAGCCTAGCCTTGCCAAGGTGCTCAGTGTAGAATGCGGTAATTTTGTCTAGTTGTTGTTGGAGTGTGCAGTGGAGTAGATAGTCTAAGGAAGTGTGTTTGTGAAAACAGTTTAGTTGGAATTTAATCTTCATAGCGCACGCAAAGACAAGCTGGATTGCATGTAAAGGGTTGTTGTTGACACCGAGGTTGCGGTCGATGTTTCGGAGAGAATAAAAGCAAAAGCCCTCGTATATGAGTAGCCCCCCAGGTTTTAGCATGGCAGCAATCCGCTTGAGTCCCTTTCTTAGCTTTCGTCTGTTGTGTATAAATAGGCAAAACCAAATCCTACTCGTTCGAAGATAATTTCTGTAAACGCTCCTGGGTAGGTTTTAGTCAAGGTCTTAAGTTGAGCTAGATTTGAGATATCAAGTATATGGGTCGGATTGAGATCAGCGGTTAGATTGACGGTAATATCTCCATTCATAATAGGACGGGCTTTTGGGTGCTTTTCTAATACCTCTGAGCCTGAACCAATAATGAGTCTTGAGTTGTTCTGGTTAGTTTCTGGTAGAGGGTGGATTTTCATAAGGTAAATCCTGTTATTTTTAGATAAGCATACTTAATTTGACAAAAAACTCAACCAATCTTAAGCTCATCACCTAAACGACAGTGGCAATTTTCTCATTAAATAGACCTATTAGCTCTGATCATGCAGTAGATGCTTGCATACATATTGAGCCTTCTAAGTAAGCTATTTCAGAACTAAAAGATCAACGTGCTTGGTTACTGAGATTCAAGTATGTCCAAGAAACGTTCTGCGTCTAGTGCCGCCATACAGCCAGTACCTGCAGATGTAACGGCTTGTCGGTAAACAGAGTCCATCACATCTCCAGAAGCAAACACGCCAGGAACACTGGTCTGAGTAGCGTTCTGAGATTGGCCACTATTAACAATAAGGTAGCCGCCTTCCATCTCGAGTTGACCCTCGAATATTTGGGTATTAGGTGTATGGCCAATGGCGATAAACACGCCGTTTACATCTATAGTTTCCAATTCATCGTTGATGGTGCTTTTAAGTCTTAATTGAGTAACCTCTTTTTCGTCACCTAAGATCTCATCCACAGTACTGGACCATTTCATTTCAATATTGCCATTGGTCACCTTATCCATCAAACGAGATTGTAGTGTTTTGTCTGCACGTAGTTGGTCTCTTCTGTGTACCAGTGTGACTTTTTTGGCGATACGTGATAAGTAGAGCGCTTCTTCTACTGCGGTATTGCCGCCGCCAATAACAGCAACGTGTTGATCCTTGAAAAAGAAGCCATCACAGGTAGCGCATGCTGATACCCCACGGCCATTGTAGGCTTGCTCACTATCTAGTCCTAGCCACTTTGCAGAAGCACCAGTAGAGATGATTAAGGCATCAGCTGTGTATTCTCCAGCTTGTCCTGTTAGCTTGAAGGGTCTGGTTTGTAGGTCAACTTTATCAATGTGATCATTAATGACAGTGGTATCAAGGTGTTTAGCATGGCCTAACATACGGTCCATTAAATCAGGTCCCTGAAGACCAACTGCATCACCAGGCCAGTTCTCTACATCAGTCGTACCCATTAGTTGCCCGCCCTCTTCATGTCCAGATATAACCACAGGGTTAAGGTTTGCTCTAGCGGCGTAAACTGCAGCGGTTAATCCAGCAGGACCTGATCCCAGAATGATGAGCTTATGATGTTGCATGACGTTCTCTCAAATTTTTGTCAGTGTCAGATAATATGGTCATAATGTCAATATGCTCCGAGTAGGTAAAGTACTAATCTGAGTTGAAGTTCTATCGTTACACATCCTGTTGCTTTGGTGAAAGTGTGTCTTGACCTATAGGTGTTTAATAGTATTGAAACTTCACATGGAAACACTGTTTTTATTACAGGGGGTTTGCCTTCGCGACCGTGATCAAGTAAAGTATCAGTAGTGTAATTATTAGTGAATGATGGAAATAACAGAAAACCACACAGTCAGACGTGATGTAGGGTTCATCCTATATTTGCTGCTCGCGATATTTTTAGGTATTGCGTTGTTTTCTTATAGTGCAGCAGATCCAGCATTTTATCAGCAGGTTAAAGGCTATGTGGTTACTAACTGGGAAGGGTTCTTAGGGGCCCATATGGCTGCATTCTTCTTTTATTTCTTAGGTTATGGTGCCTACGCCTTTCCTGCATTTTTTTTATACCGAGCTATTGTGTGTTTGAAGGGCGGAGATAATCCAAAAAGCAAAGCTTACCTAGGCGTATTATCATTATATATAGGGTGTTTAGGTTTGATGAGCTTGCACTTAGTACAAGATATAACACTACCAGTAGGAATAGGTGGGTATATTGGAGATCAGATCACCTGGCAGCTAACAGATTGGGTGGATATTGTAGGAACAACACTATTATTATCAGGTTTAGCAATTATCGGGTTTACAGTTGTATTTCAGGTTGCTTGGCAAAACATTTTAAGGATAAAGGTGAAGATGCCTCTAAGAAGGACTGTCAATGCACAGCCAGCCTCAGTTACAGAAGAAACAGCCAGGAAGCGTAAACGTCCCGTATCAGCAAAATTAAAGCGAAGCAAGGATCCGGAGTTAAGCCCTGAGCTACTCAATGATAGTAAGGTTCAGCCTGTTACAGCCACCCCTCAAGAAAAAGAGTTATTCTCAAAGGAAATAGAGGAGAGATTATCTGACTTTGGGGTTGAGGCACATGTGGTAGGTGTTTTGGAAGGGCCTGTGGTGACCCGTTATGAAGTTGCATTAGCAGCGGGAACCAAAGTGAGCCGTATTAGTACGCTATCAAAAGACCTGGCCAGGTCTTTATCAGTTGTTAGTGTCAGAATTGTTGAGGTAATACCGGGCAAAGCAGTAATAGGGTTAGAATTCCCGAACAAAACCCGCCAGATGGTAACTCTCAAAGAAATTATAGCATCTAATAAATTCAAGCAGTCTAAATCTCCATTAACATTGGCATTAGGTCGGGGTATTAGTGGTGATGTTGTATGTGCTGATTTAGCGAAAATGCCACACTTATTAGTTGCGGGGACAACGGGTGCTGGTAAGTCGGTAGGCTTAAATGCAATGCTGCTTAGTATGCTCTACAAATCCTCCCCGGAAGAGCTAAGGTTGATATTAATTGATCCTAAGATGCTGGAACTATCAGCGTATGCAGATATTCCACACTTGCTAACACCCGTTGTGACGAATATGGAAGAAGCTGCTGGAACCCTGCGTTGGTGTGTGGCAGAGATGGAGCGACGATACCAACTTATGGCATCTTTAGGGGTAAGAAACATAGCGGGCTATAACGAAAAGGTCAAAAAGCAAAGCAAAACAAAGGGACTGCTTGAAGAGGCTTGTGAGCATGCAAACGGTGAAAACATTCCCCATTATGAGACCTTGCCGTATATTGTTGTTGTAGCAGACGAGTTTGCTGATATGATGATGGTTGTGGGCAAGAAGGTGGAGCAATTGATTGCGAGACTTGCACAAAAAGCACGTGCTTCTGGGATTCATATTATCCTTGCAACCCAAAGACCTTCTGTTGATGTCATCACAGGACTTATTAAGGCGAATATTCCATGTAGAATTTCATTCCAGACATCCTCAAGAATTGATTCTAGAACTATTTTAGATCAGCAGGGGGCAGAAGCTTTACTTGGTCACGGTGATATGTTGTATCTGCCGTCAGGAACTGGAGTTCCTACCCGGGTTCATGGTGCATTTGTGAGTGATGACGAAGTACAACAAGTTACTAGTGAGATTAAGAAATTAGGTCACCCTAAATATATTTCAGGGGTTACAGCACCTCTTGCAGAACAATCTTCGGAAGAAGGAGAAGCCTCCTCTGAAGATGGTTTGTACAACGATGCGTGTGAAGAGGTCGTCCGTAATAAAAAAGTATCGATCTCTAGTGTGCAGCGTCGCTTCAGAATTGGGTATAACCGAGCGGCTAACCTGGTTGAGTCAATGGAGAAAAATGGCGTGGTTTCAGGGCCCGAGGCTAATGGACAAAGAAGAGTGCTGATTGAGGAAGTCAGTGCATTAGGAACAGGAGAGAAAAATAGTGATTCCTAGTCAAATATTGCGAAAAGAGATTGCTTTAGTGAAGAAGATGTCTGTTGCTAGGCAGACTAATTTACCATTTGATGCATATGAAGCTGTGGAAATTAAGCGTAAAGGCTTGCAGCAGGAAACTGAAGCAATTCAAATGCAGTCAAACCAGCTTTCCAAAGATGTTGCAATTAAAAAGCGCTCTGGAGATAGTGTCGTTCAACTGCTTGAAGAGTTAGCATCGATTGCAAAAAGAAAAAAAGAGCTGGAGCAGGAACTCAGAGCGTTACTTGAGGAGATTAGAGCCTTTGAACTACAAGTACCCAACTTATTAGATGACCGTGTTCCTGAAGGAAAAGATGAGTCTGATAACCAAGAGGTCTCGAAGTATGGTCAAATCCCTGAGTTTGGATTCACACCCAAGTCGCATACGGAGCTGGCACCCGAAGAGTTAGACTTTGCTCGAGCCGCAAAGATTT
>JBDQHG010000046.1:0-7365 GCA_040264995.1 Gammaproteobacteria bacterium | reverse complement strand
GGTCCCGCTATTGCCATTGTTCCTGGTTTATTGGATTTGTGCTGGTGCTGAAACAAATCGCGCACCCTTTGATGTCTCAGAGGGGGAAACTGAGTTGGTTGCGGGATTCCATGTAGAATATTCTGGGATGATGTTTGCAGTGTTCTTTATTGCGGAATATGCGAATATGATCTTTATTTCAGTCTTTACAACATTGATGTTTTTTGGTGGATGGTTGTCACCGTTTGAAGGGGTATATTTCTTGGGTGATTTGCCAATACCACCGGTATTTTGGCTACTGGGGAAAGCCTCGTTCTTTGTGTTTTTATATTTATGGATGCGCGCTTCATTTCCAAGGTATCGCTATGATCAGCTAATGACTTTGGGGTGGAAACAGTTAATCCCAATTGCATTGATATGGATTCCTGTCGTTGGGGCAATGACACTATTAGGGTGGGTGTAATATGTTAGCAGTTATCTCCGTGCTTTTAACTTTTTTGGGGCTGGCTTGGCTTGCTTTGGGTAGTAAGCAATTAAAGCAGTACTTCTTAACTGATTTTTTAAAGGGGTTAGGGGTAACGGGTAAGGCATTTTTTAGTAAAAAAGTCACACAACACTTTCCTGATGAGGGAGAGGAGATGCCAATATCCCCTAGATTTAAAGGGGCCCTAGCCCTTAGGCGTTATGAAAATGGTGAGGAGCGGTGTATAGCTTGTAAGCTCTGTGAGTCAGTTTGTCCAGCACTCGCTATTACAATTGAGTCAGAACAAAGGGATGATGGTGCCCGCAAAACAACACGATTTGATATTGATACTTTCAAGTGTATTAACTGTGGTTTATGTGAAGAAGCCTGCCCAGTTGATTCTATTGTTTGTACAGATCAAATGCATTATTCGATTTTGAACCGAGGAGATAATATCTTATCTAAGCAAGAGCTGTTGATGATAGGTGATCTGTTTGAGGACAGGATTAAGCAGAACTTGAGAGAGGTTAACGATGCGTGATTTCATATTCTATTTTTCTGCAGTATGGTTATTAATATCTAGTCTATCAGTCGCATTGAGTGCCTACCCAGTCAGAAGTGTGCTGTCTCTGATATCTGCATTTCTAGCAACGTCATTACTATGGCTTGATTTGGGCGCTGAATTCTTAGCACTAGTACTCGTTTTTGTTTATGTTGGCGCGGTGATGGCACTTTTTCTGTTCATTGTCTTTATGATTAATATGGATTATCTAAAAAGCCAGGTACCTATGATGATTCGAGTCATATTTATCTCAACGTTAGGACTGGGTTTCTGTTGGTTGGTTTGGAAAGGTATGCACTCAGTCGTATCACATGAGCTCAGTGGCAGTGGGGTAGGTGAGGTAGTACCAGCGCCAAACACACAAATGATAGGGGTTCGGCTCTTTACGCAATATACATTGGTATTTGAATATGTGGGTATTGTACTATTAAGTGCAATGGTAGCGGCAATTGCATTAGTAAACCGTAAAAACACCCAGGCTAAATATCAGGATATTAGTCAGCAGGTTGCTCGAGAAGAGAAAGACTGCATAACATGGATGAAGTCATGATTGTGTTGGAACATTATTTAATATTGTCAGCTTTGGTATTCTCGATTGGCTTAATGGGCATGGTGTTTAACCGTAATAATCTAATTGCTATTTTGATGAGTATGGAGTTGATGCTGTTGGCAGTGAATATCTCATTTGTTGCTGCTGATAAATATGTATCAGGGGTTGATGGTCAGGTGATGGTGTTTTTCATTTTAGCAGTTGCAGCAAGTGAGGCTGTGATTGGTCTTGCGATATTTATTGTTTTGTACCAAAAGTTTGCGACGGTAGCAACGGATCAATTCTCGAAATTAAGGGGGTAGACTTTCTCATGAACATCAATAGTATGGCTATATTGGGGTTGCTGTCACCATTGGTGGGTGCATTGGTTGCAAGGTTTGCTAATTGCCAACCAAAGATTGCTCAAGTGGTAACAATATTAGGGGTGTTTATATCCTGGTTAGCAGCATTGGCGTTATTTCGTGACGCAGCATGGATAGGAATGCCAATAGACTTATATCAGTTTAGTTGGATTGAGGCATTTGGGTACCAGCTGGAAATTGGGTTCTGGTTAGATGCATTGTCATTAATGATGATGGTTATTATTACCACAGTATCTTTGCTAGTGCATATTTATTCTGTCGGGTATATGCAGGGGGAAGATAACCTAGGGGCGTACTTTTCTTATGTGAGCTTTTTTACATTTGCGATGTTGATTCTAGTGATGAGTAATAATTTACTGCAAGTTTTTATGGGATGGGAAGGCGTGGGCGTTGCTTCTTATTTACTCATTGGTTTCTGGCAGAAAAAACCATACCCTGCTGCTGCATCAATCAAGGCGTTTATTGTAAACCGTATTGGTGATATGGGTCTTGTGATTGCAACAGGTCTGATATTCTCTCAGTTGGGTGATGTGAGTTATGGTGACATTTTAAATAAAGGTGGGCAGTTACTTGCACAAGCCTCGTATGGCCTACGTTGGATAGACTGGATATGTCTTGGGCTGTTAGTTGCTGCAATGGGTAAATCCGCGCAGATGCCACTGCAGGTTTGGTTGCCTGACTCTATGGCTGGCCCAACACCGATTTCTGCGTTGATTCATGCGGCGACAATGGTCACAGCTGGTATTTACTTAATTTGTCGATTTGCGCCTTGGTTTGATATATCTAGTTTGGTAAGTTGCTATGTTGAGATAATTGGGTTTACAACTATGATCTTGATGGGCTTTGTTGCTTTAGTTGAGTCAGATATCAAAAAGATTATTGCATATTCTACGCTGTCACAGTTGGGTATGATGATTGGGATTTGTGGGATATCCGGTTATGCGTTTTCATTATATCATCTGGCAACGCATGCAGCCTTTAAAGCGTTGTTGTTTTTAGGTGCAGGGGCCATTATAACAGCGGCAAATCATGAACAAAACATTTTTAAAATAGGTGCTATGCGTTCAAGTAGGACTATCCATTTATCGATGTTAGTTGGGTTGTTGTCAATGGTAGCTTTACCACCGTTAAGTGGTTTTTTCTCAAAAGATGCCATGATTGTTTTAACGGGAGGGGGATATAGATACGCTATTATGATCATAGGGGCTTTGCTGACAGCGCTATACTCAACACGGTTATATTTCTGGTTGTTTTGGAAGCCGCATATTGCGATTTCGCCAAAACCCGTACCATTCAGTATGAGGTGGCCATTATGGATGTTAATGGCATTGTCTGTGTACCAAGGTTATGCCATGGTGCCATTTTTAGCGGTTTTGGCACAAAGTGTATCTATGCCAACAGAAGCGGTATTAGACGTTATTTCGGAAATTGAGGACACAGGGCAGTTTATTGACCATGCAATGGGATCTTTTTCATTAACAATGGTATCAATGGCCGTTGTAGGATCATTTTGTAGCTACTGGTTTAATCCTAATCGTTATCAGAAGTGTTACCAGCGGTATGAATCTTTGTGGTTGTGGGTGCAGGATCAGTATGGTATGAATCGTTTGTATACGAAGCATTTTGTCAGTGCATATGAAGCAGTTAGTCTGTACTGCTGGCAAGCTATTGATCAGCGAGTTATTGATCAACGAATGGTGCTGGGGATTTCTGCTCGTGTGAAGGATATTGCGGTACCTTTAGTTAGGTTAGCAGATGGAAAACTTTATCACTATGTGGCGATAATGTTTTTAGGCCTATTATTTTTATTACTGGGTTTGGTGTAATGGTTGGATTTAGTATATTAATTGCAAACGGTGTGTTGGGTAGTGTTCTTATTTGGCTGGGGTCTGCGTATGTAGACTCACGTAAAATTGCTGCGTTCAGCACGCTTATAAGTCTAGGTATCTTTTACTATTTATCACAAGCACTTGATTTGTCATCGGCTAGTTTGCAGTTGGTTGAGCAGTATGAGTGGATTCCTTTTTTGAATATCAAATTTATCATGGCTGTAGACGGGGTATCATGGGTGCTATTGGCATTAACTTTATTGGTTCATGTGATTATTGTGATGGGATCATTTCTGCTTGAGTATGATGATATGCCGTTGTATATGGCACTATTTATGTTTATGCAGAGCATGATCATGGGAGTGTTTGTTGCGTTTGATGCCGTACTATTTTACATGTTTTGGGAAGGGATGTTGATCCCTATGTATCTATGTATTGGAGTATTTGGTTCTAAGAATCGGTCATATGCAGCAATGAAGTTCTTTCTTTATACCTTTTTAGGCTCGGTATTTATGTTAGTGGGTATCATCTATCTTGGCGTTAAAGCAGGAAGCTTTGCTTTTGCTGATCTGGCTCTGTTACCGTTGAGTTTGTTTGAGCAGCAGTGGTTATTCTTGGCATTACTATTTGCCTTTGCGGTTAAGATACCTATGTTTCCCTTACATACTTGGTTGCCTGATGCGCATACAGAGGCGCCTGCTGCTGGATCTGTTATTTTAGCTGCACTGATGTTAAAGGTCGGGGCTTATGGTTTGATACGGGTCAGTATGCCAATACTGCCAGATGCTTCATTGTATTTTGCACCATTGATGATAGTGCTATCGTTGATTGCAATTATTTATGTTGGCATTGTGGCATATACGCAAACTGATATTAAGCGGTTAATTGCATACTCCTCAGTTGCGCATATGGGTTTTGTGACGTTAGGATTGTTTTTGATTTACAGTACTTCAAATGTTGCGTTAGCAAGCTTTGGTTATACAGGGGCACTGGTCCAAATGATTGCTCATGCTTTTGGTTCGGGGGCATTGTTTTTGGCATTTGGTCTGTTGTATCAACGGTGCCAGAAACGTGATATCGAGGCATTTAGCGGGCTTTCTACTCAAATGCCATACTACTCGATGTTCTTTATGTTGTTTGTGTTTTCTACGATTGGTGTCCCATTAACAGCAGGGTTTGTGGGGGAGTGGATGGTTATTATTACAGCATTATCTGTTAAGCCTATTGTAGGGATATTAAGTGCAGGCACTTTGGTGCTATCAGCCGCTTATTTGTTGACGATGTACAAATCAGTATTTTTTGGTATGCCCAGTGCCAGTGTATCCGGGTTAAAAGACATAAAAGGACTTGAGGTTTTACTGCTGTTATTAATCTCTGTTGTGATTATTGGAATAGGTATTTATCCTCAAGGGATAATTGCACCGATGAGTCATGCGGTAAGTGGCTTGGCCAAAGCATCACAAATATCTAAACTGGTTGTTTAATTATGATTTTATATCCTGAGTTATTACTGGTATCGACCACACTATTGACGGTGTTGCTGTGTGGTTGTTTAAAGTCTGAGCGCTTTGTTTTGATCACTGTTGTGGGGTTGTTGGTTAGTGCTATGGCTGTTTTGCTAAATGGCCAGGGGAGTGATACGTTGTGGCGGGTGGATAGTTTAACCCAATTGTCTCAGTTGCTCGTATTATTACTCAGTGGGTGGATAGGTTACTATGGCAGGCATACATTTCCTAAAAAATCAGCACCCTATATTTATATTTTACTCATGTTGGCGACTGTTGGGGCACTTGTGGTGATTGCAGCGAATTCATGGCCGCTATTTTACGTGGGTCTTGAGCTGATGGCGCTGCCAACCTATGCCTTGTGTGTGATTGAAAAGACTCATCCAACAGCTTCAGAAGCCTCATTAAAGTATTTTGTGATGGGAGTGATAGCATCTATATTTATTCTCTATGGTATTTCGTTTATCTATTTGGTGTCAGCTGATATGGGTTATACGAGTCTTGTAGCGGTTGACAGCAGTATGCGATGGTACTTAAGTATTGGTTCAGTATTTTTACTATCAGGTATCTTGTTTAAATTTGGGGTAGCACCTTTTCATATGTGGGTGCCGGATATTTATGAGAGCGCTCCAATTATGGTGGTGAATTGGATTGCTGTTGTGCCCAAAATTGCCATGATGTCAGCCTTAGTTAGAATTCTAAGTGTAACGGGGCTAAATCAGGTTCCTGTGGTTTTGCAAGTGTTTATGTTATCAGCGTTATTATCAATAGGGTATGGGGTTTTGATGGCTACTCAACAAAAGAACTTAAGACGACTGATTGGTTATGCCTCAATCGCGCATATGGGGCTTGTGATGCTGCCACTATCATTACCAACACAAAATGGGCTGAGTAGTGCTTTTATATATTTAGTGGGTTATGTGTTAATTACCACAACAGCCTTTAGTGTCTTGATAGCGCTTAGTCAAAGAGGCGTGGAGAAGCTAGCAGATCTTGAGGGCATGGCAAGGGTGCTGCCTCATGAGGCATATACATTGCTATTGTCGCTTGCTGCAATGGCAGGGATTCCACCATTGGTTGGCTTTATGATTAAATTGAATGTGTTCAATGAGCTTGTTGTAGCAGGCCATATTAAGTCAGTGATTTGGGCGGTGTCGTTTGTAGCAATTAGTGGCTATTATTACATGAGCATGGTTAGACATATGTTTTTCAATGAGACAGGACAGTTAGAGGTTTTGGGTGGTAAGGGCCTGAAAGAAGCAAGTGAAACAATTGTGCCTTCTGACTCAAATTATGCCGTATTGGCGTGGGGTTTTGGTTTGATTATATTAGGTATTTTGCCACAATCATTGTTGTTTCAGTTAACACAAGTAGTCAACAGTGTTGTTGTAAGCTAAGTTTTGGTATGATGGTTGAATAGTAGGAGGGATTTCTAATGACCAAGGATGAAATGAAGCAGGTTGCTGAGAAAGTAGCGGCAATTGGAAGACGTGATATTTGGCATAAGCGTTGGCGTAATTTAGCACTAATCTTAACTGTTGTTGGGCTATATAAGTTTTTTTCAATGCCAACGACACCTGTTAATAAATCTTATATTGCTGTTATTAATATTGATGAGTCTATTTCACAAGACAGCTTGTTTTGGGAGCAGTTTGATCGTATTGATTATAATAATGCAAAAGGTGCGCTGATACTAATGAACTCTCCTGGTGGCACGGTTGGAGATTCTGAGCGGCTGTATAATCAAGTTAGAGACTTGCAAAAGACAATGCCGGTTGCATTACTGGTTGAGAATTACGCAACTTCAGGGGGCTACTTAGCAAGCTTAGGAGCTGACAAAATTTATGCTTATAACAGTGCAGTGATTGGTAGTGTGGGTGTAATATTCAGAAGCTGGATGGCAAGAGAAGTGTATGAGAAGATTGGGCTGAAGATGGAGCAAATTACAACAGGCCGTTATAAGGGCTACCCCTCATCTTATGAAGCAATGCCCTTTGAAGTCCGAGAGAATTTAACCAGGATGTTAGAATCGGATAATCAGTGGTTTTTAGGTTTAATTTCTGAAAGAAGAAATATTGGAGAAGAAACCCTTATGGCTATAAAGGAAGCTCAAGT
>JBDQHG010000045.1:0-7467 GCA_040264995.1 Gammaproteobacteria bacterium | reverse complement strand
GTTTCTTTTTACGGGAAATATCCCCACCATAACATTTAGCGGTTACATTTTTGCGCATCGCACTAACTGATTCACGAGCAATAATCTTTGCTCCAATAGATGCTTGGATAGCAATAGTGAACATTTGTTTAGGAATAAGGCCTTTAAGCCTGAGTGCTAGGGACCTACCAAGTTGGTAGGCGCTATCTTGGTGAACAATAGACGCTAGCGCATCAACCGAATCTCCATTAAGCATGATATCTACTTTCACCAATGGGGATGCTTCATAACGTGTAAATTGATAATCGAGGGATGCATAGCCTCGAGACAAGGATTTAACCCTGTCAAAAAAGTCCATAATGATCTCATTCATTGGGATATCAAACTGTAGTGTGGCTTGTTTGCCGACATAGGTTAATGATTTTTGGATCCCGCGGCGCTGGATGCAGAGTGTAATTAAGGGCCCAATATAGTCAGGTGGAGTAATGATAGTCACACTAGCAACAGGCTCTTCAATGTAGTCTATTAAATTCTTTTCGGGGAGTTTTGATGGGCAGTCTACCATTAGAAGCCCACCTGCTTTTAAATGGACCTGGTAAATAACGGTAGGGGCAGTTGAGATAAGCTCTAGGCCATACTCTCTTTCTAAACGTTCTTGCACAATTTCCATGTGTAACATGCCCAAGAAGCCACAGCGGAACCCATATCCAAGTGCTTGGGAGTTTTCAGGCTCATAGAATAAAGATGCGTCATTAAGCTTTAACTTAGCAAGCGAGTCTCTGAATAACTGATATTGTTCAGCAGACAAGGGGAATAGCCCTGAGTATACTTGCGGTTTAACCTGTAAGAAGCCACCAAGTGCTTCTGTGGCAGGATTTTTGGTCAATGTTATTGTATCACCTACAGGTGCGCCATGAATGTCTTTGATGCCTGAAATAACATAGCCAACCTGCCCGCATCTTAGTTGTTCCGTAGGTGTTTGCTGAGGGCAAAATAGACCAATGTTTTCAGCAGAGTAAGACTTGCCTGTGGACATAATGGTAATACGATCATTTTTATTCAACGTACCGTTAACAACACGGATTAGTGAAACCACACCCAGGTAGTTATCAAACCAGGAGTCTACAATTAATGCTTCTAGTGGTTTATTATCATCACCAACAGGTGGTGGAACATTTTTAACGATATACTCCAGTAAATCTTCAATACCTATTCCGCTTTTTGCACTGACCTCTAAGGTGTCTGATGTGTCCAAGCCAATCATTTCATATATTTGTTCTTTGACCTCACCAGGTCTTGCTTGAGGTAGGTCTATTTTATTCAGTACTGGGAAGATTTCCAGATTTTGTTCCAGGGCCATGAAGCACACTGCAACCGTTTGTGCTTCTACGCCTTGTGCAGCATCTACAACAAGAAGAGCGGCTTCACAAGCCTCTAGTGATCGAGATACCTCATAGGCAAAATCAACGTGACCTGGGGTGTCAATCAGATTCAGAAGGTAGGTTTTTCCGTCTTGAGCCTTGTAATTTAGCGCAACACTTTGTGCTTTAATAGTAATTCCACGCTCTCGCTCAATATCCATATTGTCTAGGACTTGATCTTGCATTTCCCGCTTGGATAGCCCTTGGCAAAACTCAATCAGTCGGTCAGACAAGGTTGATTTCCCATGGTCAATATGGGCAATGATAGAAAAATTACGAATATGGTCCATTTGGGTCAATATTTATTAGGCTTATCAGAATATAACACAACTTGTCTTAAAGTCCATAATCTTTTGTAGGGTCGCCGGGAGGTGCCCAATCACCAAGCCAGTCTGGAGTAAACCCTAATTGGTCGTGTATAGCTGGAATAAGTTCTCGAGAATCAATGCTTGAGCTGTCATCAAGTTGATCTGATTGAATGATGCCTGCAATAGACTCAATAGTGAGCATAAGTATAGCCCAGGGTGTGGTAGTAATGTTGGTAATAAGGCTTTTTATTATTTTTAGCACTGTTTGTCTGCCCTGTGTTTTATTGTAAATATAGACACTTGTTAGGGAATTTGCAAGAGATGTATAGATTTCTTGAAACCGATAAGTAGCAAGAGTAGTTTTAAAATAACAGACAAGCGGATAAGACTTGTGTTTACAGAAAGGAAAAAGGGCTAAAATGAAAGGATTACTAGCACATATTCAAGAGTCTGGGGTGTTTACTGAAAGCTTTGTTGTCATGAGTGGGTCCATGTGTCCTTATGATCAAGAAACATGTATGCAGGCAGTGATTGGTTCTATTCAACGTGCAAAAAAGGGTAATGAGCATGCGAAAGCAGTAGAGAGGGTGTTTACAGAGTTATCCTTCAGCGTCACTCAAGATTTTCCTGAGGACCCACGTGGCTTGCCGCCTGTGACCTTGTTTGAGTATATGGTTAGATTAAGCAAGTCTTGGCTAGTTCCTATTGATCAGTTTTTTGTGACGACGGACCTTGCTGCAGACTTTATACTGAAGATTAGAACCCATATTCCTCCAGTTGTATCACAAAATCCAGCTGCTTTTTGGGGTGCTATTTGTCGAATTAGTGAGACACAGAACACCTCCATTTTATTTCAGTTAACCCTAAAACATACAAGTCGAAATTATCTTAAATCACCAATTTCAGATGGTATAATCCCTTCATATTAGAAGACCCTGGGTTTTTTGAAGCGTTTTTTCAGCTTCAACAGCAAGACTTGTGGCAAGGCGTGAGTGCCTTTACCTTATTTTGTCAATTTGACAGAGGATTTTTAAAGAGGTTGTTGAGTAACCACCCAGTGTTTTTAAGCAGATATTTAGGTTTGTTTCAAGAGGCTTTATTCCATCCAATAGAGTCAGCAGTTAGCCAGCAGCAAACAGCACTTAGTTATCTTGTAGTAGATGCAGAGGGTGTGGGGGTATTTCAGGACGCGTTACCTTTGGCGCCGGCTATTTTAATGTATGATCCAGAAGTCATTGCCCGGGCATTAATTATTCCCCCAGGTTCTGCTATAAACCCTGAAGTTACAGCGTTAGATGAAATGTTGCATACCCAGGGGCTTGTGTTTACGAGCTTAAGGCGAAATTTGATGATACAGGTTCTGTGCTGTAACAGCTTGTTGCTACACTGGCTGATCAAGTTGAATAGTGACAAGGTCATGGATATTTTTGAACGGCTTTTTCAGAAAGCAAGTGAAGAGATGTTTGTATCATTATCGCTAAATGATTTATTTCTTGCAGAGTTAGAAGGAGAAGTGTTACCAGGGCACTCGGTTTTTAGTTGGTCCATGCAGAGCGAGAGAGGCATCAAGTTTCTGAGTCTTTTGCTCAGTAGATCTCCTAAGTTTTTAGAAGGGAAAGAGCCACAGCTTAGAGCAACTCTTGATTTCCAGGTAGCTGGGGGAGAGTTCCTAATTGCCAAAATGTGTGCCATCTCCGTAGGGCGACGTTTGTTTAAACAGATCATTGATAGTACGCACCAGTTATTTAATGAATGCGCTGCAAAGCGATTTCAGCATGTACTATTTAGTGAGCAAGAATTTTTAGGAGCTAAACGAACATTGGTAGAGGTTCTGGCTTATCCAGAGATGGATGTGGACTGTGAGGGAGCCGAGAATTTAGGGCTGTTATGCCAACTGATTCTTAGCGAGTCTTTCATTTCTGAGGTTGGTTTACAGCAGTGGGCTGGAGAGCTGTCTCTTCAAAGGCAGGAGATAGATGGTTCAGTATATAGTATTATTGGTATTTTAAATCGGTATCAAGGGGGGCGGATTTTTTTGGTGCGCTTTGTGCAACGTTATCCTGAAATGATCATTTGGCTCCTAACGCATGATTTTGCTAATGCCATGTATCTGTTTTCAGAAATTAAAGGAGATACGTTGAGTGCAATATTTTCTAAGATCCATAAGGATAAGCAGCAAGCGTATTATGCCTGTTTAGGGGCAGCAATTTGCCAAGAAGTTGGGGATGAGGATGTAAACAGCGTATTTTTCAGATGGGTGATGAGTGCTGAGGGCTGTGGTGTGCTATTAAGGATGATGCAAAAAGCACCAGACATTATTAATGAAAATAAAGCTAATTTTTCAACTGCATTAACAATTGCTATGCTGAAAGCATGAGGTATTCATCGCTTAGTTGGATGCTGATGAATAGGGAGGGTTATGTCATACTATGGGAGTTCTTTGTAAGGTTTCCGGATATTATTGAGCATGATCTTGATGCTATTATTGAGGCACTTTGTATGCCAACGTCTGCTGTGCGAATGACAGGGCTTGCAGCAATGGTCGTTGTGGAGGGGGGGCTGAACTTATTACTGTATATGTTAAGATTTTATCCGCTATTGCAAACAAACGGTGAAAGAATTATTCAAACGTTACTTGAAGCCATTGTGAATGAGAAACGACAAAAGTCCTGGGTCCCAATGCTTGAGCTATTCCATAATCCTAAAGGTAGTAAGGTATTATTTCATTTGTACTACTACCATGCAGAATTGATGGAACAGTACGTCGTTAAAATCTCTGAACTACTGGTGCGAAATAGTAGCTTCACTCAAATTCATGGCGGTGCATTATATCAGATTATTGATGATCCAGAAGATGAGCTTAGTGGCAACTCAGTATTACTGGCCTTATCCCGAAACTTCAATATATCAACTTTGCTCTATCATCTGTCTCAAAGTGAACTTTCATTTTTTGAGGGAGCCACAGATGCTGTGGCACAGGCGATTTGTCAAGTGGTTACTGGCTCTGTCGGAAGGGGAGAAAGTGCCTTGGGTTGGATGGCGTGTAACAATGAGCTGTGTGGTATTTTGCTAAGCATGGTCTCATATATGAGCATGCAGGCTCAATCTGAGATTCGCAAGGCATTATCATCTCCTTGTCCTGGCTTCGAGGGGGTCACAATTGAGGCGATATTGTCGCACCAAACTCATGGAATGGAGGTGCTAAAAGTTATAAATCCTCCTCCTGGGTTATTTGAGAGAGTGGCCCTAAGGGTTAGGTCTTCTTTCAGGTTGGCCTCTGTTCCTGAGAATCCTGCACTCGTAACTGAGAGCGCTCCCCCCGTGCCCCAAAGCTCTCCACCTGTTTCTGAGGATGGTGGAGATAGTGACCAGGAAGGCCTTGTGCCAGAGGGGTATTTACCAGAGGAATATTTAGAGGTGGTATCAATGCCTTTTTAACGTCTGGATTTGGAGAACGCTTTTACCAAATTGCGCACTGATGATTTGTACCTCAACCCTATAGTAAAGATGTATTTGATATTGGTATTTACGCTTAATTGGTCCTAGTAGTATAATTTCACCATCAACTGAAATATAGTGAAGTCTTTGGTGAAGGATCAAAGTATCTAGTGCTTTAGGGAGCACAGGATATAGTGCAAGGCAAAGAAACCATAGTTGCCAGGGTAAGACCAGGCAAGATAGATATATTTCGGGGTAGGGGATAATGTAGCGATTACCCATGGAATAAGAAAGATGGGGATAGGAACATAGATTCTAAAGGGTTGGCTGCATGTTTCGTGTGATTGCTATATAAGACTATTTGGTCATTAGGTAGTATCTGGGTCGCTTTCTCAGTAAAAATGGGCTGGCTATCTCTAATCACACAGCCAACAAAGGTTTCTTCAGGGAGCTTTATTTCCATGATGCTTTTATGACAGTAGGGGTGGGTGTTGTTAATTAATAAAGAAGCAATCTGTAAGTAGTTTTGTTTAGTATAAAAATTGAGGAAGTTTTGGCTCTTGAGTAGATCCCGGAGAATCTCATCACATAGAATTTGTGGTGCATTGATGGTGTAATCAATAGGGCCTTGCTCAAATATGTGCCCTTCACGCATGTGGTTTAGTAGGGTAAATACTTTGTAGCCCTGAGCGTCTTTTGCTTGATATGAGTAGACTAGGTTATCTTCATCATCAGAGCCACAAGCAATGGTAATAGCTTTTTTGATTCCTAGGCTGAGTAATAAGGGTTTATCAAGAGGGTCGTCATTTATGATGGTGATATTGGGGTGTTGCATAGCGAAATCATGGCACAGTGTCTGAGAGGGTTCAATTACCGTGATATCATACTCTGATAGCGCATCACAAATTTGTGCTGTTAGTTCACTAATTCCCATTAATATGATGTTTTGTGTACTTTGAGCGGTAAATAAAGGGTGTGAGAGATTGTTGAGGCTGGAGACAAGGAGCAACGTGTCATTTTCAGTAATTTTTATATTTCTTCGAAACTTAACCCAGTTATTCTGGCGATACAAACCAGCTAAGATCATCTTTTTAGGGAGTGATTGGTTGGCTTGACCTAGCGTCATCCCGATGAATGAAGAATCGACAGATACGTTGAAAGAAGCACTGACATATTTTGTGCCAAGGTGGTTGATGTGTCTGAACCCAGGGTGTTTAATCAAGTTTTTAATGTCTTCAAATACAGATAAGGTGCTAGATAGCGCGCTATCTATTGGTTCCGCATAACGTGGAGAAGTCTGCCCCCAGGCATACTGAGTATGCTGTAAGCTTGTAATGCACTCAATTTGAGCAGATTGTGACTTGGCAACGTGACAGGCAATTAAGTTGGTTTCATCTGAGGGTGTTAAGGCAATGAGTGCGTCTGCTTTAGCAGTGCCAGCTAGCGCTAGTGAGTTGGGATAAGAAGGGTATTCACAAATTGTATTGATATCATACCGAGTGCTAGTTTTTAACAGTAATGATTCATTTGGGTCTACCAGAGTTAACTGATGACCATATCGATTAAGTGTTGCAATTAATGCCTCACTAGCAGGAGTTGCTCCTAATATAATGATTGATCCACTGCCCATTTTGTCCTCCCTATATCACCCCATAGTGTGAAATTATGTTTTGGCAGCTTTTTCTGCACATAAGTTGAAATGTGTGGATAAAAAATCTATGCTGGTTTGGTAAAGGAGCAAGGATAGCATGTCAGAAGTTGATCAGAAAAAACGGCGTTTACTTCAGTTAGCCGGTGTGTGGGGTGCCGCAGGAGTCGTAGGAGGCGCAACACCTTTTGTGCGCTCTTTATACCCCAGTCGTTCCACGCAGTTAAAAGGAGCACCAGTGAGTGTTGACTTATCTGGGATGGGTATAGGTGATCAAAAAACCATCATGTGGCGTGGAAAACCAATATGGGTGATTAAGCGAGATCAGTCATTGCTTCCAGGGCTCTCTAAGCTAGATAATCAGTTGAGAGACCCAGAGTCTCGTGAGCCACAACAACCTGAGTATGCGCAGAACCTTTATCGATCGATTAAGCCAGATTACTTAGTATTAATCGGGATATGTACACACTTGGGCTGCTCTCCAACTTATCGGCCTGAGAAGGGCGTTATTGACCCTGATTGGCCTGGTGGTTTTTTTTGCTCATGCCATGGTTCAAAATTTGATATGGCTGGCAGGGTTTTTTCGGGCGTTCCAGCACCTACTAATTTAGAGGTTCCGCCCCATCACTTCTCAGGGTCTGATCAGCTAGTGATCGGTTCGGAGCCGGGTGAT
>JBDQHG010000044.1:0-7951 GCA_040264995.1 Gammaproteobacteria bacterium | reverse complement strand
GAGAATGATTTATCTTGCGCATTTCCTTTATCAATTCCCCTATCAAATAGCTCAAGAAAGTCATTTTTTCCCTTAAGCAACGCTTGCTCGGTTATCTTCTTAGGCCCCCTGCCCAACGCAGCCTTGCGAGCCTTTGAATTCATCCAAAGGGTGACAGAACGATCATACATTACTTGTACGTTTTTCTTAGTTAACGGTTCTGATTGTTGCGTTGCTCCACTTTGTAGTGGTCCTAGAGGTGGTTGTACGTTAGGAGGTAGTTCTTCTTGAGCCTCACCCCGAGACTCATTTTGAGCAGTATCGTTAACGCCTAGTTGATCGCTGGACTGATCCTCCTCCGTCTTACCTCTTCTCCAAATATAGAACCTATAGACCCTATAATCGACAGGATAAGTGATATAATAAAAAGTAGTGTCATTGGTTCCATTTTCGTTCTCTGTTTTAAGTATTGATACAATAGACGTTAAAAAATAGGTGACAGAAAAAACTGCATTTTTTTATAAAAAAGGATAGATCATACCACGGTTATACATGCGGTTTATATTGGATGTAACTCATTTGGGTGGCTCTCTCCTAGGCTTTAGATGAGGCAATATATGAACAGGGTGGCTTTATTGAGATTTAGGTTGGTTTTTCTCACTTGTGTATACTGTTACTTTTTTGATGGTTGTGCTGCTAGCACTATGGATGCTGATGGTTAGTCCAGATAGGGTGATCTGTTCCCCTTTTTGAGGGATGTAGCCGAAAGACTGTGATAAGATCCCGGCTATGGTATCAAACTCTGTAAGGTCGAGCTGTACATTGAAATACTGGTTAAACTGTTCAATAGGGGTCAACCCACTGACGTGGTACTGGTGGTCTTCTATTTTTCGAATATACTCAGGGTGGTGGGTATCATGTTCATCTTCAATTTCACCTACAATTTGTTCTAGTAGGTCTTCAATAGTGACAACCCCTTGGAACTGACCATATTCATCAAGGACAATAGACATGTGCTGGTGTGTTTGTTGCATTTCTTGTAATAATGATAAAACAGGCTGAGTATCTGGTGCAAAGTGTGCAGGGCGCATAATGGTTTTAATGGATTGGAAATCTGAAGACTGTTGTGTATAGGCAATAAAGTCTTTCATTAAGATAATACCAACCACCTCGCCAGATTCGTGTACAACGGGATATCTTGAATGTTGGTGAGTATGGTATATGGTTAAAACATCTTCTAGGCTTGAGTCCTCTGGAATAGTGGTTGTTTGTGCTTTATCTAGCATAGCTTGACTCAATGGCATAGTTCTTGCAGACAAGCTATTGGTGATCAGCCTGGCTTCAATCGAGGAAACGATGCCTTGTTTCACCGAGTGGTGAATTAATGATAATAGGCTATCCTTACTATGGATAAGCTGTCGTGCTAAGAATCGTTTAATAGCTTTCATAGTAAGGGTCCTGAATGTTAAGTTGTGCTAAGATATGTATCTCATGGTCACTCATTACTTTGAATGTTTCATCGGTATCATGCGTAAATCCCGCAATATGTAATAAGCCATGTACCCATAGGTGAGTGATACGGTCTAGATCATGGCCTTGTTGCTTAATGAACTCAGGGCAAATGTAGATTTCGCCAACACCTTTTTCAAAAGGTAATGAAATGACATCAGTAGGAGTGGGTTTGTTGCGTAGTTGGTTATTGAGCACAAACATTTCATCCGTCTCAACAAATACCAGTGTCACACTCAGTGTTTGTGCGATAGATTGTTGTGTCAGCACAAATGCTTTGTCTAATACTTGAGCATTATATACATACCCCGGCACTTGGTTATCAACCTGAAATTTTTTTACGGTACTAATAGTCTACTCCTATCATACTTGCTTTCGTTATAGTCAAAGGATTTGTTTTGGCAAAAATATTATACACCTAATAAGTTTATAAGGAATTTTTCATAAATCAACACCAAATGTTCTAGATCATGGTGTGTCGCTTGCTCATTGATGTGGTGAGCGTATTGGGACCGTAAACCAAACTCAATAATCTCTCCTGTGATGGGTGCAAGAAATCGTGCATCACTGGTGCCGCCAAGGGTAGATGCTTGTGCCTGTAGGTTGACAGTGTCTTTAATCGCTTTCTCTAATGCAAGCTTCGAAGCCTTGGGTTGGGATGCATAGGGTTTGGCTCCTGGTTGTTCTGTGATAGTGACCCCCTGTTGTTTGAGGGATCTAATACAGTCAGTGACAACTATCGGGTCAAAGTATCGGATATTAATCCCAATTTGGACATGTTCAGGGATAATGTTAGAGGTATGAGTTGGTGTATTAATTGAAAAAATAGAGGCATCATGGTCTTTTGGAAGGTTTTGTTTATACTGAGTGAACGCTAGGAGGGCTTTCTGTAGTGGTATTGAGGGTGACCATGAATTTTGTGGGTATGCTGTATGGCCTTGCGTCCCGCTAATGGTTGCATAAATGGTAAATGAGCCACGTCTAGCGTGCTTATAACAATCACCAACGTGGTTAATAGAGGTTGGTTCTCCAACTAAAGCGTAGTCAGCATAAAAAGATTTCTTTTGAAGTTTCTCGACAACGGTTTGAATCCCGTCTATTCCGTCTCCCTCTTCGTCACTGGTTAGCAGAATGCCAATGGTTGCATTCAGGTAAGGGGCTTTGTTTTTAGCAGCACAACAGAACGCCCAAATAGCACCTTTCATATCAACGATTCCTCGAGCAATAATGGGGTCTGAGTGTTGGTATTCAAAAGGAGGGTTATTCCACTGTTCTAAGGGCCCGGTGGGTACAACATCGGTATGCCCAACAAATAATAGGTATTTTTCGGGTTTCGGGTGTTGACCCTGAATCTCAAATAAACGATTAGTGGTTTTACTGTTGTCGAATATTTGGGGTGGAACGCCTAGGTATTGCGCAATGATCTCTGAGGCACCAGCATCATCAGGTGTAATAGACGGGCAGCTTAGTAGCTCAGATAGAAATTTTTCATCAGGTAACATCTTTAAATTCTAATGAATATTTCAGTCTTCGTCAAAAAATAATTGAGACGGGCTTTAAAACGAGGACACAAACCTTAAGATATATCCAAGATAGAATTTTTTAACAATGTTCATAACCCAAAGGAGTTCATTATGACAGATAAAATTAAGCCGCTGAGTAACCGTGTGGTTGTTAGGCCGAAAGAAGCTGAAGAAAAAACCCAGGGCGGGATTTTCATGCCGACACAATCAGATGAGAAGGTTGTGAATGCAGAGGTGGTTGCAGTAGGTGTTGGAAAAATGGTTGAAGGTAAGTTAGAGCCGGTTAGCTTGGAGAAAGGGCAGGTTGTTGTATTCAATCAGTTCTCAGGTACTGAAGTAGAGTATAATGGTGAAAAGTATATGATCGTTCGAGAGGATGATGTTCTTGCGGTTATCGCATAAATCAGAGTAGGAGAGAAAGATGTCAAAATCAGAAATACAATTGAATGATGTATTTGCCACAATAGTTCGTGGAAGTGAAAAGCTATGTAGTGTTGTAGGCTCAACAATGGGGCCACATGGGAAAAGTGTGATTATTTCATCAGCTAGCACCCCAAAGGTAACCAATGATGGCGTGACGGTCGCAAAAAGCGTAGAGGTGAGTGATCATGCTGAAAATGCTGTCATTAAGTTACTACGTGAAGCTGCTATGAAGACAAATGATATTGCGGGTGATGGTACTACAACAGCAACAGTATTGACGCATGCTATATTGAAAGAATCCGCAAAATACCAGGCTACTGGCATTAATCGTTGGGAGTTAAAGAGAGGCATTGATGCGGCTATTTCTGAGGTTGTGAAAGCACTAGAAAAGTTAGCAACACCTTGCCAAGATAGTGAAACCATTCATCGTGTAGGAACGGTATCTGCTAATGGTGATGATAGGTTTGGTAGTTTTATTTCTAAAGCAATGGAAGAAGTTGGCATTAATGGCGTAATAACAGCAGAATCTGGTACGGCAATTGAGACAGAGTTAAATGTTGTGAAGGGAATGCAGTTTGACCGTGGGTATATTTCTCCTCATTTTGTTACTAACCCTAAAGCGATGGAGTGTGAACTTGAAAATCCATTTATCTTGTTGCTTGATAAAAAGTTGAACTCTATTCGTGACATGGTGCCTTTACTGGAGTCAGTTGCAAAGTCTGGCAAGCCTTTGATGATTATTGCCGAAGATGTAGAAGGTGAAGCACTGAGCACGCTAGTATTGAATAATATTAGAGGTGTTGTAAAGGTGTGTGCTGTAAAGGCGCCTGGTTTTGGTGATCGAAGAAAAGCAATGCTTGAGGATATTGCTATTCTAACCGGAGCTCAGGTGATTTCAGAAGAAGTTGGCTTATCGTTAGAAACAGCTACGGTTGACCATATGGGTGGCTGTAAGCGTGTTGTTATTAACAAGGATGACACAACTATCGTTGATGGTTCTGGTGATAAGAAGTCCTTAGAAGAAAGAATGGACCAAATCAAAGCACAGATGGATGAGGGCGGTGCTTCGGATTATGATAAAGAGAAGTTTCAAGAGCGTTTAGCAAAGCTTTCTGGTGGTGTAGCGGTATTGAAAGTTGGTGCGGCAACAGAAGCTGAGATGAAAGCTAATAAAGATATTGTTGAAGATGCACTCAACGCCACAAAGGCAGCAGTTGAAGAGGGTGTTGTTCCTGGAGGCGGCGTTGCATTGGTCAGAGTTGCATCAGCACTCGATGACTTAAGCTTGGGGAACGAGGATCAAGATATTGGTTTGAGTATTGTCAAGCAAGCATTGTATGCACCATTACGTCAGATAGTGACTAACTGCGGGGGGGATGCTTCTGTGGTGTTAAACAAGGTGCTTGAAGGTAAAGGAAACTTTGGCTTTAATGCTGCTAAGTCTGAGTATGGAGATCTAATGGAAATGGGTATTATTGATCCAGCAAAGGTAACGCGTTCAGCGCTTCAAAACGCTGCTTCAATTGCTGGTATGCTGATTACGACCGACAGCATGATCATTGAGACACCCGATGACTCTAAGGATGACTCTGGCATGGGTGGTATGGGTAGTATGGGCGGCATGGGTGGTATGATGTAATACTACACACAGTGCAGTTTATTGAAAAAGGGGGGCTTCGGTCCCTCTTTTCAAATCAATTGGTTGACAATTATCCTAGTCATTCTAAAATAAATATACACTGAATTTAGGAATCTAGAAATGTTTGATGGAGATATTGCACGCTACTCGTTCTCAATGACATGGCGTTTTCTGTTAGTAACGGCATTTGTGACAGCGTTATTACTACCCCTTGCACCTATTAATATGACGCCAGAAGAGTTGTCTGAGAATATGGTTGCACTACTGATGGGACCTGTACTACAGGTGCTGACTATATACAGCTCTCTTTATCTAACCTTAATGTGGCTACGCTTCAGTAATGCCAAGAACGCAGAATTTCCCTTGAGTAGAGAGCAGAAGAATAACAAGGATGCAAATTTCACAGAATGAAAATGATACAATATTTAGCGTTACTACCAACGCTTTTGTATGCGTGTGTTGATCACGCTCCTTCTGATTCTCGGCAGTTTTTTTGTGAGACATTAGACAATGGCATCTCTATGGTTATTGTCGAGGATCCACAAGCAGAGGATTCAGCTGCTGCAATGTATGTAGGGGTTGGTTCACAGAGTGACCCTAAGGGTCTTGAGGGACTGGCGCACTTCTTAGAACATATGTTGTTTATTGGTACTGATGAGCATCCTGAGGTAGATGCGCTTAGTCATTTTGTAACGCCGAGAGGTGGAACCTATAATGCTTTTACTGCAAGGGATCATACTCAGTATTTTTTCTCAGTTAAGCCAGACTCGTTTGAAGAAGCATTTAATATATTCTCATCATTTTTTATAAAGCCCTTGTTATCTGAAGAGTATGTTGAACGCGAACGGCACGCGGTGCATGCTGAGTTCAAAATGCACCAGCAGGAAGATAATTGGCGCAGGTTTATGGTTAATGCACTTACGAGCAATCTAGAGCACCCTGCAAATCGTTTTTCAATTGGGAATCTGGATACGTTGAGTAATGATCAAAAAGGTGCATTACGGGAATCACTCGTTAAGTTTTATGAAACTTACTATTCAGCACAAAATATGTACTTTGTCGCAGTGGTGCCAAAGGCAACGGATGGTAATATTCAGTTTATACGTGATCGCTTGCAACAAGTGCCATCCTTTGATCTATTCAAACCCAAGTTTCCTCATATCATTGATGAAAAAAGTAATGCAAGGTTCATCCAGTTCAAAACACTGAAGGACAAGAGAGAGCTCGATTTGTCTTTCCTAATTCCAAGTCAAAGATCTTACTATCTATCACCTGCAACACAGTATATAGCTAACTTGATTGGCGATGAGGGAGAAGGTAGTTTATTGGCTAATTTAAAGCGTCAGGGTTATGCGTCAGGGCTGTCAACGGGTAGTTATGAGGTATCAAACCTAGATGATTTATTTGTGGTGAGCGTAGACCTGACCCAAGAGGGGTATCTGCATTATGATGATGTTATTGCGCTCGTCCAACAAACCATTCAGCTTGTCCGAAAGCAAGGGGTAGCACTATCACGTTTTCAGGAGATGCAAAAGGTAGGGTACTTGCATTACCTGTATCCAACGTACCTGCCGCCAGTCGCCCAGGTCAATGCTTTAGTTGCTAATATGCCTCATTACCCCAATAGAATGCTAATCAAAAGAAACTATATCACTGATGAGTCTATATTTGATGAACATCATATTGAGCAGATCTTAGATCATCTACAACTGGATAATGCTCGTATCTGGCTTTCAGCGCCGGATGTGGAAGTCGATACCGATGAGTCGATATTTGGTGCGTCTTATAGTGATCGAGCAATCTCTACTGATGAGGTGGTGAATTGGTTAACACCACGAGACAGCTCAGTGAGCCTTCCTGGTCCTAATCCTTTTTTGCCTGATGGTGTGAATTTGTACCGGGGTAGAGGTATGGATGTTCCGTTAGAAGGTGAATCTGGATGGTATATGGCAGACTATGGCTTTGCGCAGCCAAAGCGCTATTTAACCACTCAGCTAGTGACAAGTCCGATTACAAAGGTTGAGGACTATGTTGCTTTAAACCTTTTGGCGGGGGTATTAAACCTCCAGACTGTCGAGCAACTGTATCCAGCTTCTCTGGCTGGCCTAAGATCGTCGGTTAGTGCTAACTGGCTTGGGCTAACAGTGAGTGCATCAGGAATGGGTGACAAGCAGCCCCAGCTGGTAAGTCATTTGCTGCAAGCATTAGAGGGTATGCAGCAGGGTGTTTCAGAAGATATATTTGAGCTAGTAAAACAAAAACAGCTTGAGATGATAGACAGTCTTGCTTATCGTCCGCCATTTAGGTTTGGGTATATGGTACTAGAGGATATATTGCAGCCAGATGGTTATGATATTTTAGCATATAAGGAAGTATTGACAGAGATGACCTCTAAGGATATCCAGGGTTTTACCAAGCGTTATCTAAGCGATGTGAATGCTCGGAGTTTTTATTATGGTAATGTTACTGCAAAAGAAGCCGGCCAATACCAACCTCAATTAGGTGTTGCTCAGTTAAATAAGCTGGGCCTTGACACAAACCCTAATCAGTTGCTTCAGATTAATCAGCAAGAGAAGCCTGTTTACTTAAGTAATAAACAAAAGGATTTTGCGAGCTTGAGTTATATCCAGATGCCAAGCAGCCGTTATGCAGATAAAGCAAAAGCGCAAATTTTAGCACAAATGATGCATTCTATATTGTTTCAAGAGTTAAGAACTGATGAGCAAATAGGTTACGCTGTCAGGTGTAGCTATACGGAAATATCAGCGTGGCCAGCTGTGATGTTTATTGTACAGTCGCCACACATGCAACCAGAGGATATTCACAAACGGGTGCAGCAGTTTGTATCCGATGCTAACTTTTGGGATGAAGCGGTTTT
>JBDQHG010000043.1:0-8403 GCA_040264995.1 Gammaproteobacteria bacterium | reverse complement strand
ATCAATAGTTATGGGCATTGGGGCTATATCTGTATATCCCTGACTATCTTCACGTCCAAATCCTGAACCACTTTCCTCTCCGGTCCCGTCACCTACATCAAAATAATCGCCGTCCGGAGGAGAACGATCTTCTCCCGGTAGACCAGAAATTGCACCTTCAGCGGAGGCACCTACATCTAAATAACCGCCGCCCTGAGGACGATGGCCACCTTCTTCCGGTAGACCAGCGCTCCCATCGCCAGAATTACCAACGGAGGAACTTACATCCCAATATCCGCTAGCGCCACCCTCACCTGGATCTTGTGGTAGGCCAAAAACAGGATTATGGAACACTGCAGACTTAGCTGTCAATTTCTCCTCTCTACTGCCTTTTCTCTTAAACCAGCCAGCAGCTTTTTCTCTAAAACTTTTATTTGGCATAACATCACCTTTTCATTATCATTATTGTTATAGTAGACGAGTCGTGTCATTTGTCAGAAAAATATAGCTTTTTTTGATAATTATTCAAATTTTTTATGTTTCAGCGTAGTTGGGGCCACCGCCACCTTCAGGCAATGCCCAATGAATATTAAGCCTTGGGTCACGAATTGCACACGCTTTACAATGAATACAGTTAGTAAAGTTAATGACATACTGCCCATTGGATACCTCATAAACATTTGCAGGACAGTAATGTGTTTCTGGGCTCTGATATCGCTTAGCGTTTAACGCTATGGGTAACTTAGGATCCTTGATCACTAAATGAGATGGCTGGTCCTCTCGGTGATGGGTATTAGTCAGCTGAACCATCGTTAATAAATCAAAGCTTATCTTATGATCCGCTTTAGGGTACTCAATTCGAGCTAAAGTAGGATCTAATGCCAGGTGGTCTTCTCGGTGCTGCATAGTATAAGGTGCTCTACCCCTCATTAGATACTGATCAACAACCGTACAGAACATCCCCTTCCATAACCCATAACGGAATGCTGGACGTACATTACGTGCCCGATATAAGTCTTCTACGACCTCATGCTCTCTAAATGCCTTGTTAAAAGATTGACCTGACAACCAAGCATCTGCTGCCTCAATCCCCGAAAATATCGCTGCATGAATGCCCTTAATCCTAACAATATTCACAAAGCCTGCTGAACAACCAATCAGAACCCCTCCGGGAAAGTCTAGGGTGGGTATCGATTGGTACCCCCCCTCATTAATCACTCTCGCCCCATAAGCAATAGGCTCGCCCTGAGAAAACCATTCACGGAACTCTGGGTGATGCTTATACATTTGTAGTGATTTAAACGCATTGAGTGTTGGGTTTGGGGCATCCAACCCTACAATCATTCCCACAAAAACCTTGTTATCAGCACCGTGGTATATAAACCCACCACCATAAGTATCTGTGGGTAACGGCCAGCCAACAGAGTGAACCACTAACCCTTCTTGATGAACCTCTGGTGCTACACGCCATACTTCTTTCACCCCCAACCCATAAGTCATTGGCTGCTTCTGAAGACCAAAACGTTTCATTAACTGCTGCGCAAGATATCCGTAAGCACCCTCAGCAATCACAATGTGATCTGCATGAATCTCAATACCCTCTTGGTACTGCGCTCCTTTAACCAACGCGCCTTTTTTTTCTTGTAAGCCAAACTCACCAGTTTTTACCCCGATGACTTTTTGGCTATCATATAACAACTCTTTTCCTGTATAACCACACAGTAACTCAACCCCTAGTCGTCTGGCCTCTTCTGCCATATAACGCACCAGCTTAGATAACGACAATATCACACACCCATAGTGATTTGCATGAGGCAAGTGAGGCAATCGAACCGATTTCCTTTCACTCAAAAAATACATCTTCGTTTCAGAAACAGATACCCCAGAGCTAAAACTCTCTCGCCAATGGGGTAATAGCTGATCCAATGCACTGGGATCCATCACCGCCCCTGAAATAGAATGGTTACCTTCTGACTTTGCTTTTTCTAGTACATAAACACGACGCTTGGGGTCTCGTTGCTTAACTCGAATAGCCATTGCCAGCCCAGCAGGCCCTGCTCCAACAATTAACACATCCGTTGTTAATTTTTCTGCCACTTAAATTCCTGTCGAATATAAAATCCTTGCTATAATATACCTTAAGGAGCGTATAAAATGAAAGCACTTGTTACTGTAAAATCCGCTATCGATTACCAGGTTAAAGTCTCTGTAAAGCCCGATGAAACGGGTGTAGAAACAGAGGGTGTTCAGATGACTCTGAACCCATTCGATGCCATTGCTGTTGAAGCTTGTACCCAGCTTCAGTCACAGGGTATTATCCAAGAATCAACCGTTATCACCATTGACGATGATGAAACGATGCTACGACAAGCACTTGCCATGGGCATCCATAAGGCTTGTCAGGTAAAACAAACCTTGTCAGACCCTTTCCCTAAAGCACAAGTACTGGCTCAATATATCCAGAAAAACCATTTTGACATCATTATTATGGGAAAACTAGGTATTGATGGTGACCACTCACAAATCCCTTCTTTATTATCAGGAATGCTTAACTGGAGCTGTATTACCAACGCCTCACTCATTACTGTCGAAGAGAATAGAATCTTAGTTGATAAAGAAACTGATGACGGAAATGCTCAGTTCGAAATGCCCTCACCCTGCATTATCTCCTGTGACTTACGGTTAAACACCCCAAGCTTTGTCGCACTTCCCAAGCTACTCCAAGCCAAAAAGCAACCTATTGAAATCTTTACCCCTGACCAACCAGTCCAAGAGCCTCACAACATCATCAAGGTCTCAACACCACCATCCCGAAAGGGCTGCACCCCAGTAGAAGATATCGAGACATTTATCCAGCAACTAACAGATGGAGGGATTATCAAATGAAATGTTTAGTCGTTCACAGTCACCCTCAATCCATCAATGCACTACATGCGGCCATTGATGCTGCTGCTCAAATCTCTCAACAAATTGATTTAGTGTTGATCGGTGATATCGATCAGCCCACCTTAAACACGCTGGGTGTATCACATATTGACCACTACCCAAGTTTTGAGTACCCTTCCGCACAAACCATTGCTTACTTTATCGCCAAACATCATAAAGACTATACTCATATCCTTAGCCATAGTGATACTACCGGTAAAGACTACCTACCCTACTTCTGTGGCCAGCAGAACATCCCGCTTATTACAGAAGTTCGGTCCATCTTATCCCCCCATCAGTTTGAACGTGCCATTTACGCAGGAGCTGCTATCCAAACGATTGAAACAAAGCAACCACTTGTTGTGTTAACCATCCGTGGAATCTACTTTCTCAACCAACATCAGGGTAGTCCTGAAATTGAGACTCAGTCCCCAAACCTCCCACAACCGCTATCTGAAAGCTTCCCTAAGCTCGTCACTAAACCTCAGAAAGATAAAGACACTGTTGATTTATCCACAGCTGATGTCGTCGTCTCCGGCGGCAGAGGCTTTGGGTCTAAAGAAGCATTCTCCCAGCTCATCGAACTCGCTGCCCATTTTAATGCCGGTATTGGTGCTTCGCGTGCAGCAGTTGATGCTGGCTATATTGGCAATGAACACCAAGTCGGCCAAACCGGGAAACAGGTTGCTCCTAAATTGTACTTTGCATTTGGTATCTCTGGTGCTGTACAACACTTATCAGGCATGAAAGATAGCCAAACCATTATTGCCATCGATAAAGACCCTGATGCGCCGATATTCAAAATCGCTCAATATGGGTTTGTAGGAGATCTCTTTGAGGTACTTCCCATACTGAAAGGAAAAACACTAAAGTCTAACTAAATAAACATTTGCTTAATTGTTAGCAATACAAAACAACTGAAAGATAGCAAATTCATACATACTCACCACCAAATCACTGGACCTGTCATGAAAAATCATGAATAATTACTGTATGAATTTATCACAGTATGTTAAAACCCCGGAAGAAATCGAAAAGATGCGCAAGGCAGGACGTGCTGCTGCTAGCGTCTTAGAGTATATTGCGCCCTACGTTTCTAAGGGAGTCACTACTGACTATCTCAATACCTTATGCCATGACTATATTGTCAATACTCTAAAAGGCATACCAGCGCCTCTTAACTACAAAGGATTCCCTAAGTCCATATGCACTTCTGTTAACTACGTAGTCTGCCATGGCATCCCAAATGATAAGCCTTTAGCTAATGGTGACATCGTCAACATCGATATCACCGTCATCGTTGATGGCTACCATGGCGACACCAGTCAAATGTTTTTAATTGGGGATGTTAAGCCCCATGCAAAAAGGCTATGTGAAATCAGCCGTGAGTGTTTATACATCGGAATCCAACACGTAAAACCTGGTGTTTCAGTATATGACATAGGCAAAGCAGTTGAACAACACGCCATTAAGAACCATTACTCTTCCGTTCACGATTTCTGTGGCCATGGTATTGGGAGTCTGTTTCATGAGCCTGGTTTCCAAGTTCTGCACTATGATGCCCCTGAGCAAAAGTCTCTTATACTTGAAGCAGGGCTGACTTTTACGATTGAACCTATGATCAATATTGGAGGGCATGCGGTTAAAGTCTTAAACGACGACTGGACGGTGGTCTCCAAAGACAAAACCTTATCTGCCCAATGGGAACATACCCTGCTGGTCACCGACACTGGTGTTGAAATCCTCACCTTAAGAGAAGGAGAAACCGCGCCACTTTGATTATTGAACGGATTCTAATCAGTGGCATCAACGGCAAACTGGGTCAAGCCATTCACGCAGAACTCTCTAAACAATACACCTTGATTGGGCATTATAAGCATGAGTGCCTCACTACAAAAATTCTTTCCTCCAACCCAGACCTAATTATCGATGTAAGCAGTGCTCAGACTATTACAAAGCACCTTGATATTTATCTCCAACTTCAAAAACCGACGATTGTAGGAACCAGCGGCTTATCCCCACAACAAGCCGCACAGTATACACAACAGGCATGCTTCCCCCTACTCATTGTGCCTAATTTCTCTCACGGCTTTAGAATGCTCTTACAGCAAGCAATAACACTTCGTCCCCATTACTCTAATATTGACATTATTGAAACCCATCACCAATCTAAAAAAGACACCCCCTCAGGAAGCAGCTTGTTTCTTGCTAACGCGCTACACTACCCTGTCCAGAAAATCATCTCAAAGCGTGTACCAGAATATACAGCATCTCACCAGGTGGTATTTCATTCACCCTATGATTCGTTTTCCCTACAACACAGCCTATACGCCCCTGAAATGTTTATTGCTGGTGTTATCGAAGCTATTGCTCATATTCAGCGCCTTACTCATGGCGAAGTGATGCTATCTCCCCCTGTTAAGTCTTAAATACCGCAGTATGCCTACACCACTTTATTAGACCTGGAAGATATATAGGCTGCTAAGGTCAATTTGTATACGATCACCTGCCTTTATGCCGTATTCTTCCGAAAGTCCTGAATTTATTTCTAGTACTGCAATAACAGGGGATTTTGAAGAAATATAGGTTAATGAGTGAGGCGTTGTATTAGGCACTACTTGGTCAACAATCCCATCTGATGAAATAAAAAGCATATCGAGTGGTATATTGGTGTTTTTCATCCACATGCTAAGCTTTTGGGGTTTCTTGTATAGAAACAGCATTCCCTGGTCTATGGGAAGGGAAGTCCGGTGCATAAGCCCCCGACTTTTCTCAGTTGGAGTCTTTGCCAGTTCAATAATAAAATGATGTGTATCCTCTTCAGATATTATAGAAAGATTCGCACGACTTAATGCCAACACTGGGATAACAAGACCTAGAGGCAGTATATATTGAGTCAATAGTCGAATGATTATCATCTTAGCACGCGAAAACAGCTTAGGGTATTTTACTCTTTGCTATAAAAAATCTCAAGCAGAGACAAAATGTAAACCATTAACTAGCCTTCTCCATATTTAGTTACAGCCCCTAGTAATGCATAAAGCCCCCCCCAACAACACCCCCTATTTTTTACTATTAGATGTGAGGCTATCTACTAACAAGCAAAGTTAGCTTAAAGTATTTGACGGCTTACTATAAAAAGCCTCCAGGAGGAAGAGTATATAAGCCTGTTAGTACCAATTTAAGACTCAGCAACTAAGACCTAAACTTGGAAATATAGACTAAACGTGCTTTATTCAAACTTAAAAAGACTCCCTACAGACCCACAAACCACTGTAATGCATTATTTATGTTGACAAATATTGTTTTTTTTGCTATTATACTACAAAAATATAAGGAGAACATGATGAGACAAGAAGATAGAGATAATGAAGCTGCAAATCCTGATAGAGAACAGGCAACTCCAGCAGAGATGCCCGCTAGAAGCATAGGTAGTATATTAACTCGAGTTGCACAGGTAGCTGGCCTTGCTGTAATTCCTGCTGGCTATATTTTCCCACTTGCATTTTCATCATATATGGGTAGTGCAGCTATGGCACAAGCAGGTACATTGACAAGGTTACCCGCCTGTGTGAGAAGCATTCTAGCTGTACATGCAGGTGCTCAGGCTGTCAATGCAACAAACTTCGTAGGGTATACCCTTGGAGGTTATGCAGCAGGCGTTGCGGTTATTTCTTCTGCATCAGGAGTAGTTGTTGTTGCAGCAGAAGAACTCGTTTCTCGCGTTGGCGCTGAAGGCGTTATGCGTCTATTACGACCTAGACGTTCTGAAGAAGAGGTAGCTCGTCACTTGGCTGAGTCAACCGTAAAACGTGCTTTGGTGCAAGGCGTAGCTGAAGCAAGTGCAATAATTTGTCGAAATAACAGCTAGTACTTGATTATCCTGCCCTAATGTGGGACAATTGAGACAAATTAATTTTAACAACTGAGATAAAAAAATGGCAGTAAGGTTAATACAAAGAAGTAAACAAAATGAAAAGAGTAGAGATAAGTCACACTCATGGTTAACGACTGGTTTAAGTGTCGGTGTCGGCTTAGCATTTGGATATGGTATTGTACCTGCATATGCTGGTATGATCTTTGCGTCTCAAGTACCAACGATTGCTTTCCCTATTATTGGATCAGCGCTGACAGAAGCCGCTAGAATTCAAGCGATGACGAAAGCATATAATGTCGCAATGATAGCAGCACCGGCTGTATCAGCCGTATCCTCAAAGGTTATTGCTAGAACAATAGGTGCGGTCTCTAGCTATATCCACCCGGAAGTAGATAGTGAAATTGCAGAAGAGAACTCTCCATCGATGGCCCCAGTAGCTTAAACTGCAGTCTTGGCAATGCAAGGTTTTCTTAAAAAAGAGGAGGATTTACATCCTCCTTTTTTTTATCGGCTAAATACATGAAATTTGTAAGCGGGCAATCTTCATACTGTGGAGGAGCATATAACCAATCCCCTACACGGCTTATAAAGCAATAGCATTTGCGCTGGTAAAAGATATGACAATCTTAATTAGCCTATGATGCATGGAGTAACCGCGCTTTGAGCAATACTTCATACTACTCCAAACACTTTCTTGCTTTTTTAGCCCTACAAATATCTAAGTGCGGGCAGCAAAAGTCCTTCTTAGCAAATCTTCTTATTAACTCTCTTATCCCTAACTTTTCTTATAGAAGTTGGTTATTTATCACTGGGTACCCAATTAGGCAACCAGGCTTGTGTCTGCAATTTGCTCACTAGTAAACTGCGGCGCAGCTTCAATGATCCTGTACATAACTTTATCTGCATCTGTCCTGATGATTCCCTCTGCTTGTAACGCGCTTATACTAATCGATACCATTGAGTGATGGATCGAGTCATAAGCTACTTCGATAATGCGTGCCACATACTTCGCACTCACCATAAGATTCAATATCATAATAGGGTGTGAGACATATAGCGGCATAAACCGAATAAAAGCAAGTAGTAGCGAATGTACAGAAAATATTATGGTGTCCACACAGTCTAATAATCGAGCATTTTGATTGCTTTTAATTTCACCTGATTTAACCAACAAGAGCGACAATCCAGCAAAAACAACAGGCGCTATTAAAGATATTGACGTAATCAATAAACCAAATTTAAATGAAACTACGACCAATAGCATCAACGCGGCATGGGTGAGTAATGACATTTTCTTAGCTTTTTTTATCTCTTCACTATTCCCGTTAATCAGTGACTTAAAACCTCTAACTAACCTCATATCTAATGCCTATCTTTAATAGCAGAAAGACTACCCGCCCTATTTATATTTGTCAAGAAAATAAATGCAATATATTGATTTACTGCACCCTTTTTAAGGGCCCGATTGCTCCCATTCACTATAAAGACCAACCATCAAACGACATAATTAAAAGATGGGTAAGGCTATTATATTGAACAAAAGAAAATAATATGGAAAACTATATTTTCAAGCTCAATAACTGGCTATACCCAACCAAAGCGGCAAAAGCTCTTACATTCTT
>JBDQHG010000042.1:0-8412 GCA_040264995.1 Gammaproteobacteria bacterium | reverse complement strand
ACTCATTTAAGCGACTTCAGAAACTGTTTTGCATCTTTCTGAATCGACTGGATCTTCTCCGGTGTCATTTTTTTAATCATCCCGTACATAAATCCTAAACGCTGATTACTACCTAACTGTTTTTCATTACGCAACAGGAAGTCCCAGTAAAGATAGTTAAACGGGCAAGCATCCTCCCCCTCTTTAACAGAAACTTTATACCGACATTCTTTGCAATAATCTGACATCTTGTTGATATACTGGCCACTAGATGCATAAGGCTTTGACCCCAAAACTCCACCGTCAGCAAATAATGCCATGCCAGTAACATTTGGCAACTCTACCCACTGGTAAGCATCTGCATACACTATCCAAAACCACTCATTAACCTCCTTAGGGTCTAAGCCTGCTATCAGCGCAAAGTTTCCGACTACCATCAATCGCTGAATATGGTGCGCATAAGCATTTTCCTTGGTCTCTGTAACCACCTGATGCAAACAGTTCATCTCTGTTGCACCATCCCAGAAAAACGTTGGTAATTGACGTGTTGCATTCAAGAAATTCAAACGAGAATACTCAGGCATTTTTAACCAATATATTCCCCTGATAAACTCTCTCCAGCCAATTACCTGACGAATAAATCCTTCAACTGCATTCAATGGTGCCTGGTGCTGATAATAGGCCTCTTCCGCGCGCGTAACGCACTCAAGTGGTGACAATAACCCACAGTTCAAATAAAAGCTAATATGCGAGTGATACATCCAGGGCTCTCCCTGAATCATAGCGTCCTGATACGTCCCGAAGTTTGCAAGTCGCTCTGAAATGAACTGGTCTAAAACAGCTAATGCTTGCTCACGAGTCACCGCAAAGTAAAATGGCTCAATATCTCCAAAGTGGTGATCAAAATGCAACTGAACAACCTTTTTAACTATTTCTACTATTGGGTCTTTAGCCGAGACATATGGCTTCGGAATATCCAAACCAGATTTGGGTGGTTTTCGATTCTCTGAATCGTAATTCCACTTTCCACCTTCAGGTTTTCCAAACGACATTAGTACTTCATGCTGCTTACGCATCTCACGGTAAAAGTACTCCATACGCAAATGCTGTCTATCACCCGCCCACACCTGAAACGCTTGCATACTACAGAGGTACCTATCATCCTCAAGGCATTCTACAGTTACACCAAAATCATTAGGCCAACTATTAACAGACTGTAACTGATGGTATTCACTCGGGTGTGTTACAATAACTTTATCCAGATTATACTGCTTGAGATGCCGCTTAATCTCAGTGTCTAGAGTCTGAGTATTTTGAGGGTCATCAAGCTCTACATAGACTACTTGATAACCCTTTGTGCTTAATTGATTTGCAAAGTGACGCATAGCACTCCATAAAAACACCAGTTTCTTTTGATGATGTGCAACCCTGGTTGCATCTTCTTCTAACTCACACAATAAAACAACATCACCATCAGCAATGTTCTGTAAGCTTGCCAGTGAATTACTGAGCTGATCCCAAAAAACATAACGCAACACCATCCTTACTACTCCTTGCTTGCTTCTACACCCTACTCAGGCGCTCTAGAGACCAATCTATTATCTATAATAAGTTCAACTGTAACTTTGCAGCCTGACTCATCCTGGACCTATCCCATGGTGGATCAAATACTAACTCTACTTCTACTGTATTCATTGAAGGTATCTGATGCAGGCGTCTTTTGACCTCTTCTACAATATATGGGCCCATTCCGCAGGTGGGTGATGTTAATGTCATGGTAACATGGATTGTGTCCTCAAAATGCGACACGCCATATATTAACCCCAGATCATATATATTCACTGGTATTTCTGGGTCATAGCAGTTTTTAATTTGTTTCACAGCCTTCTCTTCTACCGTTAGAGAGTCATCTTGCAAAAAAGCAGTGGCTTCCGGGTTAGGTGACAACCCAAGAGCATCTTGATCAACTGCTGCAATCATCACCAACTGCCCAAAAACCTCTAGCGAGTAATTACCTCCTAATGCTTGGGTCACCCGTACAGGGGTTCCAGCTTTAAGCTCTATGGTTTGACCACTAGGAACCAATACAGCAAATACATCACGCTCAATAATGATTGATTTACCTGTTAAACTCCCTCCCACTTGACTCATCCTAACTCCTCAGCTATTGGTGTGCTTATTGTATTGTCTATTGACATCAAGAAGCTTTCTCCACAGCCACAATGTTCTTGTGCCTTTGGGTGATTAAAGATCACCTTACCCTCCCCCATGGACGACATCTCAAAATCTACTTTTGTGCCTTTTATTGTCTGCAGTACCTCATGGGGCACATACACTAACAATGCTCCATACTGCAAAGAGATACTGTCTTTAGGCTGCTTAGTCTCTACACTGGGCACAAACTGCCACCCCATACACCCCACTTGCTTAAATGTTAGCAAAATACCAGAAGCATTCTCTGCTGCTACTAATGAGAGCCAATAATCTTTTGCAGATTTAGATAAAATAATAGGCTGCTGTGCCTGCGCTAGCGCTGATTTTGCAGCATGCCAAGAAAAGCTTGCACATTTAACACGCATAGGATATTGGCACACACCAGAAAATACCTCTAATTTCTTAGGCAGTTGCTGATAATCATTCCCCTTAAGCATATTCAGATAATTTTGCATAACATGATCAAAATTAGCAGCAGGGGTACTTTTTATGACTGACACCAACACAGATGCTGAAGCCACTGAAATACTACAGCCACTTGCACGGTATGTCATATTAGTAATGATTCCGTCGGTTACTTCACAACAAAACTGGATTTCATCACCACACATAGGGTTACGTCCTTGCTCACAAGACCCTTGTGGGTCTTCACAAAAACCTTTGGGATGTTTGCTATGATCCAAGATCATCTGTTGGTAAAGCATTTGACTCATAACTGCATTACCTCTGATACTTTTGTTAAGGCATTAACCAACTGATCAACATCTGACTTTTGGTTATAAATACCAATTGATACCCGTGCTAACGCATTAACACCTAAACGCTGCATTAATGGCATGCAACAATGGTGCCCTGCCCGAATCATCACCTGTTCCCCTGCTAGAATCTCTGCCACATCATGTGCATGCACATTTGGGTAATTAAATGAGTACACCATATGCTCATGAGGACCGAAGGTCTGTAACTTCATATGATTCGTTTGTTGTAGCAAGTAGTGCCAAACCGATTGCTCATGTGCCATAATCGCCTCAAACCCTATTGAACAAATATACTCACACGCTTGTGCAAACCCAATAGCACCGCCTATATTAGGCGTACCTGGCTCTAGCACTTGGATACCGAGCTGAAAAGTAGCTGTTTGATAGCTAACGCTATCCACTATGCCCCCACCTGTAAAATGCGGATGAATATCCTTATGGAACTCTGGCGCAATATACAATGCCCCAATCCCTGTCGGCCCATACATTTTATGTGCAGACCAAGCGTAGAATGCACATCCTAAAGATTTTACATCAACCGGCTCATGCGAAACCATTTGGGTTCCATCAACTAGCACCGGAATGCCTAACTTAGAGACTGCTTGGATACCATAACTAATACCAATCACGTTCGAGGCGTGGGTTAACGCAATCATTGCAACTGACTCTGAGGCCACTATTGTTGATAATGCCTCGAAATCAATCGTAAAGTCATCTCTAAGCGGAATATATTCCAACCGACATTGATGCTCTTTTGCTAACCGTTGCCAAGGAATCATATTAGCATGGTGCTCTAATGGCGTAATAAGTATGACTTGGTTTGGGCTCAGCTGGTGTTTTAAATACGACTGTGCCACTAAATTAATACTGGCTGTTGCGCCTTGGGTCAACACAACTTCTTGAGCCTCTGCTCCTACAAAATGAGCAATTTGTTGACGGGCCTGCTCATAAGCTTCAGTCGCCTTTGCACTCCACTGGTACAAACCTCTGTGAACATTTGAACGATACTGTTGGTAATAATGAACAATGGACTCTGTCACACAGTCAGGTGTTAAGCTACTTGCAGCATGGTCTAGATAGACCTGGCTTGGGTCGCGTAAAATGTGAAAGTCATCTCTTTGATTCATAGTAGGCTAAGACTCTGATGTCGAGGTTGTAGCTTTTAGGGGATGTTGCAGTTGGTTTAACTGCTTTTCTAAATACTCACTCAATCGTTTTTGCTGTTCCTGAGAGTATCCCTCAAAACAGGTTTGAATATACCCCTTTAGGTAAATCTGCTTTGCAAGTGCCTTATCAATACCACGACTTTCCATATAAAACAATAGCTGGTCATCGATCATGCCTGTTACAGCACCATGCTGACTATCTACTTCATCAATATCAATATTGAGTGCAGGCTTGGAAAAAGCCGCTGCAGTTTCTGCTAGCAGTAAATGATGTATGTACTGGCGAGACACACTATGTGCTGCTGAGTTTGCAACCGCTACTTCACTATATACATCTACCTTAGCCTGAGTCTCTACCACTGACTTAGCCTGGTGATGGCTGGTAGTATGTGGTGCAATATGCTCAAAGACTACATGCTCTTGCACATGGCCTTTAGCTTTAATCACTACACCACCCTGGATACTAGCCTGGCTATGTTTACCGACTAACCGAATACGCTGTGCTCGACGGTATAACATATCGCTACCACCAACCATACAAAACAACTGCTGGTAATTTGCAGCTTCTTCTATCACTACCTGCACATGGTCAAACACCTTTTGTTGCGGATGAAGAACTTGATAGTGTGTTAGCTTTGCTCCTGGTAAAAGATGAATATCCACTGTCCGTAAACTTTGTAACAGTGACATCTCCTCATATAGCTCACATACTGCATCTTGATCCACAATGATCAGTACGTGTTGAGCAGCTTGTGCTGTACTGGTAGCCTGCCACTGGAATTGATCATGATCCTTAAGTTGAATAACCTGCGTATAGGGCACCTCACTTAGCGCCTGATAGAAGAACTCATCAGCCCACTGCTCTTGGGAGCTACGAGTAGCCTTATTTGCTGAAGCCTGCTGTGTTGCAGCTTTTCCCACCACATAGTCAAATTCAGACTCTAAACCTTTAGGCATTCTCCGCCATGATTCATTTTTCTGGTTTAAATAAAGGTTATATGCTTCAGATGTTAAACTGTCTCTTGTAACCAATGATAGCCCTCTGCTTCTAGTTTTTCGACGAAGGATGCATCCGATGTCTTCACAACCTTCCCGTCCATCAGTACATGTACTTTGTCTGGTTTAATATAATGAAGTAACCGCTGGTAATGTGTAATTAACACAATGCTTCGATTTGGAGAACGTAAGGTATTAATCGCCTTAGCTACTAACTGCATTGAATCAATATCTAGCCCTGAGTCTGTCTCATCCAAGATCATAACATCCGGTTCCAACAACAACATCTGCAGTACATCATTACGTTTACGCTCCCCCCCTGAAAAATCTTCATTCAAAGAGCGTTCCCAAAAACGTTCATCTAGTCCTACCAATGCTGCTTTTTCCTCTACAAGCGTCATAAAGTCTGTTGCATCTAATGCCTCTAAACCCTCACGCTTGCGCTTTGCATTAAGAATGGTCTTCATGAAAAACAGATTGTTAACCCCAGGTATCGCAACTGGGTGCTGAAAGGCAACAAACAAACCTTTCTGTGCTCGCTCATAAGGCTCTAATGCCAACAAATCATGGCCCTTAAGCTGTATCTCACCCGATGCTTGATAATCTTGGTGTCCTGCCAGCGCATGTGCTAATGTGCTTTTCCCTGAGCCATTAGGACCCATAATCGCACATACCTCACCTTTTTCTACTGTCAAAGATAAATCCTTAATAATCTCTTTATCATTGGCTTTTATCGATAATTTTTTCATCATTAACATAATTTTATCCAACGCTCCCTTCTAAACTTATTTCTAACAACTGCTGAACCTCAGCGGCAAACTCCATCGGTAGTTTCTGGAATACCTCTTTACAAAAACCATTAACAATCATGGGCAATGCCTCATCAGGGCGCAACCCTCGCTGCATACAATACAACATCTGAAGCTCATCTATCTTACTCGTACTAGCTTCATGTTCCACCTTAGCTGAACCATTTTGCACCTCCATATAAGGATGGGTATTGGCTTTGGCCCCTTGACCAATAATGAGTGAGTCACATTGTGTAAAGTGTCTGGACTGACTGGCCGTAGGCCTAATCTGCACCTTACCTCGGTAGGTATTACTAGACACATCTGCAGAGATTCCCTTGGAAACAATGCAGCTCTTAGTATTCTTCCCAACATGTAGCATTTTACTGCCAGTATCTGCTTGTTGATGGTGTTTTGTCACAGCAACCGAGTAAAACTCCCCAACACTATGATCACCAAATAAAACAACACTGGGGTATTTCCAAGTAATCGCTGACCCTGTTTCAACCTGCGTCCAAGAAATCTTAGCATAGTCACCTGCACACTTCCCACGCTTAGTGACAAAGTTATAAATTCCTCCCTTGCCATTTTCATCACCTGGATACCAGTTCTGAACGGTTGCGTATTTAATCTCTGCTTTAGCATGAGCACACAGCTCTACCACTGCAGCATGCAGTTGATTTTCATCACGCATAGGAGCCGTACACCCTTCTAAATAACTAACGTGACTACCCTCTTCTGCAATAATCAAGGTTCGTTCAAATTGTCCTGTGTTAGCTGCATTAATCCGGAAATAAGTCGATAACTCCATAGGGCAACGTACCCCTTTGGGTATGTATACAAATGAGCCATCACTAAATACAGCAGAGTTTAAAGCGGCAAAATAGTTATCCCTGTAAGGTACTATTTTACCAAGGTACTGTTTGACAATATCCGGATATTTCTGCAAGGCTTCACTCATTGGGCAAAAAATGACTCCACTCTTCGCAAGCACATCCTTAAATGTCGTTGCGACAGACACACTATCAAATACAGCATCTACTGCAACTCCTGCTAATTTCTTTTGTTCATGAAGTGGGATACCTAATCGCTCATAGGTACGTAGAAGCTCAGGATCTACTTCATCTAAGCTCTCGTACTTAGGTTGATTGCTGGGTTCTGAGTAGTAAGATATTTTCTGAAAGTCTATAGGATCAATATTTAAACTCGCCCAATTAGGCATGCTTAATGTCTTCCAGTACTCCAAGGCCTTCAGCCTAAATGCTAACATAAACTCAGGTTCATTTTTTTTCTGACTAATCCAACGAACCACATCTTCGTTTATCCCGGGCGGCAATGTGTCTTGATCTATATTTGTGGTGAAACCATGTTTATAAGCCTGCTCAACAATGTCTGATATGACTTGTCTTTCCGTCAATTTATATCCCCTTCCCGCTCATGTCAATTATGACATGAGTTCACAAAAAATCAAGGAAATGCCCCAGAATATCACTATGTATTATCACCCTTTAGACGCAAAAAAAGGCACAAGAGTGCCTTTTAATGCTTGCAGATTGACTACTATTAGCCAGGACGATGACTAGAGCTAGAGCTAGAGCTAGCTGAATCACTTCTTCCTCTAGAAGCAGCACCACTACCTGATTGAGGGGCGGCTGTGGCAGCAGCACCACTACCTGATTGAGAGGCGGCTGAAGCATTATCAGGGACTGAAGCGGCAAGAGCGGCTCTAGCAGCCGCTGTCCTTGCACACATACCCATTCTTACTTCAAAACAAGCCATAATGTCCGGTGTTAGCACATAATCCGTAATTGCGTCTGCACCAACTTGTTCCACCATAGATGCAATAACTTCATCATTACCAGAGGTTATTATCTTCCGGCCTTTAACCTCTTCGCCATTGATCTTGGTATAAACCTTGCTAGCAAAGGCAGCTAAGTTTTGGATTCTGGTTGTAAGTTGGGCAATCAACGTATCTTCTGTCTCAATATGCGCATCTAGCTCCTCGCGAGCAGATTTAAAAGCATCTGCGTATGTGGAATCACCATAACCAAATAGGGAAATGCCCGAAGAAACAAGTACTTGTTTTTCTGTAGAGTTACTGCCGTCCAATCCAAATGCTGTGGTGTATCTAGACCTATTAGTAAATCTGTCCTGTTGGATCTTCATAACTGCAGAGGTATCATTGTTAATTTGCTTCAGAACAGCAGCATACGCCTTACCAGCGTTTACCTTCTGCTCCTCTGACATGTCACCCTCAAGCGCATCGTTTGTAGTAGAAAATAATGACAGGACACTCTCCTCAATATTTTTTTGCCAAACATTTGCAATAATAAATTCCATAATCAATCTCCATTAAATAGTTTTTTTCCTGATAAAGCGACTTATGTGACGCACCAATAAGATAATAACAAAGGTAATGCGGTTAAAATAGGATTATCTTATGGATATTACACAAGATAACACAAATCATAACCTTAACCTAATGTTCTAGAAAAATATTTTTTTTGAATT
>JBDQHG010000041.1:0-8608 GCA_040264995.1 Gammaproteobacteria bacterium | reverse complement strand
GTTGTTGTTCCAAAATTATAGCTTCCCGATTAGCAGCATCATCTTCCATCATTTACCCTCCTATTTGTTTCTGATTGATATAATAGGTCGGTTATTATATTTGACAGAATTATATTTTATTAATTGCTTGTTTACCCCCCACCCTCCTGTAACTACTGCTAACCTACCAGCTATTACTGCAGTATAGGAATGGCAGAAGAGGCTCTTTCTTTAAGTAAGCAAATAGCTTAGGTGATATAAAAACCAAGGGGGATAGTCAACATCCGATACAAAGGCTGCTAGTAGCATATTATATTATGCTAGCCGCTACAGAGAGCTTGGCACAAGAGGTTTGATGTCACTGGGTCACTAGAGACATCTAATACAACAGCTGAATTTGTGCTAAGCGCTCATAAATCTTAGAGTGCTTACACAAGTACTTATGATTTCCTACTGATTCAACCTCACCATGGTCCATCACAATGATTTGGTCTGCATCACAGACTGTTGATAGACGGTGAGCAATCACCAGTACTGTTTTATCTGCAAAAACCTCGGATAACGCTCTGCTAATCGCTTCTTCAGTAATCGCATCTAATGCGTTCGTTGCCTCATCTAGCATGACAATGGGTGTATCCCTTAGTATCGCTCTAGCTAATGCCAAACGCTGACGTTGCCCCTCCGAAAGCAACATACCACGTTCGCCTAATAACGTATCGTAACCATCTGGTAATGTGTCAATGAAATCTGCAATATTGGCTTTATGGCAAGCATCCATCATCTCTTCTTCCGAATACACTTCACCTAAAGATAAATTATCCCGGATGGATGTTGGGAAGATGCCTGTATCATGCCCAACAAATGATATCAGCTCCCGTAAATGAGACAATGATAAATCTTGAATACTCACGCCGCCAACTAATATATCCCCCTCTAGGAAATCATAATAACGCATGATCATCTTAAAGACAGTACTCTTTCCTGCACCCGACTGACCGACTAAAGCCGTCATGGAACCCTTCTTCACCTCAAAAGACACGTTTTGTAAGGTCTTAATATGACTACGATTCGGATAAGCAAATGATACCCCCTGAAATACGATATCCTGACTACGGGTCATTAAGCTTCCCTTGTCTTCCTGCCGAGCTTCACCCAATAGCTTAATAATCCGATCCAAAGCACCTGAGGCACGCATCAAGTCTCCCCACACCTCAGATAATGATCCAACCGATGTCGCTACAAATACCGCATACATAAAGAACTGAGCTAACTGGCCTGCTGATAATGCAGATTCTGGGCTCAAGACCTCAACACTACCGAGATACATCACTGCGATCAACGCACCGACCATTAAAATAATAATAAATAACGTCAGTAGTGACCTAGACATAATCCGTCGTTTTGAAACAGCAAAGCCTTCTTCAACCACACCGTGGAAATGTTTATTGGCTGTATCTTCATACTGGTAAGACTTTGTTACATCCATCGCGCCTAATACCTGGGATGCATAAGCAGATGAATCTGCAACATAGCTCTGGCTTTCTTTCGACAACACTCGATATTTACGCGCGAACTTAATCACGGGAATAATCGCAATAGGCGTCATCAATATGACCCATGCTGTTAATTTCACACTGGTCACCAAAAGCATAGCCAGTGATCCTATCAATATCAGACTATTACGTAATGCTAAGGAGACACTCGTCCCAACCACACGCTCAACAAGTGTGGTATCGGTTGTTAAACGACTTAAAATCTCTCCCGTCTGGTTCTGGTCATAAAATGAACTCGGTAAGCGCAGTAAATGTGAAAACAACTGTTTTCTGATATCACTTACCACCCGCTCACCTAACCATGACACCATATAGAACCGATAAGAACTAGCCAACCCCAACACTAACGACAGGACAAACAACCCCAGAAAACCATGCTGCATCAGCACTAGGTTCTCCATAACCCCTGCATCACCGATATACCGAATCATCATCGGAAATGCCAATGTTGCACCTGCTGCAGATAACAGCGCTACCAAAGCCTGAACCATCTTACAACGGTACTGCTTCAAGATAGGTTTTAGCAACTGATATGACGCAAATTTAGAAGGCTTCTTCCCAGAAGGCCCTGGGCTTGTACTGGAACTACTCTTGGGTAAATGCATACTTAAACACTTCTGAAATATCGGATACCAAATGAACACCAATCTTACCCTTGATGTCCTTCTCAAAGTCTCTTAAGTCCTTCTTATTACTCTTGGGAATAATGACCTCATCCGCTCCAGAACGAATCGCTGCAAGAACCTTTTCTTTGAGCCCACCAATCGCTAATACCTCACCAGTGATGGTTAGCTCTCCGGTCATCGCAATCTTATTCTTCACCTTTTGCTTAGTCGCAACGGAAAGCATCGCTGTTGCCATGCCAACACCTGCACTAGGCCCATCTTTTGGTGTAGCGCCTTCAGGGACGTGGATATGGAAGTCACGTTCAGTAAATATATCCTCTTTCACTTTATACTTTTTAGCTGCGTTTCTAACAACGGAGTGTGCTGCACGTATACTTTCCTGCATCACTTCGCCTAATGAACCCGTATAAATTAGCTCGCCCTTTCCAGGTAGCAGTAATGCTTCGATATTCAAAAGCTCTCCCCCAGCAGACGTCCATGCCAGTCCATTAACGACACCTACTTTAGGTTTTTTACCGACGTCTAATAGATCATAAGGTGCAGAGTCTAAATACCCCTGCAAATCTTTTTTACCGATTTTTTTCACTGAGCTCGTTTTACGCTTCGCTAAATGTTTTTCTTTAACCACTTTCCTACAAATTTTAGATAAGTTACGTTCAAGCTCCCTCACACCTGCTTCTCTAGTATAAGAACGAATAATTTCAGTTACTGCATCATCTGCAAAGCTCAACTCTTTACTCTCAAGACCATTATCCCCTAAGCACTTTTGAACCAAATGCTTATGAGCAATCTGATACTTTTCCTCTTCGGTATAACCACTCAGATCAATCATCTCCATACGGTCTAATAATGCAGGCGGAATATCCATTGTATTAGCCGTTGTGATAAAAAGCGCACCCGACAAATCAACTTCTGACTCGATGTAATGATCCACAAACTTATCATTCTGCTCAGGGTCTAACACCTCTAGTAATGCAGATGCTGGGTCCCCTCTAAAGTCCATCCCCATTTTATCCACCTCATCTAACATAATCAGTGGGTTCATCGCTTTAGATCGAGCCAATGCACGGATAATCTGACCAGGCATTGCACCTACATAGGTTCTTCTATGCCCTCTAATCTCCGACTCATCTCTAACACCACCGAGTGCAACTCTAACAAAAGGTCGACCCATCGCTTCTGCAATAGACTTACCTAAAGAAGTCTTACCCACCCCTGGTGGCCCAATTAAACATAAAATAGGTGCTTTGACTTTAGACACTCTCAATGATACCGCTAGTGACTCCAAAACACGTTCCTTAATTTTTTTCAAACCATAATGGTTTTTATCAAGCTTTTTAGCAGCAGCTTCTAAATCATCATTAATAGGATCAATAACACCCCAAGGTAATGATAACATCGTATCTAAATAGTTACGCACAACTGTCGACTCAGCTGACATATCCGGCATAAACTTAAGTTTGCCCGCTTCGTCGAGCAACTTGTGCTTAAGGTCATCCGTTAACTTAAGCTGTTCAATTTTATCTTCATAGCTACTCGCATCAGATACGCTGTCATCGCCCATCTTTCTAAGCTCGTCTTCATACGCTTTCATCTTCTTGCGGATAAAGTAACTTTGTTGATCTTCATTAATTTCTGATCTAACTTTCTCAAGGATCTCTTTTTCTTTATCGTGCCAGCTCAACTCGTTTTCAAGCAGCATCAATATACGCTTCACACGTGCTTCAATATCAAGCGTCTCAAGAACTGCCTGCTTTTCAGCAATTTTCACAGGGATGTGTGCTGCAATCAAGTCTGCATATTCTGAAATATTAGTAATACTGGCAATATTCGAAATCACATCGAGCGTCACATGCTCTGACTGCTTGAGATAATCACCAAATTTATCTTGTAAAACCCGAATCAACGTTTCTGTTGTTGCCAACGGCAACTTACTTTCAGCAACCTCTGATACAGAAGCTTTGAACATCCCAGACTTTCGTTCTCTTGCTAACTTAATGACTTTTGCTCTAGTATTACCTTCCACCAAAAGCTTCATATTTCCATCTGGCATTCTGACCGCTTGTAGTATTTTAGTCACTGTACCAAAACGGTATAAGTCTTTTGCGGTAATATCTTCCTTCTCAGCATCCCTCTGCGTTAGGCACAATAAATGACCATCCCCTCTCAAAGCGACTTCCACTGCAGCCAATGAAGCAGGTCTACCCACATACAGTGGCACAACAGTTCCTGGGAAAACAACCAGCTCTCTAACGGCAACAACAGGTATTTGTTTTTCTACATCAAGATTTGCCACTACTTTTCTCCCGAACGTTTTTTATTGCCCTCATAAACAAGAATTGGCTCAGACTTACCATCAATCACATCTTTATCAATAATCACTTTTTTCAATTCTTTTAATGATGGCAGATTATACATCGTATCCATCAATAACTTTTCAGTCACACCACGCAAGCCACGAGCCCCTGTTTTCGTCTTAACGGCATTTTGTGCTAACTGCTGAATTGCGGACTCATCAAACTCTACTTCAACATTGTCTAACTCAAACAAATACTGATACTGTTTAATCAGCGAACTCTCTGGCTCAGTTAATACCCGTTGAAGATCACGCTCAGTTAAGGATGAAAGAACTGCATGAACTGGCATACGTCCCATTAACTCTGTGATCATACCAAATTTGACCAGATCTTCATTCTCAACTCGTGACAACAATGAGTCATCGCATGAGTTCTGCTTGACCATCGCCCCAAAACCAATACCTGCTTTCTCAGTACGTTCTCGAATAATACTTTCTAGTCCCACAAAGGCACCAGCGCAAATAAACAAGATCTGGGAAGTATCAACCTGAATAGACTCTTGTCCTGGGTGTTTCCTTGAGCCTGATGTAGGCACTGAAACCACACTGCCTTCTATCAGCTTGAGTAATGCTTGCTGCACGCCCTCACCTGAAACATCGCGGGTAATAGATGCACTAGACCCACGTCTGGCAATCTTATCAATCTCATCGATATACACTATCCCACGCTGTGCTTTCTCAACATCAAACTCACAACTTTGTAATAATTTTTGAATAATGCTCTCAACATCCTCACCCACATAGCCAGCTTCCGTTAATGACGTTGCATCAACAATCGCAAAAGGCACATGTAATAGCTCTGCTAAGGATTGTGCTAGAAGTGTCTTACCACAACCTGTTGGCCCTAAAAGCAAAATATTACTTTTATTCATCTTAACTTTTGGATTTTTTACCGACAAGACACGCTTATAGTGATTATACATTGCAACTGACAGAACTTTCTTCGCTTCATCTTGACCAATGACATGCTTGTCTAAGTGCAGTTTAGTATCACGGGGGGTGAGCAAGTTAACCTCTTCATCTTCATCAATATCTTTACCTAACTGCTGATGAAGAATGTCGTTACACAGTTTAATACACTCGTCACAAATATATGCATTTGGACCAGCGATTAGTTTTTTAACCTCATCCTGCGTTTTTGCACAGAAAGAGCACTTATGAATACTGCTATCGACCATATCTCAACCTCTTATCATAACTTATAGACACTTTGTTTAAAAAAGCATATTTTTAATAATAGGTCTTATTTCAGAAAACTCTAGTCACGCTTAGTAACAATTTCATCAATTAAACCATATTCAATGGCTTGATCTGCGGTCATAAAGTTATCACGGTCAGTATCTCGCTCAATAACCTCTAATGATTGCCCTGAATGTTTTGCCAATACATCATTAACAACAGAGCTAACTCTCAATGTTTCTTGTGCATGAATTTGAATATCAGAGTTCTGTCCTTGGAAACCACCCAACACTTGGTGAATCATCACAGTCGCATTAGGTAACGCTCTTCGCTTACCTTTTGCACCTGCAGTTAATAGTAGTGATGCCGCACTTGCAGCCATCCCTACACAAAGCGTTGAAATATCAGGCTTGATAAACTGCATCGTATCATAAATAGCCAGACCCGCACTAACCACACCACCTGGTGAGTTAATGTAGATAGAGATATCTTTATCCGGATTCTCTGACTCTAGAAATAATAACTGAGCAACCACAAGGTTTGCCATATGCTGTTCGATAGGTCCAACAATGAAGATAATCCGTTCTTTCAGAAGCCTTGAATATATGTCATAAGCTCTTTCCCCATGTCGGGTTGACTCAATGACCATAGGCACTAACTGATTCGTTACCATTATACTCCCTCCTTTAACTCCTTCTCAATATCCTGGATTGAAGCCTTAACTTCTTTAGTTTTCACCAAGGTTAATAGCTTATCGAACGCATTTTGCTCAATAACTGCTGCCCTAACCTGATCCAACCTTGATTTATCCTGAATATACCAATCATAAAAACTTTCGACACTCATCTGATTTGGCGCACCCACTGCAATATAAGATTTAACATCTTCTTCACTTGCCTTGACCTTATACATCTGAATATAGTGACGCAATAGAAGTGCCATTGTTAAAGAGTCAGTTGCCTTTTGTTTTGCAACTTTGTCTTTCATCTCTTTATCACGCTCTTGCAATGCTTTAATCTCTTCATTCAAAGTGCTTTCAGGCAATGGGAATGAAATCTTTTTCTTCAACACAGCACTCATACGCTTACGGTTAATCGCCTTAGACAAATGATGAGCATCTGCTTCCAAACGACTCATAATCTCTTTTTCAAACTCAGGCTTCTTAGTCGCTTTAGAACCAGCAAGTTCATAAAGCTTTTTACCCGTCTCCAACGGCTTCTTCTCAGAAACAGTATGAACCTTAACCTCAAAGCTTGCTTTCTTTCCTGCTAAGTTTTCTGCTTGGTACTCTTTCGGGAAGCTAACCTTAAATGTTTTCTCATCCCCTGCCTTTACCTTCTTCAGGTTTTTCTCAAAATCAGGTAAGAACTGCCCAGAACCTAACTCAATCGTTTGGTCTGTTGCGCTTCCTCCATCAAATAACTCGCCATCAAGCCGACCCACAAAATCAATTTTCAGCTGATCGCCTTCTTTCGAAGCACGCTCAACCGCAGTCCAAACACCATGGTGCTCTTTAAGCTTATCAATCTCTTGACCAACATTTTCTTGAGTCACTTCTGCAGAAACGACCGATACCGATAGCTTAGATAAATCCACTTCTGGAATATCAGCAAAAACCTCATATGACATTTGACAAACAACATCACTGTCCGTTCCATCACCTTTTGAATTGACTACTTCAGGCCTTGAGGCAAGAGAGTGCTTATGCTCTTGAATAACCTCATTCAATGCTTCTTGCAACAGTTGGTCAATAACCTCTACACGGACCATCGGGCCCTTCGTGCGCTCAATTTCACGCATTTTTAATGCTTGAGCACTTTTTCTAAAGCCCTTGACACTGATTTGACCAGAAACTTTCTGTAAATGCTTTTGGTAAGCTCTAGCAACTTGTGCTTGGTTAAGTGTAATTTTAACACTAACATTTAAACCTTTCTGAGATACTTGTTTATTATCCTGACTCATAACAACTAAACCTTTTTGATATTCATGATCTGCGAAAGGAGAGACTCGAACTCTCACGGGTTTAACCCCACTGGAACCTAAATCCAGCGCGTCTACCAATTCCGCCACTCTCGCTCATAAGGCACAGATTATAGCAGACGAGGCAAACAGTCAACCCCTTTTAGGGAACAACGTCTTGTTTAGGTGGATTTTGCTGCGGAAATATTACACGCTGAACGACTGTCCCCACTGGGTTTGCAGAAAGCACGACTGGCAACACTTGCACACTTCCCCATGAATTTTGATGCAGACTGATATGATACAACAATATCATATTTCAGCGGCTGTAATAGAATCTGGAGAAGTTGCTGACAAACGGGTAGTAATCCAACGATAGTTGCCAATCCAGCACCACTGAGTTTGCAGAAAGCACGACCGGCAACGTTTGCACACTTCCCCATGAATTTTGATGCAGACTTATATGATACAATAATATCATGCTTAAGCGGCTGGAACAGAATCTGGAGAAGTTGCTGACAAACTGGTAGTAATCCAATGATAGTTGCCAATCCAGATATACAGTTAGCACCTAACACAATCTTCCAAGATGATACAATATAATAATCAATTGCTAAGACTATACATATGAATGCTGCCACACCCACATAATACGCCAATTGACCATCAACCTTACTTTTCACTCGATGATGATCATCTGGGGCATTTGAGTTACGTAAATTCCACACCATAGAAAAAGCTAATAGTGGCAAATTACTCCACACAGAGATTTGTGCTCTACAAAACTCCAGCACCACGTCTACTGTCTCTACAGCTATACTTCCTACTGTTAACAAAGCCTCCCCAACAGTTATACAATAGTCATATAGCGCAGCTGCCCAAAAAACGATAAACACCGGCGTAACTCCAACTAACGCAACAACTGAAGAAAGAATCCCCAGATTCAGCTCTAATGC
>JBDQHG010000040.1:0-8716 GCA_040264995.1 Gammaproteobacteria bacterium | reverse complement strand
GTAATAGTGTTTGATTTAAGACAAAACTTATGCTATGAATTTATTGAGATATAATGATAAGTAACAGTAAGATGAGACAGACACCACATGACATAGCTTCAGAGGAAGCACAAGCAAGCTCTAAATTTCTCGCATTTAACGAAAAAGCAAACACTTTTGACCTTCTCATTCCAATAATGCTTGGAACGAATATCAATGCTGATAACACTTGCAAGACTGGCCTTCAAACACAGGAGTTTTTTGGTGATTCAGACAGCTCTGCCAAAAAAACCTTAGAGCGCTATGCACAGGCAATTAGGAATGATTTGGAAGCATTAGAAACTAATGCTCAAATAGACAGTGAGACAAGTTCAACTATAGCTGCAAAACAACAACGGCTATCGCAAATTGAAGAGTACAGAGATACCTTAACAAGACTGCTAGCGACAGATGATATTCTAAGCTGTTTTTCCCTCTTCCCTAAATTGCCTAGGGGAGTCCATCAGATTTTCGCCGATACCCGTCACGCTGATAATAACGGCTTTGCTATGCTGTTGTCTCCCGAAGTGAGGGATGATGAACACTGGTTTAGAACCCCTGAGTCTACACGAGTTTTTAACTTCAGGGTTAATGATCTAAGTCGCAGATTCAAGAATGGCCTGAGCGTAACCAACGCCTCTAGTGCAAAAAGACACCTATTTAAAACAAATTTCATCGCTACGATTCTACCTCAAGACTCGTTAGTTGATTATCAAACAGAAATGAAGCGTCGACTTCTTAGACAGGCTGGTGAAACAAGTGAAGCACAGGCTGTTGACTTTTCCAGATCAAGCGGGGGTTTAGAAATTAATGAGGTCTGGCTAGGATCGATTATGGACGATGTGCCTGATTCTGGACTGGAATATAGAAATGCTAGAAACGATATTGTTGAAACTTTAATCAATGGCTGTGCTCCTGAGTTCTTTCTCGCTCAAGAAGATCCTTTTAGAGCAGCATTTTTAGAGCAGAGTGACCCTGCTGCTTTCGAAAAACTCTCTATTACAATCCAGTTTTATCTTGGTATCTGTCACATATACTGCGTTGCAAACAACATATATAACGTTGGTTTTCCTATTGATATAGCCATGGTGATGAATGGCTCACCTTCCCATTGCAGCAGTCTCGCCGCTTCTGTAAAATTAGCTCTAGAAGGATCGCGATGTGTTATGAGTGCAATTGACTTATATGTTTTCAATCAGCTAATAACGGTTCCACCTGAAAATATTGAGCCTCATCTTCCTAAAATTCATGAGCTATTTCACAGCACGTGGGCTCTTGTTAAAGATGCGCCCCATCATGATGAGTTCATGATTCGTATTAATAAACCAGGCCCTATCCACTCTTATGCAGGCATGATGTGTGTTAGCTTTGATCTGTTTGCTAAATATCAGCTAGGTGGAGATATTAGTGAAGCCATGAGGGATAAAGCTGAGCTTTCTCAACTTTTACCGCTTGAAATTCCTTACAAGAATAACATCAACCCTGTGCTTTTCTCACGTAAAGCAGGTGGCCCCGCAGCTGCACCAGCCGAAGAGTTTCATTTTTTTAGTGGCGTTACCGGGCTTAAATCAATTACTATCGCTCCTAGTGTGACTCGTCACCCTGCTGCTGATACTAGCACTGCTGCAATAAACGATAGTCCAACTCAGGCAACAACCTCAACAAGAAATACACCTAACAACCCTCAACCAGTGCCAAAACAGGCGGTTTCATTTTTGTATGTTTTCCTATCTATAATTACCTTAGGACTCTACCCTTTAATACTATTTATTTGTAGCAAGTTAAAGAAAGCATCTACCAAATCAACCGCTCCCTTAACTGATAATACCCAATCCGTGCCTCCTACACCCCGTCAGTCAGGCCCACCACCACCACCTTTTTCAGACCGATATAGAAACAATATCCATAACCTATATAGCCCGAGCGTCGGCATATTTTTCTAGGACAACGCTCTTTTGCTAACCCAATCGCTTTAACGCGGCCACTATCGGCCTTGGGTTTTTACCTATGTAGCCAAAATGTCCTACAACCCTTGAGTCCTTACTAAACACAAAGGTCTCTGGCGTCTGGCTAGCCCCAAACGTTCGCCAGAGCATATTATCTGAATCGTCTATAACATGATTGAATGGATTACCATGATGATCTAAAAACCTCTGGATACTCGATGCATCCTCTCTGTGTGTTACAAGTATCATCACTACATCAGGAAACTCCTTTCGTATCTCATCCCAGACCGGAAACTCCAGAAGACAATAGCCACAACTACTTCTAAAAAAAGCAACTACCCCACCTTCAGACAATACCTGATAAGTGACTTGATCACCCGAAAGCGCTTTAGCAGAAAATACCGGCAAGACTTCAAGCTCAAAAGGACCTTTCAGTGCCCAAGTAAAGCTTACTACCGACATTAACCCCAGCATTAAAACAGTTTTCCATTTGCTCACTAGACTCCCTCCTTATACGTTAACTATTTATCTTTGCTCCTACGGCTTATCACACCGAATAACATTACAAGCCCAGACAACCAAATCCAACGAACCCAATATTGTTTATGAAGACTCATTGACAACCTTCCCTCTTCCGTTACAGCGCCCATGACAACATACCACTCCCAATGGAAATATAGCTTAATATCAGAGATAGCAACCGCCATATCATTGAGTGGAAAGTACCTAATTGCGGGCCTCAATCTTTCTCCATCTACCAGTAACACAGCCTGCTTCTCGACATACTGTATTGTCTTGCTATCCTTAACCTTAACCAGTTGAATCTGGTGATTATCCAATACCTGACTCTCACCTTCAGCCAGTACAATATCAAAACTGTTTGACTGTAAGTGATTCAAACAAATAAAACCTAACATACTCAAAAAGCCAATATGTGCTAGATTTCGATACCTCTTATAACCATACCAAGATAACAGTGCCACAATAGAACACAGTATTAAAAGGACAACTATCTCTTCAAAAGGTACCTGATAACCATACCCAATTAACCCAATCAGCAACACGCCTCCTAGAGCATAACGATAATTAGGCCTTAAGTAATGCCCCAGTGAAACAACAGCACCTATTGCAACAAAACGCATGACCTTCACAAAAAACATTTCATTCAATACAAGTGGCACGCCATAAAACTCTAGTATCGGAGGCAGTAACAATGTCAATAGTAAGAACCCAGCAGCGGTAAGAACGACCCAGTAATGATAATATATCGGCCCACGTAACACCTCTTTACTCAACAGGTCCTGTCTTCTTTGATAAATCCCCCATATTAACAATAGTACCACGAACAAACCAAACGCATACAACATCTTATCATTGCTCATAAAACTATGAACTGAGACCATTGAGCCACTTCTGATTAACCCCGTCGCAATCATTGTCACACTAAACCCAAGCAATGATAACCAACGAATCATCACATGATGCTTGGCAATGACTGCATGGAATAGTGCTAGCTGCAACAACCATGGTAGCAAGGATGCGTTTTCTACAGGATCCCATGCCCAATAGCCACCCCACCCTAAGATACGGTAAGCCCACCAACTCCCTAGGATAATACCAAACGTTAAGATGCCTAATGCATATTTAGAAGACAGCTCAATCCAGTACAACCCTAAAGCATCTAACTTCTGCCGGCTAATAATAATCAAAAAAGGGAGGATACTGGCCACATACCCCATATACAATAAAGGTGGATGAATCATCATCCCAAAGTCTTGCAATAGTGGGTTCAATCCTAAAAATGAGGCACTTCCTTGATTTGTTAGAAATGGATTGTTCAAAAACACCAATATTGATAATAACCCGCCCATAACCACTGCATACCGCCGAAGGCATAGCATGCCATCTCCACCCCCTCTTGCAGCCCATACGACCCACGAGGCCAGTGTCACCAACATCAGCAACAAAGAGCCACTGTGCCCGCCCCACAGTGCGGATATTCGGTAGTGTAGCGGCATACTAGGGTCACTATGCTGTGCTACATACGCTATTGATACATCAGACACTACAAAACCAACAAATAATAGCAGGATGGATACAACCAGGCATCCCCAGTGTAGGTATAAAGCCCGTTGACTATATTGGCTATCTCGAATGCCCAAGGGGGCTAATAAAACATATGAAAGCAGCAATGTAAGCTTACCCAACTCAAGAATCATTCTTCACCTTCGGCCGATAGTACTCATCATGCTTAGCCAAAACTTTTTTAGCATAAAATTGACCATCTACCAATTTCCCCACCACAACAGTATCCCGACCTGACTTGAACATCGTTGGTAGCGTACCTGAGTAATGAACCTTAACTTGCTTTAGCTCATCTGAAACTTGAAACAGATACCCTGACTCAACCGCTTCAATTGAACCGGGCACCACTTTACCACCCAAATAAACTTGTTGGGTTGTGCTACTCTCCAATTTTGAGGGGGTCACATATAAATTAAGTCCTTCATCCATAGCATCTATCACTAACCACGCAACCAATGCAAGAACAATTGCCACACCTAGGCCGTGTTTTAGGCGTCTGATATGCTCGCCATTCATACCCAGTCCATTTCCCGTGATAACGAATGTGATACATAAACGACAATCGCCATAGCAACACACAGCATAGATAGTAACAACGGGCCTAACATAGACCAAGGCATGGTGTGTTGACCAAGGTTGAATAATGTTGACTGCTGATGCAGTGATTGCCACCACAACACAGAGTAATGAACCAACACCATATCTATAAAGCCTACCCAGCCAAGAACAACCAATGCTTTTTCTGATGCTTTATAACTTCTAACTGCATTATCCATAATGATATATGCCGTATAGACTAACCCTAGCATAAGATAAGTTGTTAGCCGTGCATCCCATACCCACCAATCTCCCCAAGTATATATCCCCCAAATAGCCCCTGAGGATAATGTGGCCACAGTACAACACACTCCTATACGCGCCGATATCGTAGCTAACTGTCTTGCTACCTTTAAGTGAAGCACCCAAGACAAACTGCTCATAAGTGTCACCATAAAGAATAATGATAAGGATGCTAAGGCCATTGGAACATGGAAATAGATAATTCGGTAAACAGAGCCTTGAGTCACATCTGCTGGTGTAGAAACAATACTGATGACTGTCAACGGAAACAACACCCACACCAGTGGTTTTAGCCACTTACAAACCCAGTGGCATACCCTTCTAGAGACTTTAGGTGAAAACAGTACTATCATTGGTCTATCATAGCGGATCCATCCCTCGAGCTCCAGTGGTTTGCAAAGAGAGTTGTAACGCTTCTTTCCCTACCAGAACATACTGGTCATGATCCTTTGAGAGTATACTGCATAAACTGGTATACTGCATACCGGCATCCGCCAATCGATTCATCTGCTTAAGCCTGTTGGCATACGCTAACCGAACCCTTCCTTCTTCATCTCCAACCATTAAATACGATTGTATCTGTGGCTCAATTTCCGCTGTCAGGCCATAGGCATACATTGATGCGACTAAATACATCTGGGTTACTAAATCCTGCCAAGTTTCTTCTCCTCCAAGGACTTGCGCACGACTAATATACTGTAGCGCAGACTCATAATTCTTAGCAGCAAAGTCTAGCCTTGCTCGTAAAATACAGGCTGATACCTGCTGTTCACACTTTAAGGCTAAGCTGTTAGCAATCACTTCAGGAAATTCAGTTTGGTCTTGCACTGTTTGATCATCAAGCCCCCACCATAATCCGAGCAGCAAAAACCATAACGCCGTAAACCAGAGATAATCTTCTTTTTTCCCTTGCCACTCTAATGCATACCGAAAGACGACCGAAAATAGTACTGTTATTACAAATAGCCCTAGTAAGGCCAAACTACTCATTGTCCAAGTTGTCTCCGCATCCACTGAATATCTATTTCCTGATGTTTGCCAACACCCAACTGTCGCTCGAGTTTAATTGGCCCAAACCGAACTCTCATTAAGCGACTAACTTGAACGTCACAGTAATCCATCAAACGTCTAACAATGCGGTTACGCCCTTCTTCAAGGACTAGCTCATACCAATAATTTCTACCAGTTGGTTTACCATGTTGTTTGATTCTTTTGACAGATGCATTTCCATCCTCAAGCCTTACTCCTTCCTTAAGTGATGTTTGCATAGACGCAGTTAACTCTCCGCTCACTCTTACCAAGTACTCTCGCTCAAGGTTTGAAGAAGGATGAGCTAATAGATTTGCAAGCGCTCCATCCGTAGTAACCAACAATAGTCCAGATGTATTCACATCTAATCTTCCGACCAATATCCATTTGCCCGTTTGATGTGGTAACAAATCATATACTGAAGTCTGATACGACTCAGGCTCAGTTGTACAGACATAGCCCACCGGTTTATGGAGCGCAATCAACTTAGGTTCAACTGAAATCGCCCTAATCCTTTTTCCGTCTAAGAGCACCACATCACTAACCGATACGGGTTGGCCCGTCGTTGCTATCTGCCCAGAGATCAGCACTCGCCCATCAGCAACATATTGTTCTGCTTTCCGCCTGGAAAGATGAGTATGCTTCGCTAGCCATACGTGGATACGCATTTAATCCCCTTTTGTTTCTCTATATTCATACCAAGAGTACCATAAATAATTGAGAAGTCACTTAAAAATTAAAGCAACGTCTCGATCTTGTGTAATAAGTAGCTTGGATTATCAACCATCACTGCATGATATGCATTCGGAATCTTTTCCAGGTGCATACCCAGATTTTTAGCTCGTGCCAATAATGGCTCAGCTGCAAACGGCGAGAGCTCTCCATACCAGTACTGTACCTGGTCAAGGATAGGCTTGATTTGTCTTTGCTCTTCATCACTAATATCCCGCTTATGAAAACTAGGATCAAATTGCCACACATACCCTCCATCAGTCTCCTGGATAGAATGTTCTGCAATATACTCAAACAGCTCTTTCTCTTCAATAGGCTGTGCTGGAACCGGACGAAAACGGCTTACTGCCTCTTCAAGGGTTGCATAAACATTTTTTCGATATGTCTTGTTAGAAGACTCTCGATGATCTGTTGCTATCGATAAAGGGGTATCTAGCATCACACAGTGTTTTGCAGCTAACCTAGACGCAACTAAAGCACCCACAGCACCACCATAACTGTGACCAATGATCACTACCTCTCCCTTCGCATACTGTTGAATATACGCCTCAACCTCACTGGCATGCTTAGATAGATTATACGGCTCATCCCACGCACTTAAACCATGACCACTCAAATCAATCGACAAAACCTGACCATGCTTGATTTGTGCTGCAATATGCTGCCACCACACATTGTTTGCGATTGCACCATGAATAAGCACCAAAGTGACCGCACCATCGTGATACCAGCGGTGTGCATGAACACTACACCCATGCACCTCTAACCAAGTGCTTTGCGGTAAATTGTCAGAGATAATTTCTCGCCATGACATAATAATTTCCATATATTTACCCCCATCATAACCAAGATTTGGGTGTTAGTCTAACCCATAACTTGAATGAAGGAGCTAAATACAATGCTTACAGTAGCCGATTAACGTTAAATCCGTTATAGTAATAATATTTGACGCTAGGATATTTTATGAAAAAATCATTAGATGCTCTACCTTTATTGCTGTTCTTTTTAGCGTACTACTTCTATGGCTTTTTTATTGCCACACAGGTGTTCGTGACAACGACGGCTATATTTTTAGGATATTCCTACTTAACAAGCCCTCAGCCAATCAAAGCTTATACCAGCCAACTTTTAGTTATTGGTCTTGGTGGTTTAACACTTATTACCCGCAATGAAATGTTCTTGGTATGGAAGCCCACAGTTATGTACTTACTCACCGCAGTATCACTCATAATCAGCCAGCTTTACTTCCAAAGAAGTCTATTAGAAAAAGGGATCAGTAGCCTTGACCTATCAGCACCATCTTATCCATGGAAACGACTTGATTTTAGCCTAGCATTATTCTTCATCCTAATGGCCATCGCTAACCTCCAAGTATTCCAGCACTTTGGTCTAGACGTTTGGGTCAAGTATAAGTTTTATAGCTTATTTGTATTACTTTTAATGATGGCACCCATTATGCTGCATATTGTGTCACATGAAGTCAAACAAGACCCTGCTTAATATGAAACCCAATCTATTAGACATCCAAACCCACCTAGAAAAAAGTCTGAATATCACAGGTATTGACATCACAGACGATAGCCACTTGCATCATACCCATACAAATTTCCAAGATACTAAAGCTTATTTAACGATCAAACTGCCTACGATAAAAACATTGTCACGACTAAAGCTACATCGTTTAGTAATGCAATATGCTGCGGAAGTCTGCAATCAGCCCATTCATGCAATTGCCGTTATAACCTATTAATCTTTATTGCTAGCCCAAAGCTTACTGTAACTCAGAGCTAAGCCCTACAGGGATATATACCTGATGAAAGTATAACATGACAGCATTCCCTTCAGCATCAGTATAACCGGCCTGGAACGAGTTTTGATTATCTTGCTGTACAATCTTCATGCCTGCTTTTAAATTGCCACAGGCATGCCGAAAGGCTGCATGCTCTCTCAGGATTACTGGCTCCTTATCAGCCAGCTGGTGTTCTGGCGTTTGAAGGAGTCCGAAGTCCGAAGATCGCTCATCTGGCCGCCATTCCATTACCTCGACGGCCAACGGAAGTTTGTCG
>JBDQHG010000039.1:0-9056 GCA_040264995.1 Gammaproteobacteria bacterium | reverse complement strand
GGGGTATTTGTTTCATGACTTGGACTTGGCTAGGTATAGAAACGCTACTGACCCCTTGTGATTTAAGCTTCTTGGCTAGCTCAACTCTGTCAGCATCCTGTTTGTCAGTAATAAGAACGAGTTTCTCACCACGTTTTTGATCATGCATGCTGACAATACCATGGATGTGTTCTGGCCAGCAGATTGCGACTTCGTTTTCAATCGCGCTGAGTGATACCATCTCGCCTGAAATTTTAGCAAAACGTTTGATACGATCAACAATGGTAATGTAGCCATTATCATCGTAAGTACAAACATCACCAGTATCATACCATCCGTTAGGCAGTGGCATAATTTTGCCTGGATTCTCTAAATATAAGTAACCCAGCATGATATTTTCACCACGTACACAAAGTTCTCCACCAATTTCTAAGCCTGGAAATGGGTTGTAGCGGGTTTCGATACCAGGCAGCATTAAGCCAACAGAACCAGGCTTTTGGTACATTAAGGAGTTACAGCTGATAACAGGACCACATTCTGTTGATCCATAACCTTCTAGTAGCTTAATGCCACGTTGCTCCAGCCAGTTCTGGCGTGTATCATCCTGTAATTTTTCTCCACCAGTAAAGACCATCCTTAGGTTGCTGAAGTCATAGTTTTTGGAAAACTTGAGATAGGCAGATAGGAATGTGTTTGTCCCAATGAGTAATGTTGAGCGTGTATCATATATTAGCTCAACGACAGTAGAGAAGTGCTTTGGGTTTGGGTATAAGAAGGTTTTAACACCAATAAGGAGTGGGGTAATTGTTCCTAGGTTAAATCCAAAAGCATGGAACATTGGTAGTGCATTAAACATAATATCATTGGGGTTTAGGTCCATCACCGCACAGCACTGTTGAATGTTAGAGGTAATGTTCCTGTGTGACAATACAACACCCTTAGGCGACCCTGTTGACCCAGAAGTAAAGATGATTACAGCAGGCGAGTCAATCGGCGGTACAAGCTCAGAATGAGACTGGTAAAACCGCCTGATGTTTAACATACGCCAGACACCACGAATCTTATCCTTGACTGAAATTTTATTCGCTAGATCTTCTAGGAAAATAATCTTGGCTCCTGAGCTTTTAATTGCTTGAAGCTCATCGTTGAGTTCAGCTTTTCTAATAAACTGCTTAGAGGTAATCACCGTTTTCAGTTTTGCAGTAATGCAGCTATTGACTAGGTTTTTCGTACCAGCAGTATAATTTAACATGGCGGGAACCTTTTTGAATCCCCATAAACCAAAGAGTGTAGCGACATTTGCTAATGTGTTGGGCAGTAATATCCCAATATTAGATTCATCCTGAGTTAGGCCATAGATCTTCATTCCTAGAATCTGAGATTTAAGAATTAGCGTGTTGTAGCTTAACTGTTTTCTGGTGAAGTCTTCTAGTATCTTACGGTTCCAACCATGATTTCCAGCGGCGTGAAGTAGGAACTGATACAGTGGCATTCTAGGCTCTCCAGCCATTTGTCCGTAAGAAAGTGCACGGTGGATCTGATTGACATGCTTTACTCTGAGGGATTTGTTATCAAGCTCAGGGTCAGTAGCTAGCTTAAATGGAGGCAAGATATTAATCTTTACAGGAGTACGTAAGCGTAGTCTAAAGACACCTTTAAGCCTTGAAAAGATGCTGTACTTTAAGCCAGACAAATGCACAGGGATGATCATTGCGTTAGACAATGACACAATTGCAGTCGTACCGTCATATACTTTCATGAGGCTGCCGGTATTGGTTAGTCTACCTTCAGGGAAAATAATGCACCTCCTGCCCTCTTTAATTTTTTTCGCGATGGTTTTAATCCTTATGGGGTTTGCCGCATCAATTTCATAAGCTTCAGCAAAGCCTCGAACAATCTTCACAAACCATTTTTTGGCTACCCCGGTGTCTACTGCGAAGATGAATTCATCAGGTAAAAATAGAGCTAAGAAAACGACGTCTAGGAGTGAGACGTGGTTTGCAATTACAACCAGGCGCTTGCTTGCGGTATTAAAGTGCTCTAAACCGTTAACTTCAACTCTGAAGAACCATTTAAACAGTTTGGCAGCATAGGGCTTGACTGACGTGAAGGATAATATTTTAATAAGATACATACTAAGTCCTAGGTTAAGTATTGAAGTCACAAGAAATAACTGAGACATGTTCAGTTTCAGTACGGCGGTTAGGAAAACACTGATAATAGTAGCGCTGATCATAAATAATGCGCCAACAATATTTGAGGTCGCAATAACCTGGGCACATTGAGTGCTCGGGCTGTTCTTTTGTAGGATTGCATAAAGGGGTACAACAAAAATACCACTAAAGAGAGCGATTGCTAGCATATCAAGCATAATGCGGTAATTATTAAAAACAGATAGAAAGTCTCCTAAAGACCCCATGCTGCCTTCTGGGATAGGGGAGGATGACCCTAGGTAGAGGTGAAAGCCAAATACTGATACTAGGAACAGACTAATAGGAACGAGGCGTGTGTGAATCTCTCCTTTGAGAAGTTTATTACAAAGGATTGAACCAGCAGCGATACCAATAGTGAATATACCGTTGAGTATCCCAACAATATAGACGTTGTAGTTTAAAGTGTATTTTACGTAGTGTGCTAGGTTGGTCATATGTACCATACCAATGACCCAAAACCAAGATATGCCTAAAATAGGTATCCAAATTTCTGGACGATTAGTGCAGTAGTCGATCTTTTCTTGAATAGAGAGCAGGGGGTTCCTCCGAATCACAAGTTCTGGGTTTTGTGCACGGTTTTCAGGAATGAGTAGGCTGGTAAGCCAGCCAATGATTGCTACTGGTAGCATTAGTGATGCAATAATTTGAATACCATAAGAATGCATACCAATTAAAGTGCTTAATCCGGCACCAAGTGCTACTGCAGTAAATGTAGAGGCTTCAATCAAGCCATTTGCAGGCAGAAGTTCGTCACTTTCTAAATATTCTGGAAGATATGCGAATTTGGCAGGCCCAAATACAGCCGTGTGTGTTCCCATAAGGAAGATGCATACAATAAGTGATAACGGTGTGGCATCTCCTGAAAGAAGTAGGTAGCTCGTATAAATCACAATAGCAATTTCCGCTAGCTTAACGCTTCGAAGGATATAGACTTTCTTATGCTTATCTGCAATTTCTCCAGAAAGTGCTGAAAATAGCAACGTGGGTATTAAGAACATAGCCGTAGAGATATTTGCCCAAAACATTGCATTATCAGAGCTATCAATTAGCTCATAACTTAAGAATATGGTAATGGCACCTCTAAGGATGTTATCATTTAGTGCGCCTAGCATTTGTGTCAAAAACAAGGGCATGAACTTTCTTTGAGAGAAAAGTTCTTTAGAGTAAATCATGACGGATCCTGTGCTGTTATTTTGGGATAAATCATATAGCTATAATGTGGTAAGCCGTTTATATAGGGAGGCATCACTTCTCCATTCACTAATGGGGTTATATATTGTATGCAGGACTCAGTTACATCAAGCTGGTTCTGACTGATAAAGTGAGAGGGCAGTAGCCTTGTTCTCCCAGCTATATCAATTAGGTCAACATGAGATGTTGTCCACTGGTATGGAGTAGACGCTTGCCTTACAACTGTCACCATTATACCACGCATGCCTCTACATGCAAGTTTGTATGCGTGCTCTGCAAGTGCGCAAGATTGATCAACGTCAGTTTTAGAGGCAATATGTCTCGCAGACCGTTGTAGGTAATCGGGAATGACAACATGTGTCTTGATATGGAGTGATTGTTGTATCAGTGCGTCTAAATGCAAGCTTTTATAGCGGTGATGGGGGTGTGACGCTAAAATATTATCTTGATCCGTTGCACCTTCGGCAATACAGATAACACAGTGGCCGTGTGTTTGAATAGTTTTTTTTATGCTTGCAATGACTGTTTTAATGCTGAACTTTGCTTCAGGTAGCAAAATAATGTGTGGGCTAGCGCCTTTGTATGGTCTAGCAAGTGCACTAGCAGCAGCAAGCCAGCCGGTGTCTCTTCCCATTGCTTCGTAAATCAGTACTTGGGTGGAGCTTTGACACATAGAGGCTAAGTCTAATGACATTTCAAGGACTGAGGTTGCAGTATATTTAGCTGCTGAACCAAACCCTGGGCAGGTGTCAGTGTGATAGATGTCATTATCAATGGTTTTAGGAATTCCTATGCATTGTAGGGGGTATCCTACTCGGTCAGCAGCGTCCTGCATTTTTTGGGTGATCAGTTGTGAGTTATTACCTCCGTTGCAGAAAAAAACACCAATATTATGTGCCTCTAATGTCATGAACAGTTTTTCAAGATCTTCAGGGCTACTGGGTAAGCGCATTCGGCTTGAACCAAAACTACTACCAGGCGTATGTTGAATGAGTTGCCATTCTTCTGGAGGAATATCGGAAGCATTGGTTAACTTCCCTTGGATAAGGCCATTTACACCATGGGAAGATAAGTATAGTTGATTAGGACCGTTTTTGACTAACTCGTAGAGTTTGTGGGCGACGGTGTTGACCACAGATGTCACGCCGCCAGAATGGGTGAATAATACATTCTTGTTTCGATTAAGCATCATGAGACAAGAGGTTTAATTGAAAAAAGCGATATTATTTACCGCTTTTTTCGTCTTTAACTTTCACAACCTTACGCTTTTCAGCTATACGTGCCTTCTTAGCGGTTAGGTCTCTAATGTAGTAAAGCTTCGCTTGACGTACCTTACCATGACGTTTAACATCAATGCTTTTAACTAATGGGCTGTGAACATTAAACGTACGCTCAACACCAACGCCATTTGAGATTTTGCGAAGTGTTAGAGAGGTTGATATACCTCTATCACGCTTTTTAATCACAACACCAAGGAACGCCTGAACTCTCACTCGGGTGCCTTCTGTGATTTGTAGTTTAACTTCAACAGTGTCACCTGGATGGTAAGTAGGGATACCATCTTGTTTAAGTTGTCGATTTTCAAATTTTTTCAATAAATTACTCATAGTCCTCACCTCTTCTGAACTGATTTTGCATAAATTTAGCACTAAATGCAAGTGTTCTTTGTAAAAAAATGAATTTTTAGGCCGTTTGCTAGTGACTTGTGGTATTGAAATGAATATTGAGTAAAAGATTACAGGTGAAGGTAAGGCTATGAGCTATGCATTAATGCAAGCCTGCCAAAGCTGTTATCAGCATAGATACGTGAGGTAACGACGTATTAGAGTAGCATTCTACTGGGGTCATAGATTGTTGCTAGCAAGGTTTGCTCTAAGTGCCAGAGCTGCATATTGAGATCAATAATGGAGAAATAGCAGATGTATCAGGAAATAACGTATTAATGTTACTTGTTATAATAGTGCTATTTTGGGTTCTTGGGGATACTTATCAACCGTCGTTGGGTAGCCATTATTAAAAGTTGAGGGCGTTAAAACCGCTTTAAAATCGCAGCTGGTTTCAATGCGCGCCAAAAGGCAAGGTGCTATTATTAAGTCTGTGAGTAACGCTTTAGTTATGTTATGGCCTTTTCCGGACCATAAGGGGATATTACGCATTAGACATAACAAAAAAGTATTAATCCGGCCCCTTTGTTTACTAATTAGGCAATACAGTGAGTGACACTGATCGTATAACGGTTAACGTTGGCCAGCGATTGCTACGTGTTGTCCCTTCGCTTCCGAGGTTGCGCATTATTCCTAACGAATGTTCTGCAAATATGCGGTTGGGAGGGCGTTCTAGCTCTTTAGATAGGCTATAAAATCTAGCTTGTTTTATACCAGAGTCTTGAAAGTCAGTAGTCTCAAAGCAGGTTTTTTCTGAAAGGTCTATGTTCTCCAGCTCTCCGCAATGATTAAAAGTATGTCCCTCAAGTGCCATAAGGTTTTTTGGGATGCGAACATCTCTTAAGTTTTTGCAATCATGAAAAGCGCCACGTTTAATTCGTATGGTGGTATTGGGGATATTTATTTCTTCTATGGCACAATGCTCAAAGGAAGATATACCAGTGCTTGAAGAAGGGTTTAATGCGTTAAGAAATCAATAAGAAGCTTGAGTTCCTTATCGGAGAGCGGCCGGTTTAGTAAGAGGTCTGGCCTGTTTAACCAGGTATTTCCCAAAGATTGCGCTAACCGGTACTCTGAGATTTTTGGGTGATTGCCACTGAGTAATACGTTAGGTACCGATTGTCCACGCCAGGTCTCTGGCCGGGTGAAGTGTGCATGATCTAGCAGTTGATCCTCAAATGAGTCTTGGGCAATAGAGTCTGGTGCTATGGTTCCGGGCTGTAGCCTTGCCAATGCATCTACCAACACCATGGCAGGTATTTCCCCTCCAGATAGAACATAGTCGCCAATGGAGATCTTTTTGTCGATAGATGACTGTAGTCGATGGTCAATCCCCTCATAACGCCCACATATGATCGTAATGCTGGTGTTGGGGCTGAGTTCAGTTAGCAGCTCACGACTCAGTGGCTGCCCTTGTGGGCACATCTCAATCGTATAACTATCCTCAGTTGAGTTGATAGATTGTAGTGCTTGGTATAAGGGCTCAGCTTCTAACACCATGCCAGGACCGCCGCCATAAGGTCGGTCATCAATACGTTTGTCATCACGGTTGCTGAAGTCTCGGATAGAGATAATATTGATGGTGATAATTTTCTGCTTTATTGCATGGCCAATAACACCATGGTTGAGGGCGTCTAAAATACCAGGCATTGATGTAATAATATTGATAATCATGACGGCTGGTATGTTAGTTGTAGGGTTTTGGCTGAGTGATTAATATCACGGATGTCAGCAGGTAGGTGTAAGGTTTGTTCATCATGTGTCAGCATTAAAAAGGGGATGTTGTTAATGAACTCAACATATATAAGTGTTCCTATCGGCTCTGCGTCTTGTCCTAGGACTTGGTAGCCTTGACACAAATCATTAAAAATTTGTTCAGGGTGTGACTCAAACAAGGCCGATTGATCACAGTATAGCTTAGTTAGGCGCATACCTTCTGCATGAGTTCGGTCTGGAACAGATGTACTGAAGCACACAACTTTGGTATGGTGCGTCTCAAAGTCTGAGACTTCAAAAAGCGTGTCATCTTCAAGAAATAAAGGGTATTCGAAAATAAGAGCTTGAGGGCGCGTTTTAGCTATAATAGACATTGCGCCCTTAATGCCGTGAGGCTTGCCAATAGTGGCAACATGAATCTTGTTAGGCATTAGGCCTTGTCTTTAGCTTTCATCACCTTGTATAGTGACTTTACGCGTGGCGACATTTGGGCACCAACACTTAGCCAATGATCAAGACGTTCTAGGTTAATTACACAGCCCTCTTGGTTTTCAAGTAGTGGGTCAAAGTGACCTACTTTCTCGATAAATTTACCGTCACGTGCTGATCTACTATCCGCTACAACAATTCTATAAAATGGTGCACTTTTTCTTCCGCCACGTGCAAAACGTATTTTTACCATATTAAGATTACCTCATAATCGATTAATTTAGAGGTAATTTATAGGTAAATGGCAAAAAAGTAAAGTAAATTATTCAGAAAGTTAGTAATTTATTCTTCTCGAGGCATTTGGTTAGACTCAGAGAACTGTTGCATCAAGGCTTTCATTTTGCCACCTTTCATTTTTTCAGTCATTTTTTTCATCTTGTCATAGCCTTTTAGTAGCTCGTTGATATCGGTTTTTGATCGGCCTGACCCCTTTAGTACTCGCATTTGTCGTCCTTTGTGATTGCGAATAAGCTCAGGGCGTCCACGCTCTAGTTGAGTCATTGACTGAATTAAGGACTGAATGGTTTTAATTTTTGTGTCATCCTCGATGATTTTCATCATATTGTCGGGTAGTTTTGCTGCACCAGGTAGCAATTTTAGGATAGAAGAAAGTCCGCCCATGTTATGGATTTGCTCAATTTGAGCTAACATGTCGTCTAATGTAAAAATGCCTTTATGTAGTCGTTTAGATATTTTTTCAGTTTGCGCCTGATCAATATGCGCAGTTGCTTTTTTGGCAAGTCCTACTATGTCCCCCATATCCAGTAACTGGTCAGCAATACGCTCAGCGTCAAATGGTTCAAGCTGGCCAAATCCTTCGCCCGTTCCTACCCATAAAATAGGCTTTTCAATAACGGATTTGATTGATAGGGCCACACCACCTTTTGTGTCAGAATCTGTTTTGGTGAGAATAATGCCACTAATGCTGACGGTCTCATTAAAAGCTTTTGCGGTAGTCAGCGCACTTTGTCCCATCATGCTATCAACCGTGTAGAATGTATGATGGGGTTTAATTGCTTGGTTGATTTGTTTAATTTCATCCATTCTATCTTGGTCAATGTCTAAACGACCTGCGGTATCAATAATCAGCGTATCACAGCCAGCACGCTTTGCGTCAGTGACAGCCTGTTGGCAAATCTTAACCGGGGTAGTATCTTGGTGTGGTTGAAAAATAGAGTTTGTTTGTTCTGCTACGATTTGCAACTGCTCAATGGCTTTAGGTCGATAGATGTCTACAGAGCAGAGCATGACCTTGGCGTTTTTATGCTGAGCTTGGATGTAGCGTGAAAGTTTACCACATGAAGTCGTTTTACCCGCACCTTGTAGCCCAACCATCATAATGACTTGAAGCTTGTTCTGTTGGAAACTGGGGATAGGTGTGTCATGTGACAAGATGCTTAATAGTGCATCACGAATGATTTTTAAGATATGGGATCTTGCGTCTAGCTTAGCAACTCGATCAATATCTGAAGAAGCCTGAGTCACTATAGATTTGAATTGATCGATGGCGGCTCGTGAAACATCTGCTTCAATGAATGCATGCTCAATTTCATTCAGTGCACTATGAACGTCTTTTAAGCGAATCTGTTTGCCAGAGAAATGTGAAAATACATCGGATATTTTATTGGTTAGTGCTTTATACATAATTGCGCTGCTTCTAAAACAGCATAAGTTTAGCAAAGGTGGCTAGAGTTGTATAGTGCCTGTGTTTTGGATGGTGTTTTAATATTGTTTTTCTTCGTGTTTTCTTCGTGTTTTCGTCTTGTGTTCGGTGCTAGTTATTGGTTTTTAGTATCAATAAAGC
>JBDQHG010000038.1:0-9095 GCA_040264995.1 Gammaproteobacteria bacterium | reverse complement strand
TGTTGGCCCAAAATATGTTTGAATTTCTTTACCATTAACCTCAACAATACCTTGCCCTTCGGTAAGGTATACTCGAGCAACTGCAGACTTACGTCTTCCTATTGCGTGAATTCTTGTCATAACTTTTTGTTTGCGTGCCATTTCAATTCTCTAAATTTAAACATCAATCTCTTCTGGGTTTTGAGCAGCATGTAAATGCTCAGCGCCAGAAAATACTCTTAACTTGGTTAGCAACTTTCTGCCATGTGAATTCCTAGGAAGCATTCTTTCTACTGCTTTCAAAATCACCTTGTCAGATTTTGTTGCAATTCGGTCACCCATGCTTTCTTGCTTGATTCCACCAGGGTACCCAGTATGCCAATAGAAGTTTTTATCTTCTCTTGAACACTTCACGTCATCTGCATTAACCACCACAATATACGGCGCTAAATCAACACCCGGCGTGAAACGTGGATTATCTTTACCTAATAATTTAGCTGCCAGCATAGTAGACAACCGACCGAGGCTTTTATCCTTAGCATTTACCAACAACCATTTAGACTCTACATCTTGCTCTTTTGCATGGTACGTCTTGAAATTACTCATAATGTACACCCTTAATTTTGTATCAAACACAATTTCATAATTACTGTATAATATACAACAGATAGATGAGTTACAAGATTTTTTTTGAAAAAAGTGCGTTTTATTCTGCAGGCCACCAAAAAGTGACTCAGATTAACAAAAAAGGCATGTGTCAATCCTTACCTGAACCCTCTGATTCTGTGTCTATTTGTGGTTTTTCAATAGGGATGTCAGGAACTTTATTACTAGGGGAACTCTCTGCATCTCCAACAGCGCCGATCGTGCCTACAGGTGTTACTGTAATAGCAGGCATAGCTTCATGCTGAAGCTGTGCAATGGATTCTGCCACCCCCTCAAACAACTCCTCAGACGTATCTAGCCGAACCTGATCAAAATCATCTGGCTTATAACCCCCTACCTTTTGTTTTAGATGGGTAAGGTAAGCCCAGCATGCCCATGACATTAAGGGTGTCCCTTCTTCTATGGTAAACTTATCCCAGCCTTGCGCGATCAGAAAGTCCACAATTTCAACTGCTGCTCTAAAGGTTTTAGCCTGATGCGTCATTTTCTCTACGGAAGGTGCCATGGCTCGAACTTGCTGAAGAGCAGACGAGGATAGTTCTAGCAATGCAGGCGTATCTTCTTTAGCCAAATGATAAGAATACAGCCAACCAGAATCTGTCTTTAAATGAACAGGGTCTCCCAAGCTGCCAGATTGTAAGTCAGGCCCCTCTGAGCTTTTTAGGGTTTTAGTCTTGGGCTTGTTGACAATCTTAATGTACGCATTCAAATCAACAATCGTCGACAGGTCTTCTTGATTTGCCATACGGAGCAACATACTGTCTAAATCCAGTTCTTTGAGAAACGGGGGCGTCGTAAATAAGTCCTTTTCAGTTGCCACAAATCATCCTCGGTAACCATTACTTCCTGATAATTTAGCACGCCCATCTATAACTTACAATGCCCTTTTACCTACCTTCACCTTCAGGCTTATCTAAAGATAGCTCGTACTACATATTAGCTAGGTGTTATTATGATTCTAGTATTTTTCCCACAGACCCTACTTCCTCCCTAGAATGTTTCAACAGTCCAGATTTAAAGATATCACGAGATCAGCCAGAGCCTCAACCACCACCCTCAATAAATCTGCTGGCTTAGTACAGGCACACCGGATACAATACAGAAGTGAAGATAGCTGTCATTGATTTTGTACAACCCATTAATATTAGCCACCACTCACATAGGTGATACCTGTGCCTAAAGCCCTTCAGAGAAAAAACCGCCCTCCCTCGATCCTAGAGGCCCTGCATACAATCAAACAAACTGCAAAAAAAAGGTAATGCTATTGCATACCAGTGCATTACGGGACTATTAAACGCCCTGTCAGGCTCCTTTGAAATTCCCGAGTTTATTGCCCAAGACCCGGCAATATTCTATTTATACGCCTTCTTAATTGAACAGATTCAACAAAAAAATGGCATTAGTGACATTCAACAGCACCTCACCCCTTCCGAAAGAACGGGGTTACAACAAGCACTATTCCCCTACACCGCACAAGACCTTTGTAGTCGTGCGAAAAGTGGCAATCTGCTTGCCTTTAATATCTTGCTTACTGATGCAAAACAGGATAACCGAGCAGCACAAGATGAAATTCAGTGCCTTGCATACTTCCTAAGCAACCAGTTATCACAGCCACACCCTCCAAGACATGCTTCTGAAATGCTCACTGGGCTAACGACTTGTCATAAGCTTACCCATCTCAGGTCTTATGCCTACGCCCAGTCCGCTCTTAGATCCTACCAGGCCAGTAGCAAAGCACCCTGAATTAAAATGGCTGCCGCCATAGCACGTTCTATATTTAAAGCCTAATAGTAGAGAGCTATGGTGTCGGACCTAGTAATGCTATTCCTTTGTGTCCTATGTGCTCTTGATCCTAAATGCATTACGATAGCGCCTAATAGCGATATTAGTGCAGCAAAAAACTTAAAATTTGTTAACAAAAGCCTGGTAAATCGCTACCGGATCCGTGGTGAAAGCCAAAAAAGCTTGAGGACGTTTAACACTTATTTCTACATTTTTATAATGATTAGGTGTCGGTAAGACGGTCAATACTTACTGAAAAAGAGCGCACTCCCTTTTTTCAAGGAGTCACCAAACAGCACCTCCAAGCGTTACAACAACAAATAGAGGAGTCTATTAAAAACCTTTCATCCAACATCTTCAGCCAACCAATGACCATGAAAAACTAGCCGGAAGTTATATTGATTATGGCCAATGGCTCATTGCCCAAACCACACCGCTAACGCGCGTTCTTTTCGGGCATGCTGGGTATGATGTAACACAAAGTCCATCAAACCATAGCTGGCACCAGACAATTGTGAATAAACTAAAACTACTAACGGGATTAAGCCAATTTCAGCTATTAAGGCGATACACTCACAAACTCCAGGCTGAATACCAAGATGACTACAATATTTTCCAATATGCACAGAAATCCCGCCCCCTGAAATATCATTGGAGCCAAGTTTTCTCTGATATTATGACTGCAGCTCTAGGCGTCTTTGGTTTTTTTCTGTTTCTAGTCGGCCACACACCGCCTTACCAAAGCGTAAAACCACTGTTCATAGGCTTCTACCACCTAATACCTTACTTATTAGCAGCAGGTGCTACCCTACTGTTACTCAAAGACAATGACCTAGGAACCCCAGAAACCTCAAAATCAACCTTTAGGTTAATGTATGACATCCTCAAGCTATCGTTCTTTGAAGGACTAAGCTTTTTAGCCCCCCTCTATTCTGCCATATCCATACTCCTTGGCACGCCATACACATTATTGAAGAAGGCAATATTCTCAGAAAAGAATCAACCATGGACACTGTATAACGTTAGTAATGGCTTTAAAGCTAGATGTTCTTGGAAGCAGCACTTAAGTAACCAGTTCTTTTACAGCAGCTGGCTAGACCTATCTTTAAGCCTACTTGAGCTAGCAACTTCCTCCTATCTCATGTTTTACGGATTACGCATTATTCCATACTTCTCTGTATTTCTGGCTGCACCATTTGCCCTAAGCCTTGCTGTTGAGACAGTGCGTAAAGGAAAAGACCTTGCCTAATACAAACACAGAAACCACTATTTAACCTCTTCTCAATATATATCATCTGGGATAAACTGGATGATCCCAGCCCACTGGAGGGGCAAGACCTTACCTGCTGAGCAACCCTCATCCGAAGCTCTCCTAATAAGTTACTAAATCCCCTAAACTCACAGAACGGTCAGATTGCTTCCCCCAAAACTGGCCTGTCATAATATCTGTACCCATTAATAAAGCCTCAGACCCTCTGTAGGGGATTTGGTCAAACACGCCCGACATATCTAAATACATCTTCATCTCATCTCCCCATCGACACATTGCTTGACCAATCTTATCAGGACTGATATCTACAACTATAATCACAGCATCCGTCCTCATATCAGCCACTATTGCCTGATACAGTGCGTTTGGTTCAATCGTCGACCTTGAAGGGAAGTACACCACAAAAACATCTATATTTTTCATTCTCCTAGCTGTAGGCAACGTATCTTGATCTTGCACAATATCATATTGCTGGCAGCCATCAGGGAAAAACACTTTACACTTGTCTCCCACCAACTGACTAATAAAGGAACATGAATGCAACCCCTTCTTACGCCAAAGATTTTTAATACTCATATTGCACCTACTGATAAAATCTGGTTAAACTAGTATTCCAGAAATGGCTATTAATATGAAGACTACTTTGAAAAAAATAACACTCCAAGGCGAGCAGTCAGCTGCTATACTGCAGCGCATCATGACTCAGAACATTAAGTCTTGCACCACTCCACTTCTAAGTGCTATCTGTAATGCCTCTGGCAAAGTGATTACCACATTCTGGGTATCTACCACTCATGACCAAACCCATATCTACATTGATCAGTCACAGGCTGCCCTACTCCTCAAAACACTACGATACTATGACCCATTTCGTGAACTACAGTTTCATCTATCAAATGGCACTATTTATGCCAGCAAGACCTTCCTGTTTTCTGAAAATCCACTCAATGAAACCGGAAACTGGACGTTATTCCTCATCCAGCAGTCCATTGTCAATATAACACCCGCACACTCTGAGAAATACACCCCTCATATGCTGGGACTAGACAAACATCAAGCTATTTGCTTTAAAAAAGGCTGTTTTGTGGGTTATGAGGTCATTGCTCGAACGCAGTTCAAAGGTAAAACGAAAAGGGTTATATGCTACCAAACCTCTGTTACAGAACCCGACAACCTACAAACAGTCATCAACCATACGGTAGAGCAAAAGACACACCACTATTTATCACTAATCTCAGCATGCTGAGATTTATTCCTTAACGTTGGGAATAATATGACATCACGAATGGTATGGGTATTGGTTAAAATCATCACCAACCGATCAATTCCAATCCCTTGTCCTGCAGTAGGTGGTAACCCATACTCTAACGCCTTGATATAATCTTCATCATAAGGCATCGCCTCATGATCACCTTGTGCCTTTTCTTCCATTTGCTGTACAAAACGCTGTGCTTGATCCTCTGGGTCATTTAGCTCAGAAAAACCATTGGCAATTTCTTGGCCAGCAATAAATAGCTCAAACCGATCCGTTAACAACGGATTATCATCACTACGTCTTGCTAGTGGTGAAGAGATAGCTGGATAACCGGTAATAAATACAGGCTGAATGAGCTGCGCTTCAACAGTCTCTTCAAACAAAAACAGCTTTCTTTGCTCTAGCACAAAGTGCTCAGGAATTTTCAACTCAAGTGACTGCATATACTCAGTCAACTTATCCACATCACTCAAGGTAGCTACATCTAATGACTCATTATACTTTAATATTGCCTCATCCATTGTCATTTCAGCAATTGGCTTAGAGAAGTCAATCTCATACTCTCCATACTGCGCTTTACCACCATCTAGCATATGCTTAGCTAAATACTGAAACAGCTCATTCGTTAACGCCATTAAATCCCGATAATTTGCATAAGCTTGGTAAAACTCAATCATCGTAAATTCAGGGTTATGGCGTGTAGAAATCCCCTCGTTTCGAAAGTTTCGGTTAATTTCATAAACTCGCTCAAACCCGCCTACTACCAGACGCTTCAAATACAGCTCAGGAGCCACACGTAAGAACAATTCCATATCCAAGGTATTGTGATGGGTCGTAAAAGGCCTTGCAACTGCACCACCGGCAATGGGGTGCATCATCGGTGTCTCTACTTCTAAGTATGAACGATCATCAAAAAACCCACGCATCAACCGAATCAACTGTGAGCGCTTTTGGAACACAGCTCTTGAGCCCTCATTAACGATTAAATCCACATACCGTTGTCGATACCGCTGCTCTTGATCTTGAAGCCCATGAAACTTATCAGGTAACGGACGTAATGACTTAGTGAGCAACGATGCATCAGAAGCCCATACGGTTAGCTCGCCTACCTTGGTACGAAACATGTGTCCCTTTACCCACAGTATATCACCCAAGTCCCAGCTTTTAGCCTGCTCGAATAACTCAGCACCCACATCATTTAAGCGCAGGTAAACCTGAATCTTCCCTGATCGGTCCTGCAATGTTATAAAGGCTGCTTTCCCCATATAGCGTGCGGTCATGACTCTGCCACATAACATATACTTTGCTTTATCCGTTATTTCAGCATCAACTTCAGCACCAAAGCTTTCATGTAGCTTGGCAGCAGTAATCGAAGGTTGTTTATCATTAGGGTAGCACCAACCAGATTGACGAAGCTCTGCAAGCTTTTCTTGCCGAACACTATGCTGATCTTGTGTGTCTGTACTCATATCACCCCTCACTTACCAATTAATCCGCATCACCTGCACTCGCTAGCTGCTGCAAACTCGCTCGAATAAACACATCAATTCCGCCATCTAAAACAGATGTAGGCGCGCTCACTTCAACCCCTGTCCTCAAATCTTTTATCCTAGATTGGTCTAATACATACGAACGAATTTGTTGTCCCCACGTAATATCGTCTTTAGACTCTTCTAGTGCCTGCTTCTCTTTATTCTGCTCTGCCAAAGAAATCTGCTTAATCTTTGCCTGTAGTTGCTTCAAAGCACTGGCTTTATTCTTATGCTGAGACCGTTCTGCCTGACACTGCACAACTATTCCTGTGGGTAGATGTGTAATACGGACAGCTGAGTCTGTGGTATTAACGTGCTGACCACCTGCGCCACTTGCACGGTAAGTATCAATTCTTAGATCAGACGGGTTAATGTCAATATCCACATCATCACTCACCTCAGGATAAATAAATACCGATGCAAATGATGTATGTCTTCTATTCCCGCTATCGAATGGTGACTTACGCACCAAACGATGTACCCCTGCCTCAGTCTTAAGCCAGCCAAACGCATATGCACCAGAAACCTTTAACGTAACATTTCTGATACCCGCTACATCCCCTGGCATTAATTGAGTGACCTCAGCTTGAAAATCATGTGACTCTGCCCAACGTGTATACATCCGCATCAACATCTGAGCCCAGTCTTGTGCTTCAGTACCACCAGAACCCGACTGAATATCTAGATACGCATCACATTGATCGCTATCACCGGTGAAAAACCGCTGCATTTCTACTTCAGATACCAACTGATCAATTTTCTCTACCTCTATCACTAATGCGGCTAACATCTCAGCATCATCTTCTGCCAAGACTAACTCATATAGCTCGTTAGCATTTTCAAGATCCTTGCCTAATTGTTCAAGCTTCTGTAAAAACTGAGTGATTTGTTTATAACGGCTAGAGGCTGCTTTCGTTTTGTCAGGGTCCTTCCATGATTCGGGATGCTCAATCTTTTCTTTTGCTTCTACTTGATCTTTCTTCAGCTTATCAAGGTCAAAGATACCCCCGTATCTCTTTCAACGCTCGATCAGACTCACGTATTTTCTCGATTAATTCACTGGTGTTCATTATCATCTCTTGGAAAAGTGTTTGGGTCGTGCGCGATTTGAACGCGCGACCAGCGGATTAAAAGTCCGATGCTCTACCGGCTGAGCTAACGACCCAAGTACAATGAATAATACTGACATTTTAAGCAAAGATCAAATATTTTTGAAATTTTGTATGCAAGTCCTATTTTTTCCCTTAAAATACCAATATGAAACAGTATATAAGGACAGCTTTTCTTCGACTAATGCTTAGCTTCAGCATGGCATTTTCTGCTTGCCTCTCCCTAGCAGCCCCCACTGGTCTTGTCATTAATATTGACCAAGCGATTACACCACCGGTTTATGAGTACTTACTCAGTGGCATTGAGCAAGCCAAATCTAACCAATCTGACTTTATTATTCTCCAGCTAGATACCCCCGGCGGACTATACACCACCACTCGGGATATCGGACAGGCCATCCTAACAAGTCCTATCCCTATTATTACTTATGTTGGACCCGCAGGTGCTCGTGCTGCTAGTGCTGGAACGTTCATTCTGTATGCATCCCATCTTGCAGCAATGGCGCCGACTACCCACCTGGGTGCCGCAACACCTATTTCACTTGCTCCCTCATCAGATGATAAGGAGCCAGAAGCTGCGAAAAATAAGATCATGGAAGACACCAGGGCCTATATGAGATCATTAGCGCAGCACCATGGGCGCAATCAGGCATTTGGATTAAGTGCCATCAATAATGCCACAAGCTTAACTGCTGCCGAAGCGCTACGCGCTGGTGCGATAGAGGTGATCGCAGATAGTATCCCTGAGCTATTAAATGCTGCCCATAACCTTCCTGTCCAAATGGAAACTGGTATTCAACACTTAAATACACAGGATGCTAGCATTGTTCATTACTCGCCCTCAGTTAAACAACAGATTTTATTTGCCATCACCGACCCCAACATTACCTACTTACTACTCATGGCTGGCATTTATGGCCTAATGATCGAGCTATTTAACCCTGGAAGCATGATTCCGGGGGTTATTGGTGCCATTTGTTTGCTTATCGCAGGGTATAGTCTGCACATCCTCCCCATTAATTACGCAGGGTTAGGCCTCATATCCCTTGGCGTTGCCTTCTTAATTACAGAGGCCATCCTACCCAGCTTTGGGATATTTGGGTTCGCAGGGGTTACCGCACTAACCATTGGTAGCTTTTTCTTATTCGAAGGCATCCGCTGGGCACAACCCTCTTTATGGTTTATGGGGCTGATACTGCTCTCCTTATCTGCAGGTTCTATTGCACTCATCAGAATGAGCATCCGAACACACCTGCGCCAGCCTGTTTCTGGACAAGAAGGTTTAGTTGGCAAGCAAGGCTTAGTGATTGGAGTGCATGACAATGATTATTCAATACGCATCAGTGGCGAAATTTGGAGTGCAACTTGTGAAGAACCACTTGAAGAAGGACAGCATATTGAGATTTCTGGATTTAACGGCATAACCGCACAAATCAAACCTACTGATTTTACTTCTACTCATCAACCTGGAAACACGAATGACTGATCTCACAATATTATCT
>JBDQHG010000037.1:0-9388 GCA_040264995.1 Gammaproteobacteria bacterium | reverse complement strand
CATAGTTCGCACTAAAATTTGCATAAGCAGCTTCAAACTCTTGATGAGGAAGTAATTGATGTACCTTAGCCATCATTGGTCCTACAACACGAGCAAACATATGGGAGCTAGTAACAGTATTATCCCAGTCTGACAGAATCAAAACAGGTCTGGCTTTAGTGGCTCCCTTGATTTGAGTTGTTTGCTGATCCCACAGCCCTTTCCTTTTCCTTTTATTCTCTGCTGTAGTAGGATCAGCGGGGAAACGAACTTTTACAAGCTTTTCATTTTGTGGTGCTGCTGGTGTACTCGTTTCAATAATGTTATAATCCTGTCTGCCTACAACCCTTTGTATTTCTCTAAAATATTCATCATCATCTTTAGCGGCTATGCTCATCAAAGCCGCCCCTAACGCTTGTATACCGTCCTTATTAAGCGTACCTAGTTTGTCCTTAATTGCAGCTATCTTACTGACCCAATTAGAACTACCATTGTCCGTCTCGTCACCAATAAGAGTTATCAGAGTACTGCTTAAAATGTGACTAAACTTACTGCCTGATATTGTTTTATTGACGACATAAAGCATATCTACAAATTCCTTTTTACGCTGATTTGGGCTAATACCTTGGGTATCGCTCTTCTTGGCTTTCTTTAACCTTGTAGGCTGCTTATATTTTTTATATGCATCCCGTAATTGTTTGGAATGAGCAGGGTTTTTGCTGGCCAATGTGTTGATTCCTTCCTCTACCGGGTCCTTAAGTTGTTCTCTAGGAGGAGGTGGTGCACTACTAAAATTCATTATACTTGATATTATACTTGATATCCCGCTCCATGCGAGGGAAGCAAGGTTACTAATCTTCGCTAAAATTTCTTCAATCATATTGACACCCAATTTTATCAATTATCATATTTATAGACCATTTACCTGCTTTGACAGATCTATGTGTTTTTAATGTCATTAATTAGCTATCTTAGGGTGCTGAGTGTCTTCTGGGTGGGCTTTGTGCAGGCTCATTGTTGTTCTTTGGTTGATTGCTATTACCCACGGATTTTGATCTACCTAACCCTGCATTATGTTCAAGTTCAGTTGCTAATGTAGGATCTTGATTAACTACACCACCCACTTTGAGAGCATCCTTATTAAACTCACTATCAGCCTTTTGATTAATCCTGTCATAACCACGTATTCCAACACGCAACCCTGCTAGCATAGATTTGTCAGAAACATTATCACCCACAACACTAGATATATAAAATGTTGCAAAATTGAGAAGTGTTGCGAACACCTAACTAATGCATGCCTTTTCAGCATCTTGCTGGATGGCAAGCCTGGGAAATCATTTGCTATTCCCTTAATACTAAGATAGCTCCTTACTGACTCATTTACTGCCACAGCAGTATAAGTTGCAACGGCAATACCTATTCCAACAGGGCTAAATGTGGACACTGCTGCAATAATAACAGCAAGAAATATAAACTGTAATATTTTAAAATCTACGCTTTTATAGTTATCACTAGCTGTCTGTATTCGCGCAATTAGATCTTTATTCCCTTGTGAGTGGCTGTCACTTGTTTTTATTTCATACCTGGTTATTACCTTCGTGAAGATAATAGTCATAACTTTATAAAAAGAAGTTTTAAATATGATATAATACAGTATATAAATTTTAATTATTGTTGATAAACAAGAAATGGGCGTCTAGATTTTATCTATACCAATATTTTCCTTTGATAGACGAAGATGAGGAAGTAGTCACAAGCTTGGGTTATTACTATTGCAAGATAACGCCCTTTACTCTTCACCTCATATGCCTCATGTTCATATCTTTAGGCACCCTATAGGTATCATCTGCAATAATGGTAGTGCCTTCATTACTTACATAGTATTTACCTGCTTTAAGCCTCTATATTCCACGCTATCTGGAAGATAGATAGAACTTTTTAGTCTTAAATCATAGAAAATATGGCCAAATTCAATAAATGTGCTATAATCATGACTAATGCTTAAACTGGAAACGATTGATAATGACAATAAAACTTAGGAATATTGCGATTATTGCCCACGTAGACCATGGGAAAACAACCTTGGTTGATAAACTGTTAGAACAGTCTGGAACCCTTAAAGAGGGTAATAACCGGGTGATGGACTCCAATGATCTTGAGCAAGAACGTGGAATTACCATCTTAGCCAAGAACACTGCCATTAACTGGAAAGAGCATCATATCAACATTGTTGATACCCCAGGACACGCAGATTTTGGTGGAGAGGTGGAACGTATTCTATCGATGGTAGACTCGTGTCTCCTACTAGTCGATGCGGTAGAAGGCCCAATGCCTCAAACACGCTTCGTGACACAAAAGGCTTTCCAGCATGGGTTAAAGCCGATTGTAGTTATCAATAAGATTGACCGTGATGGTGCGCGAGTTGACTGGGTCGTTGATCAAGTTTTTGAGCTATTTGATCATCTGGGTGCAACCGATGAGCAACTAGACTTCCAAACGATTTATGCTAGTGCTATTAACGGTTATGCAACACTCGATCCCAATGCGTCTTCTGGTACAATGGAGCCACTACTAGATATGATTCTAGAGCATGCGCCTGAACCGGATGTTTCACTAGATGGTCCATTCCAAATGCAGATCTCTAGTTTAGATCATTCCTCTTATGTAGGCACGATTGGTATTGGCCGAATTCAACGTGGCAGTATTACACCCAACACCCCTGTTAAAGTAATTGACCGTGATGGAAATGTTAGATCTGGTAAAGTACTTCAAGTGCTTGGGCACTTGGGTCTTGATCGTTATGAGTCAGAAAAAGCCTCAGCAGGTGATATCATTGCTGTAACGGGTGTTGGAAAACTTGATATCTCAGATACAATATGTGATCCAGAGCAAGTAGAAGCACTCCCTGCCCTCAGTGTTGATGAGCCAACTATCTCTATGGTGTTCTCTGTAAATGATTCTCCATTTGCAGGACAAGATGGTGAATTCCTCACCTCTCGTCAAATCAGAAAACGTTTGATGGATGAAGCAGAGCATAATGTTGCCCTCAGAATTGGGGATGCGGGCTCAAGTGAGAAATTCTTAGTTTCAGGACGTGGTGAGCTCCACTTATCTATCCTCATTGAAAACATGAGACGTGAAGGTTATGAACTGGCTGTTAGCCGACCACAAGTCATTCTAAAAGAAATGAACGGCGTAACCTGTGAACCTTATGAGTCTGTTACGATAGATGTGCTGCAACAGCACCAAGGCAGCATTATTGAGAAGCTCAATGCAAAACGTGGTGTACTAGTCGATATGATACCTGATGAACATGGCCGTGTTCGTATGGACTACGAAGTCCCCTCACAAGGTCTATTTGGGTTCCAAAGTGAGCTTATTAGCATGACTCAAGGCACTGGTATTATGCACCATGTGTTCTTAGAATATCGTCCGTACTTAACGACTGATACTCAATATCGACACCAAGGCGCACTAGTCAGTATGGCACAAGGTCCTGCAACAACTTATGCGTTGTTCAATCTACAGAGTCGTGGGCGCATTATGATCAAGCCTGTAGATGAAGTATACGAAGGTATGCTCGTTGGGCTACATAGCCGTGATAGTGATTTAGTTGTCAATGTGTGTAAGACCAAACAGCTGACTAATGTTCGTGCTTCTGGTACTGACGATGCCCTGGTCTTAACACCTCCACTGAAATATACATTGGAGCAAGCATTAAGCTTAATTACTGATGATGAACTGGTAGAGATCACGCCTAAAACCATCAGGATTCGTAAGATGTTCCTTAAAGAACATGAACGAAAGCGTGCTGGGCGCAATAAGTCATAGGGAATAAACCTCAACCTGCGAGCAGCCAATAAAACGAGGTTGCTTGCGGCGATGATTATGATAGAATGAGCATGCTATGAATGAAGTTATCAAACAAGAGCTGGTGTCTAAGCTAAATCAATTAGGCTGGGGAGATGGAATAGAGGTTCAAATTTCACGAACCAAAAACCCTGATCACGGTGATTATTCATCCAATATTGCAATGGTACTTGCCAAGAAGCTTAATATGTCTCCTATGAAAATAGCGAGACAAATCCAGTCGTTGATTCAGCATCCCGATATTACCCGCGTTGATGTTGCTAGCCCAGGCTTTCTGAATTTCTTTACCTCTCGAGACTTCGCTCCCTTGATACAAGATATTATCAGTGAAAGCACCACTTTTTTCTCCCCAAATATTGGAATGGGACAATCCATCTATCTGGAGTACGTATCAGCAAACCCCACAGGTCCATTACATGTAGGCCATGGCCGTTCAGCAGCTTACGGGTCATCACTCGCTAATATTCTTAGGGAAACGGGTTTTGCTGTTCACAGAGAATACTATGTGAATGATGCTGGACTACAAATCGATATTTTAACAACCAGTTTATGGCTGTGTATCCAGAAGCAAGCGGTACCTGCAGGATGCTATACAGGTGACTACCTTAAAGACCTAGTCAAAGACGCACCTGAAATCCCACTTGACACACCTACTACCCTTACACAAATCCTCACCAGTTGGCCTGCAGAAGACTACTCTGGTGCTATTGAGACATTGGCTCAATGCTGCAAAATGCATCTTGGTAGTAGCTACTCAGCATTAAAAAGCTACGTGGTTGATGCTATCACTAACAATATCAAAGAAGATTTAAAAGCCTTCCGTGTCTCTTATGACCGCTGGTTCCATGAGTCTAGCCTTGTTGAAGCAGACAAGATCAACCAGTTAATTGACAAACTTACAAAAAGCGACCATGTTTATGAAAAAGATGGTGCTCTATGGTTTAAATCTGAACAGTATGGTGATGAGAAAGACAGAGTCCTCAGACGCTCCAACGGTGTTTGGACCTACTTTGCTAATGACTTAGCCTACCACTACTTTAAGTGCAAAGAGAAACCTCACCGTATCATTGATGTCTTTGGTGCAGACCACCATGGCTACGTTCCAAGAGTCGTTGCTGGCTTACAGGCACTAGGGTTAGATAGCAGTCACTTCAAGTGCGTACTCATTCAATTTGCGAATCTTTACCGTGGTAAAGAAAAACTGCCGATGTCTACCCGTAGCGGTCAGTTCATCACCCTAAAAACACTCTACGACGAGGTGTCTGTCGATGCAGCACGATTCTTTTACTGTATGCGCCGATCTGACCAGCATCTTGATTTTGATTTAGAGCTCGCAAAGTCCCAGAATAACCAAAACCCTGTATATTATATCCAATATGCGCATGCGCGTATCCGCAGCATTTTTGGCAAACATGGACAATACATCCCTACAGCTTCACATTGGCAGCAACCGACAAATGAAGAATTAGCGATACTAGAACAACTGGCATATTATCCTGATCTACTGGTTAAAATAAGCAAGAATACTGAGGTCTATCGCCTGCCACAGTACTTGTTAGAAATAGCAACCAAGTTCCATAAATACTACAATAGTACACCCATTTTGTCCGAGGATATTAGCGAGCGCTACCATCGTTTATTATTGTGCGAAATGATTGCAACTTGCATCAAGCATGGCTTATCACTACTTGGTGTCAATTCACCGGAGTCCATGTAATGCCTAGAATTCGTGTACGATACCCTCTGGCCCTGCTGCTAGTCTTGTCACTATACGCTCTAGTCGGTGATATCTCTATCACCCCAACTCAACCTAGTCAAATCATTAAAGCTCCGCCATTGCCCCCAGGGTTCTACCTAGTACTTCACACCAATGCAAGTCTCCCAGACAACATCCCTGCCATACATGAAAAACATTTCACCTACGTCGGCCCATTATCCCACGTGAAATCCTGCCATGAAATGCGTGCAAAAACCAAGCCATTATACCCTGGTGTTATCACTGACATTATTAAAGTGAATAGAACAACTCAACCCGAATAATACTCCCCTTTCAGACTGCTCAATATTTTCCTTGCAATACAATGAAAAATCTATATACTCATTGATAGCGGGGTGGAGCAGTCTGGCAGCTCGCCGGGCTCATAACCCGGAGGCCGTAGGTTCAAATCCTACCCCCGCTACCAAATAAGAGTTCGTAATGACCCCAATTGGGGTTTTTTTCTTGGTGGAAAATGACATATATAAATGACATAATATCACAAGCAACAGATGCTTGTCAGGTAACACTTTATGGTGTGGAAAACACACATGAAGGGTTAGTCGTTTATATAGAGAAACCTGAAGGCGACGTCACTATTGCTGACTGCGAAGCCGTCATAAAGCAAATTAACTACAGCACGGATACCAACGATCTTCATATTGAGGTTTCTTCTAAAGGTGTATATCCCCCTTTATTTAACCTGCAACACTATCAGGACGCCATTAACCAAATGATAAAAGTCCGAACACCGGACAAGTCATACAAAGGCATTTTACGCTCTGCTGATGCGCAGGAGTTGATCTTAGAGAAAGGTGAGCACACCTTTACAATTGCAACCACATCCGTTAAAACTGCACGATTAATTCCCGTGCCTACAGGAGAATAGCATGACGCAAAATATCATAACCTATATCCAAGTGCTTGCCGCTGAGAAAAACTTAGACGCAGAAGAAATTTTTATTGCTTTAGAACTTGCTCTTGCCACAGTAACTGAGAAGAACTTTGATAATGATGATGTTCACCTCCAGTGCCAGGTTAACCGTCAAACAGGTGAAGCCACTTACCATCGTGTGTGGACAGTCGTAGAAAATGATACAGAAGAATTCAATTCCGCTCGCCATATTCGCATTCAGGATACCAAACAAGACTATGAAGGTTTAGAAATCGGTGATCACATCATTGAGGATATCGAGCTAAATATCACTGAGACTGAAGGCAATACCTCTGAGGTTGGCCGTATTGAAATTGAAAAGGCCAAGCAAGTTATGCTCAGGGCAGTACGTGATGCGGAGCGCGCTCATAATGCGAAGTCTTATGAATCACTAGTGGGCACATTACTTACCGGCGAAGTAAGCCATGTAACAAGAAGTGCTGTTGTGGTTGAGACTGGCAGTGTGCAAGCAGAGATCTCTAGGTCAGACCTAATCCCTAAAGAAATTATTCGCAAAGGTGACCGTATTGTAGGATGCCTGTCTGAAATAAACTACCATGGCAGAGGGCCTCTATTACAGCTTTCACGAAAAAGTAATGAAATGCTAGAGGCGCTATTCAGGCAAGAAGTCCCTGAAATACAAGAAGGTTTAATCCAAATTCGTGGTTCTGCACGCGACCCAGGATCTAGAGCAAAAATTGCTGTTAAGTCTAATGACACCCGAATCGACCCAATTGGTGCATGTATCGGAGTAAAAGGCTCTCGTGTACAAGCTATTTCCAATGAATTACATGGAGAGCGTGTTGACATTATCAAGTGGGATGATGATCCAGCAATGCTCGCAATCAACGCCCTCTCCCCTGCCACTATCAGCTCAATTGATGTTAATGAAGAAAGAAACACCATGCAGATTGCTATCGATAGTGAAATGCTATCTCAAGCAATTGGTCGAAGCGGGCAAAACATTAACCTAGCAAGCCAACTGGTTGGTTGGAAGCTCAAAATCATGTCTGATGAAGAGGCTGAGGAAAAACACCTTTCTGAACTCAACAAAGCAACTGAAGCATTCACAGCCCAACTAGACGTTGACCAGAATGTTGCAGAAGCACTTGCAAAAGAAAACATCCGAAATATTACTGAGCTGGCGAACACACCTACAAAAACCATTGCAAAAATTGATGGTTTTAATAAAGAAATTGCTCTAGAGCTCATTAGTCGGGCCCAAGGTCACCTGCTTGAAATGGCACTAGAAGATAGCGATGATGATAGCTTAATGGCTGTTGACGGAATAGACATTGCTCTAGCTGAAAAGCTCCAGGCAAACGACATCAATACCCGTGATGATCTGGCTGATATGTCTATATCTGAGCTAAATGACATCGTTGATATGTCTAAAGACAAAGCTGGTAAGTTAATTCTTGCAGCAAGAGCACACTGGTTTGAAGACGAAAATGAATAGGGGGAAATATGGCCTTAAAACTGACAATAGAAAGATTATCTGCACTCACTAGTACATCACCTGATGAGATTGTTAATCAACTAAAAGAACGTGGCGTTGAAGTTTCTGTTGACGATGAGCTCACAAAAGAACAGATAGACATCATCAAAGAAAGCATTAAAAAACGCACCACTGTAAGTGTTCAACAAAGTACTACCGGGCCTAAAAAATCAAAAAATCAAATTACCATTACCAGGAAATCATCAACTGCCAACAAGACCAAGCTTACACTATCTCCTGCCATCAATAAAAAGCCAATTGCTCCGAAAAAGGTTACCCCTCCTGTTCAAAAGGAAGAAACCGTTGAGCCAGACATTGAAGAAGTTAACAATCTAGCCGACACTCCGCCACCAATACTTGCGGTTAAAACAATTGAGACTAATGTAAAGTCATTCCAGATTGGTGCTGAAACATCCCTTGCTGAACTTGCAGAAAAAACCCAAGTTAGTGAAACTGAACTAACCCAAGTATTCTTTAATAATGGGTATATCATTAAGAAAAATGACCCTATTGACTTTGATACTGCAGCCCTGCTATTAGAAACTTTGGGTATTACACTTGAGCTACAAGAGGAAACGGCTAAACCAATCATCGTTTCTGAGGCTGAGCATGCTGGACAGCAAACGACAAAACCACCTGTAGTTACTATCATGGGTCATGTTGACCATGGTAAGACTTCGCTACTAGATTATATTCGCTCAACTAAAGTTGCAGCCAAAGAATCTGGTGGAATTACACAGCACATTGGTGCATACCAGGTTCAAACTACTCGAGGACTGGTCACGTTTCTAGACACACCGGGTCACGAAGCATTTTCAGCTATGCGTGGGCGAGGCGCAAACCTCACTGATATCATTGTACTTATCATAGCTGCAAATGATGGCATCAAGCCACAAACGCTTGAATCCATTCAACATGCTAAAGCAACCGAAACACCGATTATTGTTGCGCTAACCAAGATGGATATTGCTGAGTCTGGCTCTGTAGATCAAGTACTTGGCGAGCTTGCTAGTCATGAGGTAGTTGCTGAGTCTTGGGGTGGTGAAGTACCCGTTGCCCAAATCTCTTCTAAAACGGGCGAAGGCATTGATGGCCTGCTAGAACTCATTTCATTACAAGCAGAGCTCTTAGAGCTACAAGCGTACGCAGAAGGACAAATATCGGCTCGTGTATGTGAGGCTCGTATAGACAGAGGTAGAGGGTCAGTTATCACCTTAATCGTTGAATCTGGCACCCTTAAAAAAGGCGACATTTTAGCGGTTGGTCCTGGTTTTGGAAAAGTCAGAACCTTACTAGACGCCAATCTCAAACCGTTAAAATCAGCGAAGCCAGCAACCCCTGTTGAAAT
>JBDQHG010000036.1:0-9454 GCA_040264995.1 Gammaproteobacteria bacterium | reverse complement strand
TTGTAAAGAAGGAGGAGAAGGATGAAAGCTAAATTTAAAGCTTCATTAGCCTTGCTAAGTACGAGCTCTTTATTATTAGCCGTAACCGATCCAAATGCTGTGTTGGAAGAGATTCGTGATGCATTAACCAACGACTATGTAAACGAGGGGCTAGAGACTGATTATACCTACCAAAAAAGCTGGGCTTATGCAAACATATCGGCACCAACATCCAAAGCAGATGGTGGGTCAGGATCTGATCTTTCACGATACTGGTCCGGTGCTACCGGTTTCATCACTTTAGATAGTGATGTGTCTGATATACAGAAAACCCAAATATTTCTTGATACAATTGTTGGCAACCCTTACGCAGCATTCAAAAAAGGGGGTTTATCAGAAGCAAATATCAAACTTGCAACACAAAATGTGTTAGGTGGCGATAACGACACAGTCGCCGCTGAGATTCTCACTGCGGTGGGCACCCTTAAAGACACCCATGAAAATCTGATTAAGGCTTATTACAACTTATTACAGATGGAGCAGAAAGCCAAAAACTGTATTGCATACACTGATGCCTCTCAAAGTCAGCGCTCAACGCCTCGCTTTATTATTGCAGAAACCGCAGCACTTGCTCAGTCGTATTTTGATGACTTTGAAAAGGCTCCAGAGTGTAATAAGCTTGTTTGTGGCGATAGCCAAAGCAGCCAGTTTACAGAAAATCAACAAGCAACACCAATAACCTCGCTTCCACAAAGTGTTTTAACCACAATAAGACAGTTCTGTAGTAATGTCAGCGTGGATCAGCAAGCCTTATGCACTCAAATTAAAACAGATGCTGCCAGGCTTCTAAATGGCATAGAAAATAATGGCTCTATTGAGTCAGTCCAGTCTATTTCTAGCATGCCATCGTTAATAGGACCTGTTCAAGCACTGCTGGCTATGGAGTTTCACAAGACCCTTAAAAGCGCTTCAGGCGAGTCCAGTGCAATTTCCTTTAGTGATATATATACTGTCAATTCTGCGCCCCCAAGCGCCACTCCTAATCCAAGCAACTACCTGTACAAAAAAGGTAGCTCTGAACCTGACACCTCCGCTAGAACACAATCACTTAGCTCACTGGTTGATGGGTTATCTGGTCTTAAAACTGTCCCCTCACCGCTCAAACCAGGCCTCCCTTTTTATAAGGATACGGACTCTGAGTCACCCACAATACTGATAGCCGGGAAGTACTACACGTTTACGCAGGATAAAAGTACCAATCTATACCATTCAGGAGCGAGCAGCGGCAACCGTATTTGGGCACAACCAAACACCATTAAAGACCTTGTAAAATTAAGACTTGATTCAACCCCGCTCTATTACATGAAACGCGGCAGCGTACAATCATCTACCACACAAAACCTCATGGCTAAGTCTGCGACTACCGGCATACTCAACGAGGCCAAAGACATGGCTTCTACAAAGGTGAACTTCGGTATTTCTTCTGCTTATGCTGGAGATACTACTCTTCCTCCTGGTGTTAGTAAAACAGCAATGGCTATTTTACAAGACGGGAGCTCATGGCGCTTATCCCCACAGGATATGAGAGCGGGTAATAGTTGGCTTCAAGATATTGCGAGTATGGCGAATGCTGGACTATTAAGAGAAACGGCTGTATTGCTTGCTGAGATGAAGCAAATGATGTATCTACAGCTTGCAACCAATCAAAAACAACTGTTGATGCAGTCCCTCATTAATGCTTCTAATAGCCCGAGCGCGGATACTTATGAACAGCTAACCACCATTGATGCAGATGTAGAAAACTATGCTGCAGGTGCGAAACTAAGTAAACTATCCCCACCAGAGCAACCATCTCCAGCGAGTATGGCTGGCACAGGGCCATAAAGAATGTTCCGCACAAGATCAAGCGTCTTCTTAGCCGCAATGTCCTTCTGCACACCGCACCTTGCCTCTCAGGTTATCCCTCTAAATCCTGAGACACTGCAGGAAATAAGCAATACTGTGCAACTACCGGATGACTCATCAAAATTTATAAAAACCTGGAAACATGCAAATCTTGAGCCAAACCTAATCCCAGCTCCTTCAAATGTCAGTGGTGAAGACATATGGACAGGCACTGCGCAGTATCGTGCCACAGCTGCTGATAATGTTGTTTTAACACAACTGGCTCTAGATATACTACTGTACTACCCAACAAAACCTTACAGCGGCTTGATCCCTGATGACAAGCTAAATGACTTATTTGTTAACAATACTGGCAAGCAACCAACTGAAAATGATAAAGCCTTACTCAGATCTGTTCTCCAAAGCTTTACGCAACCAGGAGTAGACCAGAGACTTGGCCAAGCACTTTTTAACCTGAACAATCTCTATCAACGGAGTTTAAGTTGTGACTCCACCTGGGAAGGAACGAACTTCGCTGGACGGGACCCACTCCAAGTTGCGATTATTGATGAGGGGAACAACACCATTCCCACCCCTATTCCACAATGTCAGAAACCCATTTGTACCACTCGAGTAAACGAAGCATTTAATGGGTTCTACAAAATCCATAAGGATGTTGAACTGTCGCAAAAAGCCATCAAAAAACTTCCTTGCAGTGGCCTAACCGGCAACACACAACAACACAAACTATGTACTGATATTGTTAAATATGCTAGCTTCCCAGTCCTGGACCAAGCAGGACTCTCAGTACCCAGTCTTGAGACGGGAAAAGCATACATCCAGAACTTAAATACCAGCCTTAAACGTAGCGTTAAAAGCTTACAAAGTTTAGTTGCACTCAGATTAAACTTAGCCATTACCCTTGAAGCACAAAGAGATGAGCGCTTCCGTCAATACTTACCCACATCAGTTGTCTCATTATTTACACCTGAAAGCAGCACTCCCCTACCTAATTGCACAAGATCGAGTAATAAAACTCAAGCCAACGCCTGTGGCAGCATTGGTAGCGAAGCGCTTACTAATGTCAGTGATATGATTAACCAAATGACAGGGATAACGGGTGACTACAACACGATATTCACCGCACCCAGTATCGGTGAAGCAGACACCAACAAGCTCACCCTGCTCATTGCAGGTGATTTTGTAGAATTCACCCAATCAAATAAACTCTGGCGTTCAGGAAAAGCACTTAAAGATGACAGATCCTCGGAGTTAAATAAACAGATGCTCATTTCTACCCAAACTAAATCTAGCTTGGATTACTTTAGAACAAAGCTTATCTCTGATTTTTACAGTCAACGAACAAAAAACAGAAATGCTGCCATGCAAAACTTAATCACGGAGTCAGCCGCCAACCAGTCCATGAGCCTTGTCTACAGCCAAAACACTGCATCATATCGCTATATGCTACTCCCTAAGGGTGAAAAAACACAAAGTGCTTTGATGACGCTACAAGAAGGCAGCCAGTGGCGCATGTCACCTCAAAGTGAGTGGCTTGCCAATATTTCTGCCATGAGTAATGTGAACCTACTGCGTGAAATTGTAGTACTACTAGCGGAAATGAAGCAACTGCAATTCTTGACCTTTCTAACGAGCTATCAGTCAATGGTAATGACTGCAATCAACGTAGGACAAAGTACTGGTTCTGATGTATCAGCCCTCAATGACACACTAGATGATGACATGACATACTATCTGGGTTCATTTACTCCAGGTGGTGATGCTGTTGCAGAAAACTCCGCGGATGACTTAACTGCACTACTTGCAAACTCTTCTTACTAAGGAGCCTATTGCTCTCACTCTGCACGCTCCTGTACCGCCTGAATCCCTGATTGTGTAATCATCCTACCTCTTGGGGTTCTAACAATGAGTTCTGATAGAATCAAAAATGGCTCAACAACCTCTTCAATCGTGCCCTTTTCCTCACCTAGGCTTGCTGAAATACTATCCAAACCAACAGGACCTCCCTCAAACTGCTTATAGATCAGGTTTAAAAACCTCCGATCCATATCGTCTAACCCGTACTCATCAATCTGGAATAGCGCCAATGCCTTAGAGGCTGATTGTGAACAGAGTGCCTCTCCCTTGGCATGAACCTCATGGAAGTCTCTTACCCTTCGTAACAACCGATTCGCAATCCTAGGCGTTCCACGAGAACGACGGGCAACCTCTTGTGCACCTGAGGAATCCATATCAATATTGAGGATTTTAGCAGAACGCAGTACAATTTCCATCAGCTCCTCCTTGTTGTAGAAGTTCAACCGTTGAGCAATCCCAAACCGATCTCTGAATGGTGCAGATAATAACCCAGCACGAGTTGTTGCTCCCACCAAGGTAAACTTAGGTATATCAATTTTAATAGACCGTGCTGTCGTACCTTCACCGATCATAATGTCCAGATTATAATCCTCCATTGCTGAATATAATGTTTCTTCTACCACTGGATTCATACGATGGATTTCATCGATAAATAGCACATCCCCCTCTGATAAATTAGTGAGAATAGCGGCTAGGTCTCCTGCTTTATCTAAAATAGGACCAGAAGTTTGTATCAGTGATGCTGACATCTCCGTTGCAACAATATTTGCTAAGGTTGTTTTCCCCAGCCCAGGTGGTCCATAAAGCAATGTATGGTCTAATGCTTCTCCCCGCATCTTAGCCGCTTGAATAAATATTTTCATTTGTTCTTTAACTTGGCTCTGGCCAATGTAATCCGCTAGTGACTTCGGTCTAACAGTGACACTAATATCCGTTGCAAGCATCTCTGGATCTTTTACAATACTCATCTCTTATTCCTGTTGTGTTATGCCTTACTGCCCTCTTTTTTAAGCGCTGACTTAATAATCTCTTCAACTGTGACCCCCTCAGAGCCATTAACCATTTGTCTTGCTTGCTGGTCTTTATACCCCAGTTGTAGTAAAGCATCTACTGCCTCGTTTTGCGAAGTACCTGACTGCATAGACTTTTCTGGACAAGCCTGATACACAAGCTTACCCTTTAAATCAATCATCAGCCGTTTAGCAACTTTTGGTCCAATACCCTTCACACGTGTCAGTGCTAAATAGTTTCCTTGTGCGACAAACAGACTTAACTCATCAATCCCGTAGGTATCTAATACTTGTAACGCCATTTTAGGTCCTACACCACTTGCTTTTGTAAGAGCGGTAAAAGCCGATTTTGCAGACTTTTCTAAAAACCCAAATAGCAATTGTGCATCTTCACGATAAGCTGCTTGTACAAAAATCTGTACGGCAGCACCTAAACATGGCAACTGACTCCAGTCTTTCAATGTCAACTCAACCTCATAACCAACCCCACCCACAGACAATGTACATGTGTTCGTGCCTTTATCAACTAATGTTCCACTCAACCAAGCAATCATACTTTACTCCTCGTCATACTACTTGCACTAATTGCAATCGCCAATGCGTCTGCCGCATCCTCAGAAAGAGGCTGCTGGGTTGAAAGCAACCGAGCAACCATATCCCCCACCCCCATCTTCGACGCGCCACCATAGCCTGTTACCACCTTCTTGACCAACCTGGGAGATACCTCAACTAACGGAAGTCCAAACTTAGCTGCAGCAACAATTGCAACACCTCTTGCCTGCCCTAGCTTTAATGCAGACTGAACATTTTTACTCACAAAAACGGTTTCAACAGCAACCAAGTCTGGCTGATACTGCGTGACAATATCTCGAACTGCATCATAAATCAATACGAGCCTTTCTTCATGAGGTCGATCTCCAAGCACCACCCGATCCGCTGCGACTAGCTGCATCCGGTTGCCTACTATCGAAATAACCCCCCAGCCTGTATACCGAGACCCGGGATCTATGCCGAGAATAATCACCATATAATCCTATGTAAACTGAGCATAGTATATAAAAAATGAAAGATGAATATTAGTCTCTCTTGATACTAATCTTAAAAGTGTTCTAATCTCAGAGTGAACTGGGTGATCAGTAAATAGCCTTCTCAAAAAATCCGACATTTATCAAGAAGCCGCTTACCCCTGATGGTTGTAGAATGGATCAATTAGATAACACATCGCGATGATATTGCGTCTAGCTCTATAACAAATGATGCTTTTTATCCACACAAGTTTTACATCTTACTATAAAGTAGCTATATTTAAAGAAGATATATTCTAGGTTCAAACCATGAGAAAGTCACTCAAGTATTTTTCGTTAATGTTAACAGCTTTATTACTTTCCCTATTTATGGGAATATACGTATCACCCTCCTTTAGAACCAAAATGATTAATACATGGTTTGATATAGGTATGTATGTCCCACACTCAGATGAAGACCTACATAAGTACTCTCAGTGGCATTATCTCACGGAAGCAGAGTTTTCTGAGATTGTTCGGGATGGCGTCAGTAAGCTTAACCGCCCTCTCTCAGAGAAAAATCAGATTTTTGAACTAGGCATGGGTGTGGGTGCTGCACTAAAAGTCATTAAAGATGACTACCCTAATATCGATTTCGGAGGGTCTGATTTTTCCGAAAATGCTATTGACTTCGCAAAAGAAAACTTCCCTAATAGTGCGGATAAGTTTTTTGTACATGACATGACACAAAAACATGAATCTATTCCTGACAATACATTTGATTGTATTCTCAGCTTTGGGGCACTTGCTATGTACCTAACAGAAGAAGAAATGATAGCTGCTATCGAGGAGGCACTTAGGATCACAAAGCCTGGCGGATCCCTACTCTTCACCCACTTTATCGAACCTGATGCACAACCCAGAGGCAGTATTGTCACACCCATTGAAAAAGGTTACTGGCAGGAAGAACTCCCTAAGATAGGTGGAAAGAATATACAGGTCTACCCAATGCTTTACCAAGGGGATCGGTACCAATTATCATTTACAAAGCGCTAACTGCAATCTCCCAACAACAACACCTAAATTTTAGGCTTTAATACATCGTCTGGCTAAAGTGCTAGCAGGCACTGTCTTATTGTTATAAGCATTACCTCAAGGTGTCACCTATGTATAACAGAACAATGCTAGTGTTGAGATAACTCAAGCATACTTTTAACAACCTGCTGGCTGTACTCCTCGTCTATATTATGGCCTACATTAGGAAGCTCTTTATACTCAACAAAACCTGGGTGATTCTGAGCAAGCTCTCTAGACATGGTTACAGGAACAATATCATCATTATCACCATGGATAACCTTCACCCTTTTTAGTCTTCCTTGAGTATTTTGTAGCTGAGTTAGAACAGACCCAACCTGATATTTATCTAATAGCAGTGGACTTAACCATTTCCCAGAATAGGGAAAAAGGTGCTGCACCATATCGTGCATCGATGTAAAGGGGCTCAATAACAGCAACTGGTCTACTTTATGGACTTGCGTAAATCCGAGCGCTATTGCAGCACCTAATGAATGCCCCACAACGTTAAGATTATTGGGTTCATAAGACACTGTCTTTAGAAAAGCAGCGTATGCTGCATTGACTCCTTCCATATTATGTTCAAGCGTTGGATTTCCCCCATTGTAGCCATATCCGGGATAGTCGACTAATAAAAATGCCGCATCTGGATCTGGGTATTCAGAGACTAGATTTAACCAATCTAGTGCTAACGCACCATTACCACCAAACATCACCCATAAGTGGGTTGGCTCTGATAATGACGCTGCTGGAATATAAAAAGCCACTTGTGTTTGGTTAGCAACCTTATACTCAATCCTCTCTATTCTGGTCTTTTCTAACAACCCCGCAAACTCAGAAGAGTAAGGAGAAGGGTGGTACATGAGTTTACGCTGAAACACCAGAAGTATAATGCAACCACCTAACAAAAGCACTATTGCAAGCTTTACAAGCCGAATCAACATATCTACCATTGGGCCTCCTTCATTTTTACAACTATAATGGCTATTTAATTCTAGCACCACAAATCTCGCTATAATAGCAGCTATTGACCTATCTTAAAAAAAAAAGATTATAATATCGACATTTATAAGGATGTATTCGGTGAGAAAGTCAAAACAAAAACAGTATAAGTTCCTCTATGAATATACGCTATGGATAGCCACCATTTCCCTTGCTTTCCTCAACACCCTCGGAACCCAGCTCCCTAAGTTCATTCTTCTCACCATGCTTTTTGGTATTGATGCTTTCTTTAACCTGGATATAGCAAATGCGGAAAAATCGATCCCCCCTGTTATAGCAGGTGTTGGATATGCCTTATTAGCTTTATACCGACCTGACTTATATATTATTGAACGTCTTGCGGAAACAATGATGATCGTTAGTCAATATTTTTTTGAAGCTAAAGAGCGGACATCTTTATACCTGCCCCTACGACTACTGAGCATGTTAACAGTATTTCGGGGATTGCCCAAAGCACCTTACATCCAGAGCAATATCTTTAAAATTGCACCTGCTTTATTTATTACGGAAAAGATGCTTAGCCTAGCATTGAACAAACCTCCAGAAAGCAAATTGGAATGCCCACTTTTGTAGGAAGCTTGACTCAGAGGCGCCTCCCTCTCTATACGGCGAGCTATCAAAGCGTATAGCGTGGTCCGTGATTTTATAACAAAGTTGACAATAGTCATACATATAACTATATTGCTAGCACCCTTTATATAAAAGCATACTATGAGCACCACCTATTCTCAATTTAATGCCGTCAAGCATGTACTCTGGTCGCAAAACCACTCCCTTATGCACGGTGCCGTGACCTGGATTGAACAAACCTTGTCAGAAGCCGTAGCCAGTGATAGCAAACGCTCAGATGAGAATAAAAACCTAGCAATCAAACAAGTATTAGGACTGCTACCTTATTTCATTACCCGAGACAGACAATCAATACAAATCCCTGTACAGCAGGACGGTGATTGGATATCTGCCACCTTTAATATTACCCTAGTTCCATTACTGCCCTCACTCTTCCCAAGCGATGATCAGTTCTATGCATATGGGCTAACCCCTACAGACCCAACGCTAGACTGCCTGCTTTTATATAAAGGCACTACCTACCCGGCAGACCATGGGTTTTGGACAACCCTAGCAGCAGATCTTTTTCCTTTTTCTGATATCGGCAAACCTATTATGTGGTTTGGTCGAAAACGCATTCAAGACTGGCTACAAAGCAAACCAACTGGTGTCCATGCTATAGGACTAAGCTTAGGAGGCGCTTTGGCTTTAATGTCTCATAGTCTACCCAACATCCTAAGTGTCACCGGAATTAACCCGGCCCTTCCTTCCGCCTCTGCCACATGTAGTAATAGTACAGTCATAATCAATGATCGTGACATCATTAGTAAAATTGGCATTATCCCACAGGACACTGATGTCATTCAAGCTTCTACTACCGCTACAAAAATTCCTGCTTTTTTAGCACATATACAACCATGGATTGTTGACCCTGAAACCTCCTTACAGCAATTAACCTCTGAAGAAAAACAGGAGACAAAATACAAAGCTTGGTGGGCACTTTACTGGGTTGCACGGCCACTCGCATTTTGCTTACTACTTCCATTTTATATCCTCCATTTAGTTTATGCATAC
>JBDQHG010000035.1:0-9712 GCA_040264995.1 Gammaproteobacteria bacterium | reverse complement strand
TAGATCAGTTCTATTTTCAACTCTAGCATTTTCTACTTTAGATATAACACGCTTAATTGGTGAGTAGGATGCATCCTACTCACCAATTAAGCGTGTTATATCTAAAGTAGAAAATGCTAGAGTTGAAAATAGAACTGATCTAGACAAGCTAGTATTAGAGGTTGAGACAAATGGTTCTATTACAGCGGATGAAGCTATTCGCTGGTCAGCAAGTGTTCTTCAGCATCAATTATCATCATTTGTTGAGCTTAAATTAGAAGAGCAGGTTGATGAGGCCCAACAGTTTACTGTTAATCCTAAGCTATATGAAAAGGTTGACACACTAGAGTTAACGGTTCGTGCTGCAAACTGTTTAAAGTCTGAGAATATCCGATATATAGGTGACTTAGTTACTAGAAGCGAAGCGAAGTTACTTAGAACACCAAACCTTGGTCGTAAATCATTAGCTGAAATCAAAAACATGCTAGCAGACCAAGGGTTGTCATTAGGACTTCATGTTGAGGGTTGGGAAACACCTGACGAAGGGAAAATAAAGGGGTAAATTATGAGCAAGAGAAATCTTATAAAACAAAGAAAACTTAACAGAACATCCTCTCACAGAAAGGCGTTGCTAAGAAACTTAACAAGGCAGCTTATCGAGCATGGCCGAATTAAGACTACGCTAGCTAAAGCCAAAGAGCTTAGACCATTTGTAGAAAAGCTTATTACGAAGTCGAAGGAAAATAATTTTTTGACAGTGCGTGCACTTAAGGCTGCATTAAACTGTAAAGAAACGGTTAAAAAGCTTGTTAATGAAGTAGGTCCTAAAAACGTTAGTCGTCCTGGCGGTTATACTCGTGTTCTTAAAGCAGGGTACAGAGTAGGCGATGCGGCACCAATGGCAGTTATTCAGCTAGTAGAAGAGTAAAAGAAGTACACTTAGTGCTTGTTTAAATCATCTGCGGCGAGTTATTGATTGACATTTTGCAGAGCTTCTAGTATAATAGATTAAAACTAGGGGATCAGCTCATGGCAAAAAAACCTATAAATTCAACTAAAAGTATAATTTCATCTATATACTCATCATTATCGTCGTTTTTTAATGAAGCGTTTAAGTTTCTTAAAGCGATCTTCTCGAGTGTATACTCTTCACTTAAAACATATTCGAAGCAAATTTTTGCCGCGCTTGTGATTCTTTTTTCGTGTTTGGTGCTATCTTACAGCTTAATTATATCTACTACCTTAGCACTTAGCTATATGCTGTATTCGATTAACGCTCAAATTACTAAAAGTCGGGCTGAGATAGCAGCTGACCCTAAGCAGCAAGGTAAATTAGGTACAGTTAAGGATTTGGTCGTTGGTAATAAACTTGAAACTATGGCCTATCGCTCATATGGATATTTTTCACATCAAAAGAAAAGTGCACTTAAGGAAGAGCTAAGTGAAGGTGACATCGCATCTTTCGCTTCAATTAAGGATGAGTTTGCTGTACACGGCTCTCTAACTGAATCTGGAATTAATGCTCTGTTTGCCAAGCCAAAAAAGGATGGGGTGACTGATGAAAATACTGTGGTTGTTGGGTTTCGAGGAACTGACTCAAGGGATCCAGACGAAACGGTATTAGCTGATTTTGAGAAAAATGGCCCTGGTTTTGACTCGTATCACCGTGTAAAAGATGGTCTTTTTGCTGAGTTTGAAAAATTGGTTGCAGGCAAAACGACTGTTAATACAGCTGGGCATAGTTTTGGTGGCGGCATTAACCAAATGTTTATAGCTGACTTGCTCGATAAAATTGCTGAAAAAAAAGATGGTTATAGTCACATCACTGAAGTTAATATGGCTGTTTTTCAGTCAACAGGTGTTGATTCATCATATAATGTTAAAGCTAAAGCAGCCCTTGAAAAGCTTGCAAGTGAAAATTCTAGTTTCAGGCTCAATATGATAGCCCACTGTTATGATGGGGATATTGTCCATGCCTCTGCGCCATATATCTTAGCAGATCATGCTCCGGTAAATGCTAATTTATATTATGTACGCAAACATATGACGTTATGGATTTTCCTAACGACATTACTTGGCAATATCTTTTCTGCGCATTCATTACCTTTTTATGAAAATCAAGGTATTGTTGATAGTGCTGTTATTCGTAACGCAAATCTAAATGCACCAATGCGGGTTTATTCGAGTGCAGAAGCTGCTGATTTAGAAAAGATTCAAGAGGTTTACAAAGCAGACTACATGCGTTTCTTATCGAATGGTACAGTTCATAACTGGCTATCATATATTGGTATTTCGCATTTAAAGTTCATTAGGGATATCATTTTATTTACTTTGGCGTTTTCGCTCTTTGCCATTAAGTTAGCTGCATTTATAACGTTACCATCATTAATTACCTACGGAATCATGCTTGTATCACTATTGCCGTTACTAAAAACAGTTTTTGCACCATCATTCGAGCCAATTAGGGATAAGATCGGGAAATGGTATAGCCAGGCAAGTCTTAAGCTATCAAAAGTGACAGCTAGATTTTGTTCATCTAGTTCAATAAAGCCAATAGCTTCTGATAGAGCTGAGGTATCAGGCAGTAGCACTCCATGTTCAGCATTTGGTAACTCCGTAGTTGCTAACTTATAGTTAGCAACTACTTTATGCTACTTTTTCAGTTCTAATGGAATCTATTCCTATCGAGATAGCATTATCCCACCTAGCGTTAATGGCATCAATCACATGCTCAGCTGAGGTGGTCATGGGCTTTAACAAGTCTTCTTGACTATGTTTGCTTAGGTAAGTTGCACGGATAGCTATTTGTCTAACAAATAATGGCCACTGGACTGATTCCAGTAGCACATGGTATGCATCTTTTATTTCTTTATGACACTGAGCTCCTTGAGGGAATTGATGCTTAATAGTGATTATTTTATCACGAGTTTTGATAGAAACAGCTATACGTTGTGTGAATAACGATTGTGCTCGCAGTCTAGTAGAAAGCTTGATTGATAATAACCGAAATATTTCACAAGTACGCTCTTGGTTATAAAGCGCTGGCTTAATCACCTTGCTATTGCCCATGCTTTTAGGTATCAGCTTTGGTGGGAGTAACACAGCGGTTCCGTGGCCTAAGCACATTCGCTTAATTTCCCGCCCAACTTGCCCAAACTTGCTCGATAGTAGGCTAATAGGCACCTTATGGATATCTCCGCATAGAATAATACCAAGTGTATTTAAGAACAGCTTCATTTTTGGCCCGACTCCACACAAAATCTCTACGGGTTTGTCTTGAAGATATGCTGATCCACAGCCAGGCGGAATCATAAAATGGCCGTTTGGTTTGTTGGCTTTTGAGGCGATCTTAGCCAATGACTTATTCTCTGCAAGTCCAACAGAGCAGTGAAGGCCAACTTGTTCATAGATTTGTCTTTTAAGTAGTGTGATAAACATTTCCTCGTTAGGGTATATATGTTCCATCCCTGAAAGCTCTAAGTACGCTTCATCAATAGAAAATATTTCTATCTGGGCACACAGCTTTGCTAAGCAGTTCATAATCTTATAAGAGATTTCTTGGTACTCAGTCAGGTTAGCATGTTTAATGTGTACGTTTGGGCTGGGGGTGACGTGCATACCAACCTGGTAGCCTAGCTTTTTGGCTTCATATGATGCAGCAATCACTGTTCGGCTATTAGGGTTGCTGGTTACAACCACTGGTTTATGTTGAAGGGAAGGATCTTTCATTTGTTCAACCGAAGCAAAGAATGCATCCATATCAACATGAGCAATTAATGTTTTCCAATTGTATTTCATCTTTATTGTCTCTTATCACAGGTATTAAGGTTCTTATGCTAGATTAGATGGATTCAGGCTATCAGACAAGAAAAGTAAAATAAGATTTGAGAAATACATAGCAACCATCTGCTTTTAACAACTTATCGTTTCATTCCTTCACTGCGAGAAGGTGGCTGGGTGTGTTTGGATCATGAGCCATATTACTCAGTACGCTTTAAATATAGAACAGTTTATTAACAAAATAGATGGACATTATTCGCCTTGAGTTATTGGATAAAAGTATGGTATATTCGATCAAAGTCACATATAGCGGGTATTTTAATGATTTTAACGACTGTTTATGGATTCACTTTTCTTGGATATATGCTTTTTTCAAAATACGTACAACGTAACATGGTCCCTTTTGCTGATCTTCCAGGTAATAGTAGGACTATAATATACTCCAGTATAGTCTCTTTGGTCGTTCTTTTTATATTGGCTTCGGTAGAATCGTTTGCTCTAACGCTTGCTGCCACGATACTTGTATTAGGGATTGGCTCAATCCCTTCTATGAGAAAGAATAGAGTAACATCAACGTCACTATATTGGCAAATACTGCTTTTTGGTGTGGCTTTAATATTTAGTAAACTGATTGCTACGGTATGTATGAAGCTGGCTTATTCTATTAATATGGCGCTTTTTACCTTTATGCTATCAAGCATCTTTTTTCCCCAAACCCTTTTCCTTCAATATGTCGCAATTCTACTCCTGCCTATACTAAATTACATGCTCCTAAAAGATACGTTATCTCATTTATCCAGTAATCAACCATTATTCTGGCTGATGTGGGTAGTGACTACCTATTTAAGTGTTTTTTCACCTGTAACTCTGTTCCTTAAAAGCGTAGCGCTGCTACTTCTCGCTAAGGCTAATTTCAATTTTTCAAAACGGGCTTGGGCGTATATTTCCAGAAATAGCCGATTATACCAGTTAGTAGAGAGCTGGCCCGTATTACTAATAGCTGCTTTTGGTTCATTTTGGCTTGCCATTGACCTAAGTAATCCGGCTAGATTATCTCGATCAATGCGTGCACACCTTCTTGGTAATTACAGCCAATCAACTCACCGCGAGAGTGTTCATAGAACGGTATCTGAATCAGCAACGAAGCTTAAAATTACAGTCACTTCTAATCGTTATACACTTTCATCTGTTATTGATCACTACGCGAATAGTTTAAGTCACCGTTCTGACTTATCTTCAGAGGATCGACAGAGTAAGCTTGGCCAGATCCAGTCCGCTAGAAGTATACTCCCAAAAATGGACTTTTCCTATCAGGATAGAACTTCTTCAGTCACAATCAGTGCACTGACTTCTCTTTTAGCAAATGCCATTATGGATGAGCAGCATAGGGTCGCTGGGGTTGGTGCAGGGACCTGTCAAGAACGCCTAGTTGACGCATTAAGCGAGATGGTTGAAGATGAAAAGATGATTTGCGCTGCTGGACAATTTAATAAACTAATTGAATCTCAGTGTTACACACTTCAAACAGTGAGTATTGAGTCAGTTAGTAGCACAACAATCAGTGACTATATACTATTGAGGCTAAGAGCCCTACAGGCCAGACCACCTGGCGAGCAACTTAATCCCGTTGAGGCAAGGCAGTTACTGCTTGAGAATGCCCGTACTCACTGGGCTGAAGGTACATCCCTAAGTTCAGAGAGTGTCAGTCGTATTAAAGAGTCTATTGAACAAGCAGTCGGAGGCATCGAGCTGAGTGACTATTTCTCCTTTCCGAATGGTAGGTAATATTTACTATTAGCTTAAATCCTACTTTGTAGGACCTTGCTCATCCCTATAAGGTATACGGTTGATATCTCGGTGACTATCCCTATGAGATTAATGATGCATGGTACAATGGCTAGTCTTGTATATGAAGCCTAGTTACCTACAGTTGATTGATACAGTCTGAGTATCGGAAAAAGAGGGGGGAGAAATAAGCAGCTAGCGATTTTTTGATAAAGAGTCTGATGGCCTTGATGCGTGGGGCTTGTGATCAGGTTCCTGTAAGTACTTTCTGAGTGCTGTTTGGTTATGCATACAAATGGCAATATAGCCAAGATCTTTTGCCCTATCCAGTCTTTCGCCCAGGGTGCCAAATACAGATAGGGCACGCATACTGACATCATCAGTGAACTTCTTCGGAAACCCTGCAACCATAGACTGAAACTGATAGGACATGGATGCTGGAACATCTGGGTCTAGAGGGTACTGTGCATGGCTTAACATAACACCTGCGTTCGGGAATAAGTGCTGCAGTTGTTTAAAAGGTTGTAATCCATCGTCATAGAAGCTTGTATTAAGTTGTTTTGCCGGGAGAGCATGTGTGTCATGTGTCGTATCTCCTAGGCCTGGAAAGTGTTTTAATACGACTTGGATGCCATGGGCACAAATACCATTAATCACTGCTTTATTATAAGCGACAATCTCATCAATATCTCGGCTTATCGTGCGGCCATCTAGAGGAGCTTTTTGAGAGGTTCTGTCAGCAACAGGGCCGAATAGTACTTCAACGCCTACGCTTTTGAGTAGGCTGCCTACTTTCTCACCATAGTGTTGTGCAGCGGCCATTCGTTTGCCGGGAGGGTGAAAATTGAGATACGTGGATAAAAATGGTGTGGGTATGACATGACTATCGGTAAATCGACAGATACGTTCACCCTCATGGTCAATACAGATCTTCAGATCTTTCCGTATGGCTTTGACTTGGCTAACCACTGACCTCACTTCATCAAGTCCTTTGTACCGAACAGTTGCTGTGCGGTCATTTGTCTGACCATACTGCTCATATTTTAATAGAATAACCCCCCATACCTCAGGGTGTGATAGTAGTTCCTTATCTGACTTAGATAGGACAGATCCGCCACTTAAGTCAACAACCAGCCATCCACGATCCTGTTGTAGACCACTCAGTATGTTGGTAATAAAGGGCCACAAGTAGCGGTTAACGGCTAATCCAGCGCCTATTAGCACAGGAGGAATCATTAAGAGACTGTAGAACCAGGGTATTATTTCCATACAACTTTCACCTTCTGATAAATGAATAAATACATTAGATTAGTTTTCACTCACCCTAAATAATATAGGGCTCATCGTCAGATTGTACAAGACTTGGATGGTTATTTAGTGCTTAAGTGGTAGGCAGATCACCTAACTCGTAGGTGTCGTTTCCATCGAATATTGACTACCAACCTAAAAGGCAATATCCTGGTCGCTAAGAAAGTAGCAGTAGCTATGGTGTAGTTAGGTATTAAAATGATCTAATGATAGGAGTAGTATGCAAAATCAATTAGTGCAATGGCTATTACAAGGCTCACTTCATGAGACATTAAAATATTACACCCCTACTACCATAGAAGACTATCCTGAAGCAGGTCCTGATGTATTAAATGCAGATATTGATCAGCATTATGTCCGGACGGAGGATAAGGCACGCATATTTTTTCCAAGATATATGGTGCTTTTAAAGCAGTACTTAGAGCGTTGTTTAGCAGTGGTACATGATTTGCCTGACCCGAACAAAGGATTCAGTCCCTATGTTAAGCAGAAGTTTGCTTGGTATTTAGATCAAAACCCTGGTAGTGATAAAATGGATTTAGCTCGTGGTTTTCCCCTGTATGTAGAAAGGGTGTTAACCCAGCTTAATTTAGATGAGGTAGGCTTATATTATATTTCAAAACCTAAATGGCGCGCTAAATATTTAAGGTACTGTAAAGACTATGTGCAGGGTAAGGTTGATAAAGTAACGTATAAAGAGGGTTTTGAGGTGGATGTCATGAATGAGAACTTCCCCAAAACCCAGGAATGTTACAAAGCGTTATTAAGTGAGTGGGCCCAGATTCAACGACGTGAGGCTAAGCTTTGCTTGGAGGATAAGCTGGTTTTTGAGGACTTTAGTCATATTATTGCTGAGATTAGCGTGCGTGCAGTGAATAGGGAGTCCTACTTTAAGCCTGAAGTCCCTTTTTTTAAGGAGCGATTAAAGACAGTTTTGCTTGCGTTGATTGCATTCAAACAGAAAGAAGCTAGTGGTGAAAAAAGTATGGGTTATCGTTTGTAGGACTAAGGTGCCTATGGTATAGTGGCGTTGCTTTAGTCGGAGCTCATCAAGAGCTACAAATATTATGACATACCGAGTTCTTCTAGGAATCTGCTTCATGGTGCTATCTTACTGGGTGTTTTCTCCCATTAGTATGCTGGTGTTAGTGATTTTATCAACGTTATCCGCATGGTTTACTTGGCCAAATCAAACATTACGTACTAGTTTGATTAGTTGTACAGTGCTGGTGGTATATGGTTTGGTGCCGATTAAGGATGCTCTTGCTATTTCTGTGAGTCAGCCTGTGCTGCTATTGATAGTTGGGTGTGCACTAGCAAAGCTGATAGTAAAGAATGATATCCACTTAGCGATATCTTCATCACTTTTAACGATGTTTCAGCCTAGAACTGAGTTCTCATTGGTGATACTAATGCTGTTGGTCGCTAGCTTTTTAAGCATGTGGATATCAAATACCTCTGTCGTTGCGATGTTGATCCCTGTGGCAATGAGTTTATCGGAATCACTGAATGTATCATGTGCTCATTTGCTTATCAGTATTGCTTATGGTGCAACTATTGGTGGGATGTTAACGCCGATAGGGACACCTGCAAACTTAGTTGCAGTTGCTTATGCAGAGCGCCACTTTGGTTTAGAGATTGATTTTATCATGTGGTTTTCTTATGCATTACCGTTTGTGTTATTACTGTTAGGATTTGTTTCGGCTTATTTCTGGCACCAGTGCCCGCGTAAGCCCCTTAGGATCAATCACACTAGCTATCAAATATCTACGGCGCAAAAACAGTTAATGCTAGGCCTGGGGGGGTGCATTGTCTTATGGGCAACACAAACAGCACCGTTTGGGGGTTGGTCAGCACTAGTAGGCTATCAGGTCAAAGAATCATGGATTGGTTTAGCGATTCTCGGACTATGCAGCAGGGTGCGGTATAAAAGCCAGCAAGCATTTACCTTGGGTGACTTTTTAACATTGCCGACTGCGAGTATTTTAATGGTGGTAGCAGGCATCTTTATTGCAGAGGGGATGGACCAGCAGGGCGTGGTTGTGGCTGCTATGAACTACTTAATTAATGGACAATGGCTATATAACTATCAGGCGTTAGCATTGTTTGGGTTTATTATAAGCTCAGTCACTGAGCTGTGCAGTAATACAGCAGTTACATCTTTAGGACTCCCACTATCAGAAATTATGATAAAGTTATCACATCTGGAGGTATTACCTTGTATCTTTTTAATTACATTAAGCGCAAACTCTGCATTTATGTTACCAACAGCTACCCCGCCTAATGCATTAGTCTTAGGGACAGGCCGTATATCAGCAAAGCAGTTGGTTTCAGTTGGGATGATGACAAGTGTCGCTAGTCTGCTCATTCTAATGCTGATTTTGTAAAGATTACATTATCAGTTCAAATAATTCTGTCAAACACAGTTAAGTTCCTATGGTACAGAAAGTCAGTAATTTGGAGAACGACATGAGTGATGACAAAAGAGAGGTAAATGATATCTTAGGTGGTATTGGTAAGTCTTTATCAATGTTAGGCAAGGATATGGTTGACTTAGTAAAGGTGGGGGCAGATAAGGCACAAGACGCATATGGTGAATACCAGTCTAAAAGTGAGACTGCTAAATCAAAAGTTACAGAAGAAAAAGAAGTTACAGAAGAAAAAGCTGAAGTAGAAGAAGTGAAAAAGCCTGATTCAACTGAAGCTGAAGAGGCATCTGTAAAAGCTGAAGAACAGGTTGTTGAGGAAGAAGTCCAAGACGAGGTTGAGGAAGAAGTCCAAGACGAGGTTGAGGAAGAAGTCCAAGACGAGGTTGAGGAAGAAGTCCAAGACGAGGTTGAGGAAGAAGTCCAAGACGAGG
>JBDQHG010000034.1:0-9794 GCA_040264995.1 Gammaproteobacteria bacterium | reverse complement strand
GTTTGGAGTATTTTGAAGGTTTTCCATATGCTTGTCAATAAATTCCAGGTATATATTTGAGTTCAATATTAAAATAAGTTTAGCCTGGCGGTGTTGGCGGTCGTGTTCTTTTTATGACAGTGGCCCATGCTTTGACGAGGCTGGTGTCGTTTTCTTCCGGCAAGTTGAGCCACTGCAGGAGGATGTTGTGCTGCAGGAACCGGTGGAAGAAGCGGGCGGGAAGTGGCAGCTTGTGTACTCTCTATGATTGTAAATGCAGAGGGCTGTTGATACAGGTCAGCTGTAATCTGGGTGATGGCATTTTGTAGGGTGAGGGGTAAATGCCTATGGGTTGTTACTTTTTTACTATAGTGAAGTAATGTCAGTTTTAAGTGATGCTTTGGATCGGGTGTATGGTGGTATAGAAGGTAAGTATGAAAAGCATAAATAAAGGACGGGAATGGTTCTCTCAGAGGACAGGTGGCAGCACATAACAGGTCTGCTTGCTTTTTTATTATTTCTTTTAAGTGTAATGTTTTCTGCACTAAGCTCATTGTCCTGTTCTGTTGGATTAAGTGCAAGCAGTCCAAGAGCTCCTTCAGAGATCCAGGGCTACTGATGGCAGGGATTAAACTCTGAGTAAACATTTCTAGGGTAGCATCAATACTTTTCATTGTTGATTGATAGGTGCTTGAGCTGTTGTGATAGCTGGTGAATACCCATTTTTCATATCATTTCCTGACGTTGTTATTAGCCTAGAGTATTCACTATATCTTTGTCAAATGAGAAGTTTATGCCTGGGAAGGCTTAATCGTGTTTGAAAAAAAATGAAATGATCGATATACTATTTCCATTGCTGATATAAGGAGATACCATGCGAGAAAGACCAGTCTTTTTGAAATTATGGAAGATTAAGCTGCCATTGGCTGCATTTATATCTATTACTCATAGGGTCTCTGGGGTTGTTTTCTTCTTAGGATTTCCTTTGCTTCTCTATCTTTATTCTTTACTTCCACTTGCTGGTGAGCTTGATCAGTGGCTAAGCATGTTATGGGTAAAAGCATCTATTTGGTTGATGGTTAATTTATATATATATCATTTCCTAGCGGGGGTAAGACATATGGTTGCCGATTTTGGACATGATCATAGTCTCAAGCGTGCTAATCAATCTGCGGTGGTTGTATTAGTGCTAGCCGTTGTATTTTCCGTATGGACAGGAGTATTGTTATGGTAAATACAACAGCAAAAAAACCAGGGCTCAACGATTGGTGGATACAGCGAATTTCGGCTTCATGCATCAGTTTGTTTGTGCTGCCTATGTTGGTTTTATGGTTTGGTGGCTGGTTGAACCAGGCTAGTGATTGGTATATCTATTTAGCCTCAGTATCTGGAAAAGCGCTTACGCTGCTTGGCATAACAGGGTTTCTATTGCATGCAAGAATTGGCCTGTGGGTAGTGATTACCGATTATGCTCCTAAAAGATTCCAAGGGTTAGCAATTGGGCTTATGACGCTTTATTTATTAGCAGTAGTTTTTTGGGCTGTGTATTTAGTTTGGATAATATCATGACAATTGAAACAAAATCATTTGATGCCATTATTATTGGTGGGGGTGGTGCAGGACTAAGAGCAGCATTATCGTTAGGAAAGGCTGGTAAAAAGACCGCTGTGATCTCAAAAGTGTTTCCAACTAGGTCTCATACTGTTGCTGCACAAGGCGGCATTAATGCAGCACTAGGTAATGTACAAGCAGATGATGATTGGAAGTACCACTTTTATGACACGGTGTTAGGATCAGACTTTTTAGGAGATCAAGACGCTATTGAGTATATGTGTAAGGAAGCGCCTAAAACGATTATTGAGCTAGAGCATATGGGCTTGCCATTTAGCCGAGATGAAAATGGTAAAATATACCAAAGAGCTTTTGGGGGACAGTCTAGGTTTTTTGGGAAGGAGCCGGTTAAACGAACATGTGCTGCAGCGGATAGAACAGGGCATGCGTTACTTCATACGTTATATCAACAAAATATTGGCCATAAAACCCACTTTTTTAATGAGTGGTTTGTATTAGATTTGGTTAAAAATGCACAAGGAGCCGTTGTTGGTGTGAGTGCTATTGAAATTCAAACGGGTAAACTTTGTTACTTTAAAGCAAGACATACGGTGTTAGCCACAGGTGGCGCAGGGCGTATCTATCATTCATCTACCAATGCCTATATCTGTACAGGAGATGGGCTTGCGATGGCTTGGCGTGCAGGGATTCCATTGCAAGATATGGAGATGTGGCAGTTTCATCCAACAGGGTTATATGGTTCAGGAATCCTGATTAGTGAGGGGACTCGCGGAGAAGGCGGGCGTCTGTTAAATGCTAATGGTGACTACTATATGTCTAAATACTCTTCAATGGCGGACTTGGCCTGTAGAGATATTGTCGCACGATCGTCAATGGAGGAAATTCTACAAGGACGAGGGGTTGGAGAAAAGAAAGATCACATGCTATTAGACCTGCGATCGTTAAGTGAAGAAACGCTTCAAACAAAGCTTCCAGGGATTACAGAAATATCAAAAACCTATGCGGGAGTTGACCCCAGAAAAGAACCTATTCCTGTGGTACCTACCGTTCATTATTTGATGGGGGGGATTCCAACCACACCATTTGGAGAAGTCATCACGCTTAAAGATGGTCAGGATGAAATTGTGCCTGGTTTATATGCTGCAGGTGAGTGTGCATGTGTCTCTGTCCATGGCGCAAATCGTTTGGGTGCGAACTCATTACTAGATATTGTGGTATTTGGGCGTGCTGTTGGGCACCAAATTACAAAAGTTGATGAAGGTTCACATACACAAGAAGCGTCTCGTACGGAGATAGAGCAGTCATTTTCTATGTATTATGACATGGAAGAGCGTACTGAGGGAGAGTCGTATACTTCATTTAGGCAACCTATGCAAAATTTAATGCAGGAAGACTTTGGCGTCTATCGTGAGGGGGCTAAGATGGCATATGGCTATGAGAACTTGAAGGGATTGAGGGATAGGTTTGAGATGAGTGCTTATTATACCGATAAGTCTCAGGTATTTAACACGAGTAGGGTTGAGGCATTTGAATTGAAAAATTTATTAGATGTTGCGGTTTCTACCGCGCATTCAGCATTGACTCGAGAAGAGTCTAGGGGCGCACACTCTCGTGTAGACTTCCCTAAGCGTAATGACCAAGATTGGTTGCACCATTCAGTCGTTTTTCGGGATGGCGCATATATGAAGCGCAAGGTAAACAATCAGCCCAGTCACACTGACCCTGTTACGTTAAAAGAAAGGACTTAAAGATGATGCAAATATCCATTCAACGTTTTGACCCTGACAAAGATACTGTTCCTTACATGAAGTCTTATGAGATTAATCGAAAGGCAATATCGGGTGTCATGCTACTTGATCTATTGGAATATATAAAATGCCACTTGGATGAGACTTTAGCGATTCGTCGCTCATGCGGAGGTGGTGTTTGCGGTTCAGACGGGATGAATGTCAATGGTAAAAATGGCCTTGCCTGTCAGACACAGTTAGCAAGCCTTCCAGATAAAGTTACAATATACCCCATGCCTGGTATGCCCGTTATTCGAGATTTGGTTGTAGATATGTCACAGTTCTATGAGCATTTTGAATCGGTTGAGCCATACTTGCAGTCAAGCCATGCTAGCAAAGATGATGTGAAAGAGCACATCCAGTCTGAGGAAGATAGGGCTAAGCTAGATGGCTTGTATGAATGTATTATGTGTGGGTGCTGTACCAGTGCATGCCCTTCATCTTGGTGGAATCCTGATAAGTTTGTGGGGCCGCAGGGGTTGTTGACAGCAGCAAGATTTATTAACGATAGTCGTGATGATCAAACTAAGAAACGCTTGGATAATCTTAGTGACAAGTATCGATTATATCGATGTCGAGGTGTATTCAACTGTACCAATGTATGTCCTAAGGGTTTGAACCCAACAGCTGCAATTGCGGGTATTCGGCAAGCACAAAGTGAGGAAGGGACGTGAACGGAAAAAAGCAATCGTACCAGCACTTTAAAGAATCAGAGCTTTTTTCCCCTGGGAGTATGTCATATGTTGAAGAAGTCTTTGAAGAGATGGTTGATGGTAACCAAGACGCTGCGTTATCACCGTTATTGACGCCCTTTTTAGAGGTGCCTACTCAGCATAGAAAGATGTGTAGGCTATTGGCAATGGGGGGGGCGTTAGAGCCAACTGCTGTGGTGCAGAGTGCGATACCGATTATTCAGCATTATAAGCAGTATGGTCATTTATCAGTTGATTTAGGGTTGTTTGATGATTTTAGGGTACAAGTGCCTGCACCCAATATCCAAGGTGTATTATCGGGTACTTTGGATAAAGCTTATGAGAAACCTGAGCGTTGGTGGCATGACACATTGCAGGGCATGTATCAATCGAATATTGGTTTTGAGTTTGCACATACACCGCCAGAAGAGCAGCTGTGGTTTGAAACGATCGTGTCTAACCTGGGAAAGCCTAGTGAGTCGGATCGATTGAAGGCATATGCTGATTTATACCGTGCTGAGCAGTTGGAGAAGCACTTAGGGATACAGTTTGTTGGACAAAAAAGATTTTCATTGGAAGGTGCAGAGTCTTTTATTCCGCTAATTGATGCCGTAATTGGGCAACATGTTGCAGATGGCTATGATGATGTAGTCATTGGCATGGCACATAGAGGTAGGCTTAATACTTTGGTGAATATACTAGGGGTTTCAGTTGAAACACTTATGGATGAGTTTGAGGGGAAAAACCAGTTAGAAGGGACATCGGGGGATGTGAAGTACCATTTAGGGCACTCGGTTGACCGAGTCATAAATGGCAAGGAGTGCCATATTGCCCTTGCCTATAACCCTTCTCACCTAGAAGCAATTAATGCCGTTGTGATGGGGAATATTAGAGCAAGGACTGATAGAGGGATGACTAAGCCTGCAGGTATTATTGTTCATGGTGATGCGTCCGTAGCGGGGCAGGGTGTGGTTATGGAGAACTTATCCATGTCACAGGTACCTGCATATCATATTGGTGGTGTGGTGCATATTGTGGTGAATAACCAGATAGGCTTTACGACTAACCCTGTTGATGCAAGAAGTACGCCTTACTGCACTGATATTGCAAAGATGATTCAGGCGCCCGTGCTACATGTTAACTGTCAACATGTAGATGCGGTTATTCATGTGGCAAAAATAGCAGCCCAGTATCGTGACACGTTTAAAAAGGATGTGTTTATTGATTTAGTAGGACACCGTAAGTATGGTCATAATGAAGCGGATGAGCCAAGAGCGACTCAGCCTTTAATGTATCAGCTTATTAAAGACAAGAAGGTTGTGAGCTCACAGTATAAAGCGCAGCTTCTGAGTGATGGTGTGTCCAAGGAGCAGATAACAGAGACTGAGCAGGTCATTGTTGCGGGAATTAAACAGAAAAAAAGCTTAATTGAGTGTAGTCATGAGGCACGATCAACTCGTCATAAAGATTGGGTGAGTATTTCCCAAGATAGTTGGGATAGTGAGTATAAGGTCCCTTATACTCAGAGCCAGCTAGTTGAGCTAGCGCGCAAGCTGCTAGCATTACCAGAAGGGGCTGTTTTACAAAAGCAAGTTGAGAACATGCATAAGCAGCGTATGCAGATGGTTGATGGCGAGTTAGACCTGAACTGGGGGATGGCAGAATTATTGGCTTATCAGGTCTTGCTAGATCAAGGGCACCCTGTTCGGTTGGTTGGCCAAGATGCGATTAGAGGTACGTTTTCTCATCGGCATGCAAGTTTGTTTGATCAAAATTCGGGCAAACGTTATGAATTACCTAAGTCAAAAGAGCAAGCAGTATTTGCTAATTATAACTCTATACTTTCAGAGTATGCTTGTCTGGGGTTCGAATACGGGTATGCAGAAACTAGTCCTAACTCTCTAGTGGTTTTTGAGGCCCAGTTTGGTGATTTCATTAATGGCGCGCAGATTATCATTGATCAGTTTATTAGCTCTGGTTATCAAAAGTGGCAGCGTTATTGTGGACTGGTTATGTTATTGCCTCATGGCTATGAGGGTCAGGGGCCTGAGCATTCATCAGCGAGGCTTGAACGATTTTTGCAGTTATGTGCACAAGACAATATGCAGGTGTGTGTTCCTACAACGCCTAAGCAGATTTTTCACATACTGATTCGACAAATCCTTCGTTCATATCGTACACCGTTGGTTATTTTTAGTCCTAAAAGCTTGTTAAGACATCCTAAAGCAGTAACGCCAATCAAAGATCTATTATTGGGGCAGTTTGAATGCTTAATCCCTGACAGCAACACTGAGGCAACAACATGGGTTCTTTGCTCTGGAAGGGTCTACTATGATTTGTTGAGTCACCAGGAAGCGATAGAGCATGGTAAGCAGTTCTCGCTACTCAGGGTAGAACAGCTGCATCCATTCCCTGAAAGCCAAATTAAACAGCTTCTTGAGGGTTATAATCAATTGTCTCGTGTAGTTTGGTGTCAGGATGAGCCCAAGAACCAAGGTGCTTGGGAGTATGTATCTAAACAGATGGAGGCGTGTTTGCCGAAAGGGTTAATATTGGATTGTGTTGCCAGGGATGAAGCGGCATCACCTGCGGTTGGTTATATGAGTAAACACCAAAAGCAACAATCTCAGTTAATGGAAGAAGTATTTAGAGGGGAATAAAATGAGTCTTGAAATTAAAGTACCAATGCTACCTGAGTCGATAACAGAAGCAACCGTAGCTGCTTGGCATAAGCAGCCGGGTGATCTGTGTCAAGAAGGAGATGTCATTGCTGAATTAGAAACCGATAAAGTGATGTTAGAGGTAGTCGCTACCAGTGCAGGCGTGCTTGAGAAGCAGCATGTAGCAGTAGATGACACTGTGACAGCGCAGAGTGTGTTGGCAACTATTGATACTGATGCAGAGGTGGAGGCAGAAGACCATACGTCAAACCTTAAAACGGAAGACTCGGGCAAAGATCGGTTATCATCGACATCTGCCGACGCAGGGTTTGTGAATGCATCACCCTCATTAAGAAGAGCGATTCATGACCAGGGCGTTGACGTAAGTAGCAAGACTCCGTCTGCAAGAGGGGGAAGGTTTGTTGCAGAGGACTTAGCTAATAATGCTAAATCTTCGGTTGCTAATGATGTGCAGGAAGGTATTAAACGAGTTAAGATGTCTCGGTTGAGAGCAAAGATTGCAGAAAGGTTGGTAGATGCACAGCATACAGCAGCGATACTAACGACGTTTAACGAGGTTAATATGGCACCTATTATGGCGCTACGGTCAGAACACCAGGAGGCGTTTACCAGTAAGTATGGTGTGAAGGTAGGATTCATGTCATTTTTTGTACACGCGGTTACTCAAGCATTGAAAGACTTTCCAGAGGTCAATGCTAGCGTTGATGGTGAAGACATCTTATATCATGGTGATGCGAATATAGGGATTGCGGTATCAACCGATAGGGGGTTGGTTGTGCCTGTATTACAAAAAGCACAATTAATGAGTTCTGCTGAAGTTGAAAGTGGAATTAGAGATTATGCGGCTAAGGCAAGGGATGGGAAGATTAGTCTTGAAGATATGTCAGGAGGGACCTTTACGATTACCAATGGTGGGGTATTCGGTTCATTATTGTCAACACCCATTTTGAATATGCCACAAAGTGCTATTTTAGGGATGCATACCATACAAAAACGTCCAGTAGTTGAGAATGATGAAATAGTCATTCGGCCTATGATGTACCTAGCGCTATCATATGACCATCGTTTGGTAGATGGTAAACAGTCAGTTGGTTTCTTAGTACGCATCAAAGAAATCATAGAAAATCCTGACCTGAGCGCGATAGGCCTATAGTGGGTTGCCTATGCTGGTATTAATTATATTTTTCTCCATATGCTATCGAGAAACCATCAGTAGAGTTGGTCGGTAGGAAAGTCTAGGAGGTGTGCTCGAATCGTGGGAGCCCTCTTGGCTTATTGATTGAAATTTGGTAATATGACTGGGTAACGGTGTTCCTACCAGTATGGACGGATATAAGGAGAGGTTAGCATGGACCTGCATGAGTTTCAGTCGAAACAATTATTGGCTACATTTGGTGTAGCAGTTCCCGAAGGCATTAATGTTAAAAGTGTAGAAGAGGCTGTTTCAGCCTATAAAAACATGGGGGCTGATGGTTGTGTTATCAAGGCACAAGTACTCACTGGCGGTAGAGGAAAAGCAGGTGGCGTTAAGCTTGTAAAGTCTGTTGAAGAGCTAGAGTCAGCTGCAAGAGGGTTGTTGGGTACCCGATTGGTGACTTATCAAACTACTGAAGAGGGCTTGCCGGTTAATCAGGTGCTGGTAGAAACGTTAACCAGTATTAAGCAAGAACTCTATTTGTCATTTTTAATTGACCGATCTTCTCACTCTATCAAGTTGATGGCGTCAACAGAAGGTGGCGTTGATATCGAGTCAGTTGCTCAGAAAACGCCTGAAAAAATTCATTATGTAACCATTAGAAACGATTCACTCGAAGGGTATCAAGCTAGAGCATTAGGCTTTGCTTTGGGGTTTGATGCACCGATGGTCAGAAAGTTTTCAGCGTTATTATTTAAGTTGTTTACTGCATTTCTACAGTCAGATATGAGTATGCTGGAGATTAATCCATTAGTCATTACCCAAGATGAAGATTTTGTCTGTTTAGATGCAAAAGTGAATGTAGATGATAATGCACTATTTCGACATAAAGACATTGCAGCACTAAGAGATGTGACTCAAGAGGATGCAAAAGAGGTTGAGGCTGCTAAGTTTGATTTAAGCTATATTGCGTTAGAGGGTGAAATTGGCTGTATGGTTAATGGTGCAGGTCTTGCAATGGCGACTATGGATATGATTAAGGTATGCGGAGGCAATCCTGCGAATTTCTTGGATGTAGGGGGGACTGCAACAGAAGAACGTGTAACAGAAGCGTTTAAGATTATTGGCAGTGACCAGAATGTTAAGGTTATCTTCGTTAATATTTTTGGTGGGATTGTGAGATGTGATTTAATTGCTCATGGCATTGTTAATGCCTTGAAGGCCACAGGAATGGACAAACCACTTGTGGTAAGACTGGTTGGGAACCAAGCTGATGTGGGGAACCAGGTATTAACAGATAGTGAGTATGACATCATAGCTATCGATGATTTTAAGGCAGCAGCCGACAAGTCAGTGCATTTGATGAGAAATATAGGCAGCAGCTAACTTATGATACGGGTAGGGGAAGAGAATGAGCATACTAATCAACAAAGACACCAAAGTGATCTGCCAGGGGTTTACTGGGAGCCAAGCAACCACACACTCTGAGCAAGCGATAGCGTATGGTACTAATATGGTCGGTGGTGTTACACCTGGTAAAGGGGGTATGACTCACCTAGGTTTGCCCGTGTTTAATACGGTGGCAGAAGCAAAGGATAAAACGAATGCGGATGCAACCATTATTTATGTTCCTGCACCTTTTTGTCAAGACTCGATCTTAGAAGCTGTTGATGCTGAAATCCCATTAATTGTGTGTATTACAGAAGGGATTCCTGTGATGGACATGATTAAGGTTAAAAAGCTGGTAGATGAAAAGGGTATTTGCTTAATTGGCCCAAACTGCCCAGGGATTATTACGCCCGGTGAGTGCAAGATGGGTATTATGCCAGGTGAGATCCACAAGAAAGGACATGTCGGTATTGTTTCTCGTTCAGGAACATTGACCTATGAGGCTGTTTATCAAACCACTAAGCTGGGTTTTGGGCAAAGCAGCTGTGTTGGCATTGGT
>JBDQHG010000033.1:0-9867 GCA_040264995.1 Gammaproteobacteria bacterium | reverse complement strand
TCATCCGACAAATCAAATAAGTTATAATCTACCCCGCCGAGAGAAAGTGTTGTTAGTTTTTGTAACAAATCATCCCCACTCAACCCGCTTATCTGGTCATTTGCCCAGCTCCGCAGGTACGGGCGGCCATTGAGCCGCTCTACTAACCTAAATACTTGATACTTTAACCTTGCTGGCTCCATATTCTCCGTCCCACCATTATCTCGACTAATGGAAGCTGGGTCTAAAGAATAACCGACGAGAGATGTCGCCAGCTGCTCAAAAGATGGGGCGACTTTAAATCGGTGATAGTTTTCTGGCTGATATGGGTCATCAGGAGATGGTATGCCCGTCAATCTGAGAAGCTTAGGCATCACTTGAGTTGTCTCTCTTCGGTATAGGGAGTGAGCTAGCGCGGATAAATCACCTCTTGATTCATTCAAATGCATCTCACCTTGATGCCAACCTGCTTTACTGGTTACGATAGCTTCAGTCGCGTTCTGTAACGGACCGCCATAGCCTATCTTAGGCTGTTGTGCAACAATATATTTGTGAGCATGGTGGCTATAAAAACGGCTCTTTATCGCTACATATACAATAGGTGTCAACAACAAGCAAATAAATGATTCGGGAATAACTATAGCCCATCTGAGATATGCTCCATACAAAAACTGAAATACCTTCATAACCCCAGAACCCATTTTTCTGATAAACGATTTCTTAGATTTTTGATCCGCCAGTATCCTCTTCTCCGAAGCTAAATGCTTTTCTAAAATGCTAGCTCTCTCAATTCTCTCATCTCTCTCTCTGATTAACCTGTCAATAACAGATGATAGCTTAAATTTATGGCTGCTATTCACTGTATAGAATACTGAGTTTAATGATGGTGATGGCTTAACCTGAGATTTTTTTGCCTCTTGTATGAGCGCCTCTGGCTGAATATAAAGCTCTTCAGTACGTTCCATTCGTTCATAGGCATTTCTAGCCAGCCCAACTTTCTTTGATATCTCACTCTTTTTTTGAGGCGGGGCAGCTGAAATATCGTTACTATCAAATATAAACTTTATACGGTGAAGCAATGATGGCGGAGTAACAATCAAAATAACCATTTTGCACCAATCCCTTAGCCCAGCACCCACTTTAGATGAGATTACACCAATCATAGTAACCAACGCACCGACTGCACCAACTACCCCAGAGCTGAACAGGCCAGTGAGCTGAGTTAAACTTCTACATAATTCTATCCAAGCCGTACTGGCAAAACCCGGAAGATAGTGATGATGGTGGATTTCAGCAATAAATAAGTGAGCAGTATACATGCTAAGAGCAAAAGAGAATTTTCCTAGCGCTACAAGTGTGAAAGCTTGATAAGCTATGACCCCATATATCAAATATATCATAATATAAGGGAGGGACTGAATCAGCCTTTCCGACATTGCTAGAAGCTTGGGATACTTTATTCCCGGCGCCCATTCCGGCATTTCCCACTGTTCTTCAAAATCAATTATCTTGTCATCACGTTTCAATTGTGCATAGAGAGCCACTGGACCTATACAGAATGAAATAACAGTTGATATTATCGGAATTTCAAGCCGAACAATCCCCATGACTAGCGGAGAAAGAACTTGAGAAAAATGCGCTCCTATCAGGTAATTATGAAAAAACAACCCCGCTAGCAATAAGCTGCCCAAAAGGGGTAGGATATGCATGTAGCCGTAAATCGTTGTAATAATTAACGTTGTTAGAAATATTAATGATGACACATTTTGAATCAGCATCGTTAGGTTTAAACTTTTACCTTGGCGGTGAACCTCAACAGCCTCACGAGAAATCTGTAGACCATATATTTGCATAGCGCTATAAAAAAATACTCGTAAAGACTGAAATATCATTAGACGTCCATTGTAATGTTCTTACTGAATACTGTAGACGCTATCATCCAAACTGTCCAGAATTACCGTTTGCAGACAAGGGTTATAACTCTATTGATAAAAAAAACAGCCCCTTATGTAGCAAGTACTTCTACTTCTTGCTCCGCATAACACAGCTTACAACAAGTGACTCCTGTGATTGTGCCCAATGACTCAATCATCTCATCGGTAACCCCCACTTTTTTAGGGATCAAGAATTTAGCAGTGCCTGCACTTGTTTGGTACACTAAAGTGACTGAGCTTTTACCAGAGAACTGATCTATACACGATACAATATCTTTAACAATAGTATCTTGAGGGTCTTTGACATGAATAGTCAGCGCTGGCGCGAGCTTTAACCGGTAACTCTCAAGCAGTATAGCTTTTGTACACTGAAGTCTAGTTCTCTGGGTAAACTGATCTAAACTAGTTGATCCCTCTACTAACAAAACCCCGCCTTGACTTAGCATTTCATAGCACTGCGTATAAACTTCATCAAAAAATGCCACGTCTACTTTACCCGTGTCGTCTGAAAGCTCAACAAATGCAATCCTGCCACCTTTTTTGGTTTTGATCACCTTAATTTTATTCACAACCCCAGCAACTCTAACTGTTTGATTCAATGCAATATGCTGAATTGGCTTAATCCCAATAGCATTTAATTCACGTCTGCTTTCTGCCACTGGGTGTCCAGATAGATAATACCCTAGCGTTTCTCTCTCGTGCTTTAATTCAACCTTTTTAGGCATTCTGTTGCTTTTCTTATAACTAAACTCAATATCACTCCCTAATAAATCCTGTTGTCCTTGTGCTTGGTTGCTTGACTGCTGCTGGCAGGCCTGCAAGGTAAGCTCTACTGAAGCCAGCAAAGTCGATCTGTTTTCTCCTAAGACATCACATGCACCGGATTTAATTAAGGACTCTAGTAGCTTTTTATTCACCTTTTCTGCATGCATACAAATATCTAGCAAATGTTCAAAACCTCCCTTAGGGCGGCCCGCTATCAGTGCGGTTGCAGCACTATGACCAACACCCTTTATAGCGGATAATCCATACCGAATCTGCCCCTCTTTCACCACAGAGAACATAGCTTGGCTATGATTAATATTTGGAGATAGCATCTCAATACCCAAACCAGAAACGTCCTCTAAAAACCCAATTAGCTTATCCGTATTATCCATATCAGATGATAATACCGCCGCCATAAACTCTGTTGGATAGTTCGCTTTTAACCATGCCGTCTGATAAGAGATTAATGCGTACGCGGCAGAGTGTGACTTATTAAAACCATACCCTGCAAACTTCTCCATTAAATCGAATATTTCTGTTGCAACATTACTATCAATCTTAGCCTCTTTTGCACCGCTGGAGAAAATCTCACGTTGCTTTTCCATTTCTTCAGGTTTTTTCTTACCCATAGCACGTCTTAATAAATCAGCACCTCCAAGAGAATACCCGGCCATGTCCTGAGCAATCTGCATAACCTGTTCTTGATACAGTATTACGCCATAAGTATTATTAAGTACTGGCTCTAACTTAGGATGGTGATAGACAACCTCATCAATCCCATGCTTACGCTTCACAAAGTCATCAACCATTCCGGATTGCAGTGGTCCTGGTCTGTACAGTGCTACTAACGCAATAATATCTTCAAAGCAGTCAGGAACAAGCCGGTCTATGAGCTCCTTCATGCCTTGTGACTCTAGCTGGAAAACACCCGTTGTTAAACAAGCCTGCAGTAATTCAAATGTTTTTGGATCTTCAAGTGAGATTTTAGTGATATCAATATCAACACCCAAAGAGTTTTTGATATTATCAATCGCCCAATCAATAATAGTTAAAGTTCTTAACCCCAAAAAGTCAAACTTAACGAGTCCAATTTTTTCAATATCATCCTTATCATACTGCGTAACAACGTTGGTTTGTTCACTATCACAATATACTGGAGAATAGTCACTAATATTTGATGGCGCAATCACTACACCACCAGCATGCGTTCCTACATTACGCACCAGCCCCTCAAGCACTTTGCATAAATTAAATAACTGGCGAACCTCTACCTCATCTGCATATCGTTTTGCCAGCATTGGTTCTTGTGCCAATGCTTTATCGAGTGTAATCCCTAAATCAAAGGGTATGAGCTTTGCTAGCTTATCCACAAAACCATAAGGGTGTCCCATCACCCGTCCAACATCACGGATCACTGCTTTTGCAGCCATACGCCCATAAGTAATAATTTGTGATACATTTAATCGACCATAGCGCCTAGCAACATAATCAATCACCCTATCACGCCCAATCATACAAAAGTCAATATCGAAGTCAGGCATTGAAACACGCTCAGGGTTTAAAAACCGCTCAAACAGTAAGTCGTACTCAAGCGGATCAATATCAGTGATCTCTAATACATACGCTGCTAATGAACCCGCACCAGAACCCCTTCCTGGACCCACTGGGACCCCATTGCCTTTTGACCATTTGATAAAGTCCGCTACAATCAAGAAATAGCTTGAAAACCCCATCTCACTAATAGTCTTTACCTCACGATCGAGGCGTTGCTGATAGTCATTCCGGGTGTAACGACTACACATAGCAACCTTAAGTCGCTTTTCAAGACCTGACTGCAGCTGATTATAAAAATACTCCGCAATATTTTCTGATGCGACTTCTGGTAAGAACACCTCGCCCATCTTAAGCGTTACGCAACAGCGCTGCGCTAAAATATTAGCATTCGTATGAGCTTGCTTCACATCAGAGAATGCCTGAAGCATCTCAACTGCAGATTTAAAGTACTGCTCTTGAGTATGGGTTATCTCCCTACTTTTATCTTGTATAACCCTACCCTGATCAATACACAGTCTTACCTCATGCGCCTGAAAGTCAGTACGTCGCATAAAGCATACCGTATTAACAGCAATCATTGGCACTTGATGCTGATAAGCAACTTCTGACCAAGCTAGTTGAGACTCCTCAATTGCTAGACCAGCACGAGTTAGACTAGCAAATAGGCGCTGATTTGTATTAAGTGGCGATAAATAGCGCCATATCTCTGACACCTGATCAATGTTCTGCTGAAGCAAAGCCTCACCAAGCCCATCGGGATGTAATATTACCACAATACCTGAGGATAGTAACAAGTGACTCACATCTAATAGTACCCGCTGCCCTTCGCGCTCAGGACGCATATATGCATCACTTAAAAGCTGTATTAGCTGTTGATAGCCATCATTATTAAGGCAGAGAAGTGTTGCTGACACCACACGATCACAAACCTTAAAAATCACGTCAGATCCGGCAATAGGTTTTACGCCTGCTGCTACCATCTTTGTATAGAACTTGACCCAACCAAACATATTATCAATATCTGTCAAGGCTACAGCAGATATACCTTTTTCAGCAGCATTTGAAGCGATATCCTGATAGTCACATAATCCTTGTGATACCGAGTAATGTGACCGAAGTTGTAAATGCGAGAATTTTATCATTTATTTTGCCTTGCAAAAGGTCTTTCTATGATAAGGTGTTATCCCATGAATGGCTATCATCTCTTTATGTTTTTTTGTGGGGTATCCAGCATGCGCCTCAAAGCCGTATACTGGGCAGCGAAACGCCAGGGCTTCCATCATTAAATCTCGCATATGTTTTGCAATAATAGACGCAGCCATGATTGAAGGTTCTTTTTGATCACCCTTAACAATGGCTTCACAGGACACAGGAATATCAATCACATCCCGTCCGTCAACCAAAACTTTATCAGGCTGAACCCTTAAAGCAAAAAAAGACCGCTGCATCGCAAGTTTTGTTGCCTGCAAAATATTAATACGGTCTATCTCATCAGAAGAGGCGGTAGCAAATGACCATGCTATCGCCTCCTCAGTAATCTCTAAAAACAATTGCCTTCGTTTTGATCTGCTCAGTTTCTTAGAGTCATTTAAACCCACTATTGGGTTTATACTAGGTAGAATGACAGATGCTGCGACAACAGGACCAGCAAGTGGTCCCCTTCCAGCTTCATCAATCCCAGCAATCAAGCCAGACGTCTCATCAACTCATCTGTTAAGTTAAACTCTTTATCAGCATAAAGTAACGCATGCCTAGGAAATACGACTTGAATGTTGTATTTCTTAGCCAGTTCTTCAGATATTTCGGATACTTGCTTATAAAATGCAGCCTTTATTTCCTGCTGGCGAGCATAGTACTCTCCTTGCATCTCTGCACCCTGTCTAGATAGCTTGTTAGCCATTTCTTTGATTTCAAGATCTCTGTTTTCTCTAACCATTTTTGTCATGGCAGCAGATTCTTTATCAAACTCTTCCTGCATGTTATTTAGACGAACCTTAGCAGACTCAAAGTCATTTTTTCTTGACTCAAAATCAGCATTTAAAGACTCAAGTTTCCGAGAAACAATCTGAGACGAAGACACTTCTTCCAGGTCAATATATGCAATTTGAAAACCAACAACAGGCTCCATGCCCTTGCTTGCTAATGTTACCGGAGCTGTTAATAAAGCAGCTGTTAATACCACGCTTAAAATCTTACCCTTCATGAAATTCCTCCTTATTCATAATTACCATACTGCCAAAAAATGGCCTCATATTCAATTAAAACATTGTACCCATACCAAAAGATATTGTACTAAATTTATCATCAGAGCTATTATTGACTGGCACTGCTGCTGAAACTGTAACATTACCAATTGGCAATCTTAACAGGACCGAAGCACCGACTGAGGCCCTCAGTTCGGACAGATCTATGCTATCTTTATCATCAAATACATTACCTGCATCTACAAATAAATAGGGGGTAAGAAAGTCAGGGGCTGGCGATGGCAACTGAAGTTCAACAGTTCCTGCTAGCAGTTTATTCCCACCCTTAACCTTATCTACTTTGGACTTTATAATATCGGTAACCAAGCCGTCTTCGTCTTTTTCATAAATCAAGTCTTCATACATAGGGCCAAGTGATCCTGGGGAATACCCCCTAACAGTTCCTAGTCCCCCCGCATTATATCTAGCAAAAAATGGCATCTCACGATCCGTGTCCTGGTAGTCTTGACCATACTGCGCTAGTAGCTTTGTTCTTAGCACAATTGGCTGATCCATCATTTCGCCTAATGGATAGTAAGCTTTAAGGTCTGCTGTGAACTGGTAGTATGTTGCAGCATCAAAAACAGGCAGTGTCGCAACAGCGCTTAAACCACCTGACGCACCCTTCGTTGGCATGTAAGCGCTATCAATCTGGCTGTAACTTAAGCCTGCCAGCAGCTTGTACTGCTCAATCGTAGTTGTGGCTTTATCTTTGAAGTAATCTCTAACCAAAGTTGATGCTACTCCGATATTCTGGTAATCATTGTAAATATATGCAGCGCCCACATTCCCCCTAACATAGTTCGTGACTGGGAGTGCATACGAGGTTGCTAAACTCATAGTGTTTGATTGGTATGCGATCGTCTTTTCTGTCTCTTTACTCTGGCGACTAAATGTTATCCCACTAGTCAAAGAATGCCCTTTAATATTAAGCTTAGGCTGAAAGTAACTTAAAGATATTTGCTGCTGTGAAGCTGCAGCATTTACACTAAGCTCAAGCGCGTTGGCTGTTCCCAAAAAGTTTTTATCTGCAGTCGATACCTTTGCTCCAAATGGTGAGCCTGACGAGAAAGACCCCTGAAGCTCTGCAGTGAAACTACTAGGTGTTTCAGTCACCGATACAAACAAATCATATTCATTATCACCAACGGCAACTGACTGAATTTTCGCATTCTCCAAAAACTGATAATTTTTAAGCGAATACTCTGAGAACTTAATCATACTCTCATCAAAAGGCTTTGATTCCTCAATAATTAGCGCTCGTCTTAATGGCTCGTCTAGCGTATGTGTATTACCAGAGATATGAATGAAACGCACATATGAAACTTTCTTATCAAGTGAGAGTTTCACCTTTAGTTTGTCATATCCAATAACACTATCAGTTGCATGCACACGGAAAAATGCCCCCTGTTTTTCATCTTGATAGTACTGTGTTAAAACTGCCTGGGCTTTGTGTTTAATCTGCACATCACCCAACTCTCCCTCGAGTGCCTCTACTAATAAATTCTTTAATTCTTCTGGCCACTGGTCTTTTTCATCAGAGAACTCAATCTCAGAGACATAGAACTGTGGTCCTGCATTAATCTCAAACTCCACTGACTTATACTGAGAGCTCCAAATTCTTTGTACTGGCACCACGTCTGTGCTCTTATAACTAACTCTTGGGGCACGGTATCCCTTGTCTTTATAAAAGCTTATCAGCGACTTCCTGTCTTGCTCAAGGTTGTACTCAGAATATAAATCATTATTTCGTATAAATGACGCAATATTAGTTGTAGCTGATGAAACCCTCCTTTCTAGTGTACGTGTAGGAAACTGCGTATCCCCTTTGAACACAACGGACCTGAGCTTAGTCGCACTACCCTCTTCTACTTTGATTTCAATACTAACTGTTTTTTCACCTGCTGGCTCAACTTTCGTTGTGACTAACGCATAATCGAACCCTGAGCTCCTCAATGACGCCTGTGCGCCTACTCTCCACTGTTCAAGCATCCGTTCACTAAATAGCTCACCTTTTACCAAACCAATTTTCTCAAGCTGTTTGTTAACTTGCTTTTGGTCCATAACTGCCGAAGATATACTAACCTTTTGAATTACCGGCTGCTCAAACAAATTAATAGTGAGTATACCGCTCTCAAAATTAACTTTGACCTGCTTGAATAGCTGTGTCTTATACAATAACTTGATTTGAGACTGAATACCTACAGCATCAACGTCTTGTCCTACAGAAATTTCAATATATGGAGATATTACTTCTACTGGTACAATCTCTCGCCCCTCAATTCTAATCTCTTCTACCACTGTAGAACATGACATATAGCACACTACAACTGTTAACAGAGAGGGAAATAATTTATTAAAATTCACCGCTTAACTCCAAGTTTTAATTTATTTAAATATCAAATATACAAAAGGAATCACTAACATCCAGCTGTCAAATCGGTCAAGAAAGCCTCCATGTCCTGGCAACAAGGATGATGAGTCTTTCACATTTAATATTCGCTTCTGGTAACTTACTAGCAAATCGCCTGTTGTCGCAAGTATGTATACCATGATCATACTTAAAGTCAAGTTCAATATTGGGATATCCCGAAGTATCAGAATGATACTTAGTACCAGAAAACTCCAAACCAGTGCAGACATATAACCCTCTAAGGTTTTATTCGGACTAATCAGCGGGAAAGCCTTAATACGGCCAAATACCCTCCCCCCAAAATAGCCAAATGTATCAATGCCAGCTACCACTGCTACGACATAAAGCCAAAGCGATTTATCTACCTCATACATCAATAAAGATGTAGCAATAAATAACGCAATATCAAACTGCTGGCAGGCAAATAGTACGTATGGATTAGCAGACCGAGGGGATATGAACATCCAGACAAGACGGAACAACCACAAACAATATACGATGCCCGCCATAATACCTGGAAACAAGTATGATGGGTAAGACAGGCCGACTAAAACAAACGACCAGATTGCCGGATGAGGTAGTGCGATCATGACAGCCCCCTCATGAACAAGCAAGTAGGCTAGTACTAAAAACATGGCTTGAATCCCCAATAGAGGCAAGTACCAATACGCAGGAACTGCTAACGCTATCATTCCCACTGCTGTTAGTACTCTCGTCATCGTCTGAGTCATGTGTCTTCTCCAATATGGCCATATCTGCGATCTCTCGACTCAAATTGCTGGAGCACAGATCGCAAGTGTCCCTCAGTAAAGTCCGGCCATTTTACATCTAAAAAAAACAGCTCCGTATACGCTAGATGATACAATAAAAAATTACTTAACCTATTTTCTCCACCTGTTCTGATAAGGATATCAGGCTCTGAAGGCAGCAAGGCTTGCAGCTGCAGCTGCAGCAAATGGCAATGAGTAAAGCTGTTTTG
>JBDQHG010000032.1:0-10312 GCA_040264995.1 Gammaproteobacteria bacterium | reverse complement strand
GTTACTCCCGGGTCCTGATAGTCGCTGGTTAATGCATCACGAATATCTTCCAGTAAATCATTTGGGTCTACTGATGGTGCCTGCGCTAATAATAAAGAGCTCGTACTTAGCAAGGCTAATGAGGCTTTAAATCTAGCTTTCATCCTTCTCCTCCTTCTTTACAATACTAAATGCACCCGGTGTATAGGGTGTGAATTTCAGCTGCTCTCGTCGCTCTCTAGAGCTTTGGTTGACTTTTGGCTGAGGTGTAGGGCGGGTTACAGTCGTGCTCTGAGAGGTGGTTGTGGGTTTTGTGTTCCTCTTATGCTGACTATCGTATATAACGTGTGGGCTAGACTCAGAGTTGCTTTGGGCGACATTAGACCGAGTATGCTGATTATAACGATGTTGGGAATGAATTCTGGCTTGATGAGCCTTACAGATCCCTTTTCCCTGAAAAGAGAGATTTCCTGGCTGTCCACACAGATGTTGGTAACGCTCCAGAGTGATTGAAAAAACATTACATGAAATGCTAATCAGTACAAATATTAAAGGGTTTGCTCTAAGCTTCATAAAGACCCTGCACAAGTTGAATTCGTTCTTCAGTGAATATACGTGAAACAATACGTAAGCGTTCAAAGAGTAGGTTTCGTTTTAGAAAGATTTCACAACTTTTGTCTTCTAGTGCTTTCTCTTCAGCTTTCTTAATCATTCTGGTAGCACACCCAGGTGAAAGTGCGTCTGCTAGTTGCATAATCCTGAGTTTCTGGCTGAGATAGATGGGGGCGCATACTTTGACAAGATATTCTTCACTGCCATCGGCTAATGCTGTAGCCGAGCCCAGAAAGTGACCGACACGCTCAAGGTCTTCTGTTAGATTGGCATTATGTTCTTCAGCAAAATGCTCGGTGCCTTCGATGAATTCAATGATGGGATAAACTGCACCATTCATAAAACTTTGCCAAAACTCAACAGAGCTTTTGTGACTTAAGTCGGCCATCCTTAATAACCCGCAATCTATATAACTAATCCCTTCTATTATAACGGACTCTGTTTTTAGTTTCTACTGAATAATTGATTTTTTCCGTCGATGAAGAGGATTTTGTGGATAGGAGTAGTGGCTACAGCAGCAAAGTTAGGTTTAGATTGATGATAGTAATATAAGGATTTTTCGATTATGACCGTGGCTATAGGGGTTCGTAATGCTGACCAGAGTGATGTTTGCGAAAGCTTGCAATATGCTTCACACAGGCACCAGTGTTGCATTAAATCTTGGGTTGATGTTGTGGTTTTGAGGTTGCATCGGGACCGTAAGGCACCAGGGTTTTTCGGTAGAGGGATTTGTAGGTCTATTCCTAGGCTGTTCGTTTCCATCAGTCCCACCATCCATATATCTTGGCTATGGGTTAAGCTGAGTGAGAAATTGGAGAAGGGTGGCACAATAATGGCTTTTCCTTGTGGGGTATAATCTAGGCTTACAGGGGGAATGTAGTGTTGGGCTAGAATATGACGAAGGATGTTTCGTGTTGTTAGGTAGGTGGATTGTTTCTCAGTAGAAAGTTGTTGGTAGCGGCGTTGCTCAAACTGGGTTAAGAGCTGATTATCTACTTGGGGTAGGTTTAGCAATGAAAACTGGTAGATAAGTAGTGTGTTTTTCGCAATCATAAAGTTGTAATAAATTTAAATACATTATAGCGCAGCAAGCCAACAAATGATAGAGTGTACCCGATGAACTTTAGGAGAAAATAATGAGTCGTGGGTTAAATAAAGCTATGATAATCGGGAATGTGGGGCAGGAACCTGAAATACGCTATATGCCTAATGAAAATGCAGTAGTGACACTCAGCGTTGCGACATCTGAGAGCTGGAAGGATAAACAGACTGGACAAATGCAGGATCGTGTGGAGTGGCACAGGGTTGTTATGTTTGGGAAACTTGCGGAGATTGCGGGTAAGTATGTGAAGAAAGGAAGCAAGCTTTACCTTGAGGGTAGTATCCGCACTAAGAAGTGGACTGATAATCAGGGGCACGATCGTTATACTACTGAGATTGTGGCGAATGAAATGCAGATGTTAGACAGTCGATCTGATACAGCGTCACCAAGTACCCCATCGATGCCAGCGTCTGGGTCAGCAGCACCGTCGGATCCAGTAGTGGCAAGTAGTGCTGAGGATGATATCCCCTTCTAGACTGAGCGGATTGATACCGTTGTGAAGTGATGACAGTAAGGAATGACTATGAATCAAGGAAAGATGTTAAAGGTTGGAGGAGATAACTACTCAATAGTAGATATCTCCACGATTGAGAACTGGCAGAAGTTCCCATACTGTATTCGTATTTTATATGAAAATGTACTACGTAATGCACCGGAGCAGTCAGAACAGTGGCATCAGTCATTCTCCGCATGGCTAGAAGGGCAGTCATCAGAGGTGGCATTTTATCCAGCAAGGGTATTAATGCAAGATTTAACGGGTGTGCCTGCGGTAGTTGATCTAACGGCAATGCGTGATGCAGTAACAAAGCTTGGTGGAGACCCCGCGTTGATAAATCCAAGGTGTGATGTTGACTTGGTCATTGATCACTCGGTGACAGTCGATCATGCGATGGACGCTAAGGCTTTTGAACGAAATGTTGCCATTGAGGTTCAGAAAAATAAAGAGCGCTATGAATTGTTGAAGTGGGCTCAAGGTGCGTTTGAGAATTTGAATATTGTTCCACCAGGTAAAGGCATTTGTCACCAGGTTAATCTGGAAAATCTGGGGAAGGTGGTAATTCAGAAAAATCAGTCACTGTATCCAGATACCTTGGTCGGGCTTGATTCTCACACTACGATGATTAATGGTTTAGGGGTTCTTGGTTGGGGTGTTGGTGGTATTGAGGCTGAGGCAGCAATGTTAGGCCAGCCGATTAGCCTTAACTTGCCTCAAGTTGTTGGCGTGGAGCTATCGGGTGCGCTGATACCAGGTGTGACAGCGACAGATCTAGTATTACATATGACGGAGTACTTGCGTTCACACGGTGTTGTAGGATGTTTTGTAGAGTTTTTTGGAGAGGGTGCACAAAAGCTCTCGTTGGCGGAGCGGGCAACCATTGCTAATATGGCACCAGAGTTTGGTGCAACGTGCGCATTTTTCCCAGTAGATGAAGAAACGCTGTCTTATCTTGCACTGACTGGACGTGATCCAAGTCATATTGCTTTAACCAGGACATACTTGAAGGAAGTGGATTTATTGTGGACACAAGATGTCGTGCCACAGTACTCTCAAACATTGGTATTTGATCTATCAAAGGTAGAGCCATGTATTGCAGGGCCAAAGCGCCCTGAGCAGCGAGTTAAACTATCAGAGGTTAAGTCATCCTTAGGTGATGTTGGCTACGATCGATCTAAATTAAGTGATGGCTCTGTGGTCATTGCAGCGATTACAAGTTGCACCAATACTTCGAACCCGTCAGTACTCATTGGGGCAGGGTTATTAGCCCAAAACGCCCAAAAGAAAGGGTTGGTGGTTCCTGGGTGGGTGAAGGCGTCATTTGCACCGGGTTCACGGGTTGTGGTGGATTATCTTAAAAAGCTTGATTTAGTTGAGCCATTAGAGTCGCTTGGCTTTTATTTGGTTGGTTTTGGTTGTACCACCTGTATCGGCAACTCAGGACCCTTAGATCCAGCAGTGTCAAAAGTGATTAATGAGCAAGCGTTGCAAGTTGGTGCAGTTCTGTCAGGTAACCGCAATTTTGAAGGAAGGGTGCACCCCGAGACGCAGTTGAACTATTTGGCTTCACCCCCACTGGTGGTGGCCTATGCAATTGCAGGGCATTTGGGGATAGACTTCATCGACGAGCCGTTAGGTGAGCATGAAGGTCAGCCAGTATTCTTAAAAGATATCTGGCCAAGTGATCAAGCGATACAAAAAGCCATGCAAGTAGTTTCTGCAGACATGTTTAAAAAAGAGTATCAGGGTATTTTCTCAGGGACTGCGGACTGGAAAGCAATTTCTGTGGACCAGCGGAACCAGTTCAGTTGGAGTGATTCATCTACATACATTAGGCAGCCTAACTTCTTTGATCAAATGCAGGCTTTGCCTCAAGATTTAGACGATATTAAACAGGCAAGGATTTTAGCAATATTAGGTGATAGTGTCACTACTGATCATATTTCACCTGCTGGTGCTATATCGCCAGAAAGTGAAGCAGCCCAGTACCTGCGTGATAAGGGTATAGATGAAAGTGGTTTTCATTCGTATGGCGCCCGAAGAGGAAATGCAGAAGTTATGGTGCGAGGGACATTTGCCAATATTCGGTTAAAAAATCATATGAGTGCTAGAACAGGCGGGTATACAACGCATCACCCCTCAAAAGAAGACGTGAGCATCTTTGAAGCAGCGAAGCGATATCAGGCGGATCAAGAGGCCTCTGTGGTATTTGCGGGCAAGTTTTATGGTACGGGGTCTTCTCGTGACTGGGCAGCAAAAGGGACAAAGTTATTGGGTGTGAAAGCAGTGATTGCTGAAAGCTTTGAGCGAATCCATCGTTCAAACCTAATAGGCATGGGGGTGCTGCCTTGTTTGTTGCAAGGAAGCGGTTTAAGCGAGCTTGCCTTGTCTGGTCATGAACGGGTGAGTATTGTAGGGATTGCTTCATTAAATGAGCCTGGACAGCTACTGACCGTTCTCATTGAAAATCCTGATTCGGGAAAAGAGGCTATTAGAGTGGATGTTAAGGCTGCTATTGAAACAGAAAATGAGCTTCAGTACTTTAAGCATGATGGCATTTTGTCATACGTTCTTAGAGGGTTTATGAGCACCTAAGATGAGTTCTCTGAATAAGGGTAGGGTGTTGCCAGTATTTTTTTCTGTTGTTGGATGATGCTTTCAATGTGAGGCCAGGCACGGTCTAGCATCTCATTCAGTTGTTTCCGAGAAAAAGGCTTTTGTTCTGCTGTTCCCTGTATCTCAATTAAGTCGCCATGTTCATTCATGATGATATTCATATCAACATCCGCCTTGTGATCCAAGGCATAGTCTAAGTCGGTATAAGTATTTTGATTGACGATGCCAACAGAAACGGCACCTATTAGAAAGCGAATAGGATCAGTTTTTATGGTGCCATCTATCTGCAGCTTTTGTATTGCCCGCACTAAAGCAACTTGCCCGCCATTAATCGCGTGGCATCGGGTGCTGCCATCCGCTTGAATGACATCGCAGTCGATCGTGAGGGTGTGTCCTGCAAATGACTTGAGGTTGATACTGCTGCGTAATGCACGACCAATTAGCCTCTGAATCTCTGAGCTTCTAGGCGCAATCTTGCCTCGTTGAATGTCTCGGTCACTTCGTGTGTGTGTTGCACGAGGCAGCATGCTGTACTCAGCGGTTAGCCAAGATTGGTTGCTATTCCTTAAAAATCTGGGTACAGAATCATTGATGCTGGCAGTGCATATAATGCAGGTATTGCCTGCTTGTATTTCAATATTGCCCTCGCCCCATCGGTTGGGGTGCTCAGTAATGCTAATGTCACGGCTGCTCATAAGGATATCCTTGGTTTGTAGGTAGATTATTCATTAAATATCCAGTAAAGTAAATCATTAATCAAAAGCTTCGGTGAATAAATGAGTGAAAACTATATTGTTGTTCTCACAGGCCCGTCAGGGGTGGGTAAATCTGCATTGGTAGAACAGTTAGTTCAGCGTGGCTGGAGTAAGTGCATTACTTGTACCACAAGGCCCCCACGCCCATATGAAAAAGATGGGTTAGACTACCATTTTTTGGAGGAGTCCTCATTTTTAGATGCTAAGGACAAAGGGCTGTTTATGGAAACAAACCAGCATTACGGGCATAGCTATGGTTTGCGACGTGGGGATATCAGTCAGCACTTACAAAAGGGCCATGCAGTTGTATTGCTAAACTGGGAAGGGGCAAAGAAAATTGAGAAAGAGTATGAACATTCAGTGGTTGTCCACATTGACCCTCCTTCGATGGAGGAGCTAGAGTCCCGATTAGCGGGCCGGGAAGATACTGAGAGATTGCAATATGCTAAAGATGATATGCGACATAGTAGCCAGTTTCAGCACCGTATAACAAACGATGACTTGGATGAGGCTGCGAAGCGCTTATTGAAATTACTGGAAGAAATCATACCCAGCACTTGATCTTTCAGTGTTTTTGGTTATAATGAGATACTTCATTAGGTTTTCAACATGGCAAGAATTACAGTAGATGACTGCGAAAAGGTAGCAGGAAGATTTGATATTATTTTAATAGCAGCTAAGCGTGCGCGTGAGTTGAGAGACGGTTCGCCTGCAACAGTAAATTCGGCAGGGCACAAAGCGCCAGTGATAGCATTAAAGGAGATTGCTGAAGGTAATCTTACACTAGATGGCTTAGTTACTCTGCAGGAGCATGACGAAGAGTAGTTAGCGGAAAGATAAAACGAATGGACTCGTTACACGCATTTTCAGACATTCAAGCGACGTTAAGTTACTTAGCTCCGCCCTACATATCTAAAGTAGAGCAGGCTTTTAAATTTGCAAAATCTGCACATTTTTCTCAATCTAGGATTTCGGGTGATCCCTATATTTCACACCCACTAGCGGTTGCAAAAATTTTGGCAATGCTTAAGTTAGATCATCATACTATTATTGCGGGTTTGCTGCATGATGTGATAGAAGACACGGAAGTTGATTTGCAGGAATTAGAGTTGAGCTTCGGGGTAGAGGTAGCAGCGATTGTGGATGGTGTGACCAAGATCAGTAGTGTGAAGTATAAGGATGTTGTGTCATACCAAGCTGAAAACTACCGTAAAATGTTTATGGCGATGACCAATGACATCAGGGTTATTTTCGTCAAATTAGCAGATCGATTACACAACATGCGAACCTGTCAGGTGATGTCTGTAGAGTCAAAACGCAGGATGGCAAAAGAGACTTTAGAGGTGTACGCACCAATAGCTAAGCGTTTAGGGATGCATAATTTATCTCAGGAGTTATTTGAGCTTGGGTTTAGCGCGTGTTATCCAGCAAGATACTCCGTACTTCTTGAGCATATGTATCGAGTGAACTCAGGCCAAGCTGAAGTGTTGGCACACTTATCCTATCAAATTAAAACCCAAGCAAAGGCACAAGGTGTTGAGATTGTAGAGACCTCTTTTCGGGAAAAGCAACTCTATGGGATCTATCAAAAAATGATTTCAAAACGTGTGAGTTTTTCAGATTTAATGGACGTTTACGCTTTGAGAATCTGTGTTAAGAGGATATCCGATTGTTATCAATTATTAGGAATTGTTCACAGCTTATATCGTCCAAAAGAGCGTCAACTCAAAGATTATGTAGCAGCACCTAAAGAGAACGGGTATCAATCTATTCATACGGTGTTATATGGGCCATATGATATGCCAATTGAAATACAAATTAGGACTACCGAGATGCACCTAGTTGCGACACAAGGTGTTGCAGCGCACTGGATTTATAAATCAGGAGCTTCAGTGTTAAACCAGCAAAAACAACAAGATTGGTTTAAGCGGTTAATTGAAGCACAAGATAACAGTAGTATAGACGAGGATTATTTGCAGTTAGTCAAGCACCAGATATTTAGTGAAGAAGTATATGTGCTGACGCCTAAGGGCAAGGTGATAGAGTTAAAGCGTGGAGCGACAGTCTTGGATCTGGGGTATTTCATCCATACTGATGTTGGGAATCACAGTGTGTATGCGCATGTAGATCACATTAGAGCTCCGTTAAATCAAGTGCTCCGAAATGGCCAAACTGTTCATATCCATACAGATACGCAAAGTACGCCAAGTGCAGACTGGTTAACATTTGCTGTTACTGCTAAGGCAAAAACTGCAATTAAGCAATTTTTACGAGATAAAAAGATTCTAAGTGAGCGTAAGATAGGCCGGCAAATCATAAACGCTGGGTTAAAGCTACGTGGTATTGAGGGAGAGCAAAATGAACAAATATTCGCGCATATTGCTAAGTCATGTGAGCTTCAAGATGTTAATGAGTTATTTGAAGCACTCAGTTTAGGACGATTAAGAGTTGAGTGGGTGATAGAACAGTCCCTTGAAATGCTGAAAAGTGCACAAGCAGGTAGAGATAGGATGACCATCCATATCTCTGATGCTGAGCGAGACTCAGTAGAAATCAGCCGATGCTGTTATCCAATAGCTGGGGATCGGTCAGTTGCAGTGACAGGGGGCAGTGCGGTGGTTGTACACCGAGCAACTTGTAGGGCAGCTAAACGTTTGGCAGATCAAGTTGTGACTGTGAAGTGGGGGATTAATGAAATAATGTTTGAGTGTGTATTAACAGTGAATACATTTACACAATCAACAAACCTGGCATACATTGTCGCAATGATTATTGATATGAAGTCAAGACTGATTAGTTTGACGTCTGAAGAACAAAAGGGCACTATTGCGCATAGGCTAAAGATATCAGTGCAGTCATTGGAACACTTGGCGTTGATTATCCAGAGTATAAATCAAATTAAAATGGTACATTCAGTTAAAAGAGAGTTAAGATGCGGATCATCATTCTTGGAGCAGGCCTCGCAGGCCAGTTAGTCGTTAAAGCTTTACGTGAAAATGCTAGTGAGGCTGAAATACAGATCTTTAGTGCACACAGTGCTGGCTTTTATTCTAAGCCAAGCCTGTCAAACCTCTTTACGCAAGGTAAGTCGCCTGAGCAGTTAGTGATGAAGGATGAATCTGCATTAATGTCTGCGTATAATTGTGATATTCATACTAATACACACGTTTTGTCTATTGACCGTAATCAAAAAGCTATCCATACAACCAAAGGACTGTTTGAGTATGACAAGCTGGTACTGGCGCTGGGTGCAGAGCCACCTAAGATGCAATGGTTGCCAGAGTCAGCTAATGTTTTTCGGGTGAACCATATCGATGACTATCACAAGTTTTACCCTAGAGTACATAATAATGCTCATATTGTGATTATTGGCGGTGGGTTGATAGGCGTTGAGTTTGCCCATGATATTGCACCATTCTGTCATCAAGTCACCTTAATTGAAAAGATGCCAGGACTGATGGCTGCGATGTTGCCTAAAGAGGTGGGGAGTGCATTAGAAGACGCACTTACACAGCGAGGTGTCAGGGTAATGACGGGTTCTGACTTAAGCCAGATTAATGATCAGGGTGGGCATGTATCTTTGGTAGTAGATGGTAAGCAGTTAATAGCAGATACGGTGCTTGCAGCAATTGGTTTGAGGCCAAATACTCAGCTTGCACAGGACGCGGGGCTTGCTGTTAATCTAGGAATCCAGGTCAATCAGCTAGGACAAACTACAGATCCAGATATTTATGCTCTGGGAGACTGTGCTGAAGTATGCGGCATCGTAAAGTTCTATGTGGCCCCGCTTCGGGCTTGTTCAGCAGTTGTAGCACAAAATTTAGTGGGTGGTCACCAAAAGATCGTGTATGACCCGATGCCAGTGATGTTAAAGACGCCTTCATATCCCATTTGTTTTTGCTACCTTACAGCACCCAAAACCTGGGAGGTAACAGTTGACGCAGAAGGTATTAAAGCACTAGCCCATGAGGGTGACAGCCTAGTTGGTTATGTCTTAACAGACAAAAAACTGGCAGATAGACTGCGTTACAAGAAAGCGATGGCTAGCTGGTTGCCTGCTGAATAAAGGCCTTTAAATGATTAAATAGCTCTTTTGAGGTATCAGTTTCTGCGTTGTAGCCGGTGATCATAATAATTTGAAACGGGTACTGGCTTAAGGAGTGTAACGTGTCAAAATCATTAGTATCGTTCCAGTAACTAGCATCAATCGCTAGTACGTTCGGAGCAGTCAGGGGATTAATCGGCTGTTTTGGGTCTATGGCAGATGGTTTTTCAGAAAGGGCGGATAGCATAGAATGCATATCGTTGGAATTAAATACTGCTATGTCATTAGAGGGGGTAGTGCTCGATATCCATTCTTTTTGGATAGAGGTTGGAGTTGCATGTAATAAAAAAAGGTTAAATCTTTTTTTAAGCTTACAGATGGCTTGAATAGAACTTATATCACCTCCAATCACCACGACTTGATTTGCCTGGTAGTATGATAGGTAGTTAGTTAACTGTATGACACAGTTAGGGAAGCTATCATCAGGATTTTCAAACCTAGGATAAATAGTGTTAACCCAGTTAATGTGGTCAAGTTCTGCCTCATTGTAGAATAGAGCAGGCGACAGATGACTACGGTCAGTAAGACTGTGGCTGAAGGCGTATCCGATAGCAATTATTGACATATGTAAAAAAATGATTGTGACCCATGACAAATACTACGGTATAAAGTATGATAAGAGCAAGTTTTTGAGAATTTATATATAT
>JBDQHG010000031.1:0-10570 GCA_040264995.1 Gammaproteobacteria bacterium | reverse complement strand
TGATAGTCAATTGGCATAGTTGACACTGCTTCTTCTTGATCAAAATTGCTACTTACAATTCGCAACGTGCCATTCTCGAAGTAAAAACGCCCACCTTTAAACTTTTCGTTTGCTAAAATAGCCACCTTGTCTAAAGATTGCTTCAGAGCCCTGGTCTCAACAATCGCTGAATCAGTGACGGAAGAGGGGATTAACTTGCGATATTTAGGATACTGGCCCTCAATTAGGTTTGATTTCAGCGAAAAGTGACCGGCACTAATCTCTACAGCCTGATCACCAAGCACAATCGTAACCTCTTCATCAGATGAGGGGCGTAACAACTTTGCTAGCTCTAGTACAGTCTTCCTGGGGAAAATAGCTTGTGTGGGCTCTGTAACACCCTGCGTAGGCCTGACACGGCACCAAGATAAGCGGTGCCCGTCTGTTGCCACACAGCTGATATTGTCTTGCTCGCAAGATAACAACATTCCGTTAAGAAAGAAACGAGCATCCTGGTAAGCCATTGAAAAAGAAGAGCCTTCTATTGCTTGCTTCAGCTCTTTCTCCGCAAGAACAACACGACGACCTTCCTTCAGTGCTGGCAGCTTAGGGAATGACTCTGCAGGGAGTGTTGCCATCCTAAACTGAGCATCATCAGTTTTCACAACGATCCATTGATCGGACTCATGAAGCTCAATCAATGCACCTTCCGGTAGCGCTCTACAGATATCAAGCAACTTCTTACACGACACTGTGATCGCGAACGCAGCCTTTGGTGGCGAAAATAGCTTAGCTTCGGTCTGAACCTCAACTTCTGAGTTTGAGGCCAGTACAGAGAGCCTCTGGCCGTTTGACTGAAGCAGCACATGTGACAGAATTTGCATTACCTGCGATTGTTCTACCGCGCCCGATACTTGCTTAAGTGCCTGTAATAGCTCACTGGACATAATCGTCATTAAGCAAACCGTTTTTTGTGATTCTATTGTTGTCATCTTTTCTCCTAATGATTGAGTAAAATTCTAAGTAAATTGTCATAGTCTGTTTTCAACACAGCATCTTCCTTTAATAGCTTTTCAATATTCTTACAGCCATGAAGAATAGTCGTGTGATCTCGCCCACCAAACAAGCGACCAATTTGGCTTAAACTAGTTGCAGCACAACTTTTTGACAAAAACATTGCGAGCTGTCTTGGCCGTGCAACTGTGCGCTTTCGGGTTACACTAATAATATCTGTCACTGTTAGTTTGTAATAATGCGCAACTGACTTCAGCACGGCATCAACACTAACCGTCTTATCGTCACAATCAATCATATCCCTTAGTGCCTGTTTAGTGAAGGCGAGGGTGATTGGCTGCCCTAAAAATGATGCGTTAGCAATTAGGCGTTTTAATGCCCCCTCTAGCTCACGAATGTTCGATTCTATACGGTCTGCAATAAAGAAAGCTACATCTTCTGGAAGCCTCACTCCAGACAATTGGGCCTTACTAAGCAATATGGCAACTCTTGTCTCTAGCTCTGGTGGATCAATCCCAACTGTAAGCCCCCAGCTAAACCGTGACTTCAATCGGTTTTCTAGCCCATCAAGGTCTTTGGGGAAGCGGTCACTGGTAGCAACAATCTGCTGACCTGCGTCCAATAGGGTATTAATCGTATGGAACAGCTCTTCTTGTGACCGCACCTTTTTCACGAAAAACTGGATGTCATCTAGCAGCAGAATACAGTTTCGATATCGGTCTTTAAACGCCTCCATGGCATTTTGCTGCAAGGCACGAATCATCTCAGAGACAAACTGCTCTGAATGCACGTAACAAATACGCTGTTTTGGGTTCTCTAGTTTAATATGGTGCCCAATGGCTTGCATTAAGTGGGTTTTACCCAACCCAACATCCCCGTATATTACCAGCGGGTTATAGACCTTTCCGGGGCTTTCAGACACCTGAATTGCTGCGGCCCTTGCCAGCTCATTACAGCTACCAACCCAGTCTTTAAAGACAAAGTGTGGGTTAAGCGAGCTACTTGTAGCAGGAGCACTCTCAGAAGACTGGGGGAGGGGAAGCTCTGATTCTGGGACATCATCTTCCAGGACCAACCTTAATGTTAAAGTTTTAAACTGTGGCTGATTGGCTAAAATCTCTTCTTTTAGCATTGCAATATATTTGGATCCAAACGCATGCTTGATATAGCGATTAGGAAACACCAACTCTAAACACCCCTCATCAGTCGCTCTAGACTGAATTGGGCGTATATGTGTCTCGTATTCCTCATCCGAAAGTACTGTCTGGAAGTAGGATCGAGAGAACTGCCAAAGTTGCTCGCAGGCCATGTTTATTTGCTTGAGTTGAAGTTATCTACCAGTCTATCAGGAAGGTAAAAATTTGCTAGGCCGATCTCCTGACAAATACGTTATATTATCGTTTACCCAAGGTTTTCATCGTTTTAAAAATGGTCATTGGAACTCAGTGCTTGAGTCTCAAACCATCTCAACAAAATTAGCTTTGCGCTTTCAGCATCTACCTGGCCTTTCTCTAGTCCTTTTTTTCCCTTCCGGGCATATAGCTCTGCCTTGGCTTCAACAGTCGTCAAGTGCTCATCTGTCGGGTGTAAGGGCAGGGTAGGATAACGGGACTTTAACCACTCAATTGCGACATCTACTTTATCGGTTAGTTGAAAACGACCACCATCTGCCTTTAGCGGATAGCCAATCACTAATGCTTGAGGCTGCCACTGATCAATCATCCGATCAAGCTTGGGCTCATCTAAACCCCTTTGAGAAACCTCTAGCGACCCTATCGCTTTAGCGGTTTGAGACAAGCTGTCGCCAATAGCAACCCCCCAAGAAAACGTGCCAAAATCAAAGCACATATAAATCACTAAGCCACCTCTTGTGACGCACCAACAACATACCGCTCAGAGCGCACCCCTGATGACCTCAAGACATAATCAATTCTCAAATCTGCAGGAATCTGCTGTGGTACGATGTAGTTAGATCCTAACAGCAACCAATCTCCCTCTTGAACTTGTTGGAGTAGGGCAGTCATCTCCCAAACACACTGCCCAGACAGAAACATACAGGAATCTATCTGCTCTGCTGTAAGGTTTGCCAAACGATCTGTAATATAAATCTCTCTATCTTTACGTGAAAACGCAATCAATCGCTCTGTTCCCACAGGTCCTCCCTGCCAAACAGGCAGGTGCAAGACATGCTTTGGATATGCCAGGTAATCTCCAAGAACCTTATTTGAAGGTTTGTTGATCACTACGCCCGACACCATACTGTCTTCAATCTGATAAATATACACCAGAGAGCCTCGCAGCCTCTCATGCGACATACTCGAAGTAGCAATTAGATATGAGCCCTCTAATGGGTATGTTTTATTCATAAAGAAGACTATAACTCAAAACCCATTGTATTTCAACGTCAATCTAGCTATTTCATGTAACGTGCACATTCCCCGGCTTTTTGTTGAGACCACAATCCGTTATAATATCCTTGCTTTATCTCGAGGAAACCAATGTCCACAGCTATTCAAACCCTTTCTTTTCAAGACCCTCTGTCAGCAAAGAAGTTCACTGAGTCTCTCCAACACACTGGGTTTGCTATTATTACTCACTGCCCAATTGACCCACAGTTACTGGATAGGGTGTACCACAACTGGGCACTATTTTTTAATTCTGATGAAAAGCACCAGTACCCGTTTGACCCTTTAACTGCAGACGGCTTTGCATCAACCGCTGTTTCAGAGACCGCTAAAGGCTTTCAAGAAAAAGACCTAAAAGAGTTTTACCACATACTGAGGGAAGGGCGCTGCCCTGAGCACCTGAAAGAAGACACCTTCGCGTTAATCGATGCACTACTACCCATCTCACAAACCTTGCTAGCTTGGATTCAAGCCAGTCTGCCGACAGAAATTGAGCAGGCACTGGAGCAAACACTGCCTTCAATGGCTCAAAACTCTCCTAACACAAAATTACGGATGGTTCATTATCCTCCGCTATTGGACGAGGCTACTTCTGGCGCTGTACGTGCTGCCGCTCATGAAGATATTAACCTCATCACATTGCTACCAGCAGCCACTGCCAAAGGTCTACAAGCAAAAAACCTAAATGGAGGGTGGGTTGATGTGAACTGCCCAGATCGTGCCCTAATTATCAACGCTGGAGATATGTTGGCAGAATGCACTCAAAACTTTATCCGGTCAACGACCCACCGAGTCATTAACCCAATAGGGGATGATGCTAAACAATCTAGAATGTCCATGCCTCTTTTTGTGCATCCTCACAACGATGTGCGCCTATCAGATAGACATACCGCAATATCCTATCGCCTACAACGATACCAAGAAAACGGCTTCAACGTGCCAGCCAATCAAACACCCTAGGCTGATAATGAGCTAAAAAACCCTGGCGCATCCACGCTAGGCACCCCCGCTGTTTCCTGTATTTATGGTTGATCCTTCTCCCTCTGAGGGTTCAGGTGATGGTGCTCCTTCTCCTACTGGGGGTGCCGGTGGTGCTACTCCTTCTACCTCGATGGGTGCCGGTGCCGCTTCTTCTTCCCCCGCACTTGGTCTTGCCCGTGGCGCTGCTCCTCCCCCCTCGCTCGATGGCACAGAATCCAAAAATCTAGCAACACCGCCATGAAACACCCCGCTGAAAGTCGTGTAAGCAGCACCGGACACATAGGTGAAGATCTGTCTAGCGCTTTCAACACTACTCTCTACCCATTGCGACAAGCCAGGAGCAGGCCGAACAAAGCTTACTGCCTTAATACTTACTGCTTTAAGTAGATCATCCTGTTTTTCATAAACGACTAATTGGCATACGCTGGCATCAAGGGAGCTCCATATAAGGTCGTCAAGGATCACAGGCTTCAAAAGCGCACTATAAGGCACATCATGCTTGCAAAATAGCGGCTTTTCGTTAGCTACCAGAACCATTACCCTCCCTGGCTGTTCTAATTTATCTTCTTCAAAACCTATTGAGCTGCGCAAGTGTTCAATAAACTCCTGTTGGTTCATTGGTTTTAATTTGTCCAGGCCTCTCTCATCTACGTGAACAGGTTGGAACTTAATACCTGGAAAATGACGCTCGGTTGAGCACTCATGTTGTGCTCCTCGAATAGTCGTTACGGCACAGCCAAGAGGTGGCATCTCGGTCAGGCCTTCAAACAATCTCTCGACATTTATTCTTCCCTGCGTTACATACTGCCTTGCAACCCCACTGATGATGTCTATTCCTGCCTGAGTACACGCACTCTTAAACTCCTCAAGCTTACCTAGATACTCTTCGGAACTGACAGCCTTCAGCTTTCCATCAACCCTGCCCAGTAACGGAACATCACCACCGGAGCGCTCCAAGCGCGCCAGCGGGCCTTGAGCCTCTTGCATAACTAAGATGGGTGTCATAGCCGTTATTTCCAGGGAACTGCCAGTATAGTGGAAAAGATATCCCAGCCCCCCAATCCAATGTCCCGCTGCCATTAAACGACTATCATCACCTAAATATCCTAAACAGCTGGCAGCAGCCCCAGCACCTATTGCCTGTGGCCCAACCGTTCCATTAACCCCACAAACACCCTCTGAAACAGCATGGAGCATGGGCACCATCCCAGACAGAACTGGCATTATACTGGTTAAATTGTGTTGCAACACTTTCCTATCATCCTCACTAAGACCGTGTGACAGACCACAAATACCCGCTGCTGAGACTGGTTTACTCCACTCGTCACTAACCAGCCAACTACGAACGGCTTGCTTCACACCCCTGTCTTGTAGTGCGCCTCCCAACATTCTTGCTTTTTCATCTAAATGGTGCTCTCCGAAGCACATCCTTAAAAAAGCATCAAACCCACACTCTTTATTTCGAGAATAATGAGCACCTTGCTCGTCATTAATACGGAACACCTGCCCATCCTCATCAATAAGTGCTACTTTCCGAGTATCTCCACGACGCAAATCATCCTCTTTAGGTACATACAGTGTTGGGTCGACTTTCCCAGAAAGGTAACTTGTTAACAGGCCAGAAAGCCCAAACGACACCAAATCATTATCTTGACTCACCTCACTGCATACTATTGCTGCAGACACTACTTTTTCTCCTGCTAGCTCTTCTACTGCACCCAAAAGCGCTCCATCTTCAGACATGCCACGTTGCAGCCATGCCTGAACACCTTGTCCACGCATTGCAGAAAGGTGGTCAAAGACTCGAGAGTTTGCTGCTTCTGGCTTTACACTAGACAACTGTGCTCCTGAGTCAGAAATCCCTACTGCCCATGTTTCCCCTGCCTGATAGTTTTTAGGTCTAGAGGCCTCAACCGGCCAGCTCAGCTCAGTATATCTACCACTATTGACGGCGTAAACTGTTGGCTCGTCTCTGGTAATATCGACTACATAAACCATCTCATTTAACGGATGGAGACTGCGCACTACATCAGGGTCTATACAAGCCGGCTGATTAAGGAATGCCTGACTAAGCGCATCAGTCAATCTGCTAGCACTCACTTCTGTCCCCACCATCTCACGCCGCGCTGCTTGATAGGCACAGCGCACCAACCCTTGATTTCCTGCCGTTTGGGCCTGAGTAACACGGACTTCCTCACCCTCCAGTGTTAACACAATTATCTGCTTCGGCATTCCTACTGGCGCGGGGCCACCAGAGCTAGCATGGGCAGCTTCTGAATGCTGTACTCTTTGCACATTATGGGCAGCAGGAAGGGCTTCTACCTCAAGCAGGTGCGCTTGGGACGGATTAGCACTTCGATGTAAGTCAACATGAGTTGAAACTTCTGGGGTCTGTGTCCCACCCCCTCCTGCTCGATATAGAGTGAACTTAACCTGACTTGTTTCTGGGCCGATGCTGTTAACAGCTGATAGCCTTGCCAATAGTTGATTCAAATGCAGCAGCCTTCCCCCTTGACCAGAAGCTAACTTAGCCCGAGTTTTTTTCCCCCTACTATTAATGACTGCACTTAGAACAGAATCCCCTGGCCTTGTTCGTATTTCAGGAATATTACTCCAGTCTTGAGAAGAAAGGACAGGGGAACTGTCAGTAATGACTCTTGTGGCACGTAGTGGCTGGAACTCCGCACTTGAAATGACCGCAAAGCGTGGCTCAATCATATCGTGGCTAGCCGTGTTGACCGCCCAGGCAATTATATGCCTGCCTTGCTCATGCTGGTGTAAGCGTGCTAGCAACCGATCACAATCAATGCCCCCTGATGCAAAATCTATACACCCATGAGCTATGGAACGTATATCATCACCTTCCAGCTCATTCAGCCAATCACGTATAGGGCGTACAGTATCAACTGTATCCGCAGGGCCATCCCGCTTCTCAAGCGTGCCACCATCTACGTCTAACGTATATTGTATGTTCTCACCCTTACTGTTACGAATTATGGAGCTAAGGCTAAGTACTGCTGTCATGGCACTCATCGTCACTATCCTGCTGTTGTCGCAGACTAGATATCCCAGGTTAGCTACACCGGTATCAGCCCGCAGCAGCTCTTCTGCTCCTTGATAGAAGCCGCTTACCTGTGGAATATCGTTTAACGACTGCATAGCAAAAACCTTGCCCCCTTCTTTTTCTACAAACCGATTAATACGCGCAAGCATTGGCTGTATGCTACGAAGCGTTCGAATAACTGCCTCTGTACACTTGGGATCTGCAAAAAAATCGGGGCCAAGTGCTTCAAGGCTTTCTGCGCTATTTGGGTTTATTAACCACTCCCTAAATGCTTTATCCTGAGACTGCTTAAAAGCGCCTATTCTTAAAAATCCGCACTCATCGAGTTCTGCCTCCCCTAAACCCATCCTGATCACCGCGGACATTTTTATACCGCCATCTGTTTGCTGGTACAAATCCTGACGTACAAATTCTATTTGTTGATCAGAAAACTGAATCAGTTGGCCTCTGTGGGTCAAAAGTACTGTATTGGAGACCTCTCTTTTAAAGTCCACTTCACCATCAGTGAATGACGGATCTAAAGGAATGCTGGACGCATACCTCTGTAATGCCGGTACACAAAAAATCTTTGTCATGGGTAATGGCTGCGCACTTTTGATATCCATACCAACAACGCCACAAAACAGTAGTCTTTTTTGGGAACTAGCCCCTATCTGCGCAAAAAACTCAGCAGGATTACGCATCCCCACATGAATCAGCTCTTGCAGGTCATGGGCACCCAGACTATGGAGAGCAGTTACGACTGAGGCACTCTGAGGGGCTTCTTTCTTCACCAGTTTACCAGAAGGTGAGAGAGCAAGTGGCGTGATCTGATCTTTAAACGCTAGATCAAATGACTCATTAATTTGCACTCCGACAGAAATTGCCCACATGGTCATACTATCTAGGTTCACCACATAAACCATTTCATTCGCCTCTAGAATGCCCTCCATACGCCTCTCAGCAACGACTAGGGATGGCATTAGCGCTTCTGAAAGGCTTTCTTGAAGTGCTGCATTAAAAAATAACCGAGGAGAAAACTCTACCTGAGGCTGATCAACGACGACACCTCCCGCACCGACCTCTACCATCACAACATCAGGCGAAACACTGCCAATTAATCGAGTTAATCGCGCTGACTCTTCTTCATCAGCCACTGCCTTAATAATATGCGAAAAAAATGAAGGGCTGGGCCCCTCTGCTGGTAACGCGCTCTCAACTGTAAGAATATTCGAGAGAAGCCTTACTTCTCCGTTATAAATGCACAGAACCTGGCTTTGGAGCTCAGCAAGATCATTAAATATTTCTTTTTTAATATAATGCATGTTTTTTCCCATTATTATTAAGTATTATAAGTTGCTTTTATTATTTGACAGGATTAATTGACAAGACCTTGATGTACTGCCCCATTTCATGAGGCTGGTAGAGTTGCTTAGCTCCCAATGACTCAGAACTCAGCAGTCTATCTTGTGCAAAAAATCTCAGAAAATCTGCCTGGGGGCCAAAGTGATCAACTTTATACGCATGCCGTTCAGCCTCGGACATAACCTCTGTCCAATTAACTGCAGACGTTATATCCATACAGCCTGACTGTGCGACTGAGAACTCGACTGTTTGGTGTTTCTGAAAGCAAATCATGGTTCCCATGCTTCTGTCTGAATGATAATACTCATTACACTCATAACCATAATCAATCAACAACACAGGCCCTGTTGTGTGCTGTAGAAATTTTAACACTTGTTGGTACGAAAAGCCTTGTTCAAATACATACGGGCTGCTCCAATTTTTAGCGTGCTTCTTTGCTATGTTAAGCGCACCAACATGTTGCGTTTCTTCAGAAGAAAGGGAAAGTCTGGGCTTGTTATTACCAAGCGCCAATATAATCTCTCGGACACCGTAAGATTGATCCCAGCAAAACCGACGAAAGGGCAGGGCATCTAACCACTCGTTTGCTATAATAGCGCCGGGAAACTCATGAGGAACTTCTGTTATCCACCGAACCTTATCAACCTCAGCCCCGATATTTTTTTGGCTAGGAAGTGGATTAATGTCGAGTAAATAGTAAACCTCAATATCAGGGTTCTCTGCCAATATTTGTTGAGCTAAGCGCCCATCTCCTGGCGCTATTTCTAAAACCTCTTTAGCACTTTGGGATGCTAGCCACCGTGAAATTGCGACGCCCAAGACAGGAGACATGTGAGGTGCGGTAACAAAGTCACCATTAGCACCAAAAACTTCTTGGTCTTTTCGCATATAATACCCATACTGAGAATGGTATAGTGCAATATCCAAGTATTCTGAAAAGCTCAATGCATCTTTTTTCTGCAGTACTTGTTGAAGCGCTCGTTGAATATTACTGTCTGACATAGGTTGTTGACCGCATCAGATAATAACAAACTATATACAACAGCAGGACTAATCCCGCTAACACAGCAACAACGAACATCGGACTAATGTTTGCAGAGCCAACCATGCAATACCTAAATAAGTTCCCCACATACAGCAATGGGTTGAGCCATGCAATCATTTGCCAAAAATCGCTCAACATGTTCACTGAGTAAAAAACGCCTCCAAGCATCACCAGCGGGCTTAACAGTAGAGTTGTCATCACATTTAAATCATCGAATGACTTAGCCATCAAACCATTTAAAAGCCCTAATAATGAAAATAGAAACGAAGATATAATGCAGGCTGATACAAACAATAGCGGGTGTACTAAATAATACCCCACTAAAAAATAGGTAGTGAGCCATACGACTGCAGCACAGAGCACTCCACGAAACATTCCCCCCAGCACAAACCCTGTTATGATCTGGTGGTCATTCATTGGAGAACACAACAGCTCTTCAAAAGATCGATGGAACTTTTCAATAAAAACGGAGAACGCTGTATTGGAGTAACTATTCACAATCAGTGCCAGCATTACAAGCCCTGGGGCCACAAAGCCCGCATACTCCACTCCATCAATTTTCCCGACCTTCCCCCCTAAAACAAAACCAAATATCGCAAAGTATAATATGGTCGTGATGACAGAGGGGACAACCGTTTGTCGCCAGAGCCTAACGACTCGAACGACCTCTCGGCGACATAGCGTGGCTGTTGATACAGTAAAGTAACTCAAGTTTTGCTCCTATATTAGCCTATATTA
>JBDQHG010000030.1:0-10676 GCA_040264995.1 Gammaproteobacteria bacterium | reverse complement strand
TTGTGTTGCAATAATTGGAAGTAATGCCAAAAAAGATAGTCTACTTATCAGTAGCTAAAGATCTTATGGGGGAAATCTCGAATAAAAAGTTATAAAAAAAAAGGAACTACAAGAAATGCTTTGTTTTTTACTCCCACTAAAGATTTTGTTTAAAACTCAAGTATATTTCCGGTATTTTCATTGACACGATAGATGGGGCGTGATACTTTGTTTTCACATTGAAAATAAAGTCATTTAATTTTGGAGAGACAGAAATGGTAAGATCAGAACTCAAGTACTGTCTGGGAGATAAGTTTTCCAGTTGGCAGGCCGAGGACGTATCATATGCAACAACACTAATCTTTGACATCATGTCACAGACATTGGTTGAAGGCGGTAGAATTGAATTAAGAGGTTTTGGAACGTTTGAAGTTCGAGTAAGAGGTCCAAAGAAAGCACGTAACCCAAGAACAAGGAAACAAGTAGCGGTTGGTAAACGAGGCCGTGTTCACTTCAAGCCAGGTCGAGCAATGAGAAATATTGTGAATTCATCAAAGACTAGGTTCCCAATCAAGTGTAAAGATGAGCCAGTACTATATCAAGGGCATGTGACCGAAGCTGCTTAATACCAAGTCTATTATTTTATGCAAAACAAAAACCGCAGTCATCTGCGGTTTTTTTATAAACCATCACCATTAATATAATAAGCTCATGTGGGTATAAGATTTTCCTGGTTAAACTTCAGGTAGTGTTATGCCTACTTGCTTCATATATTTACCAGCACGGTCTTTATAGGAAGTTTCACAAATAGTTTCAGCTGCAATGAATAACATTTGAGCAACCCCTTGATTGGCATAGATAATTGCTGGAAGGGGCGTCGTGTTTGAAAACTCTAAAGTAACATGTCCTTCCCATTCAGGTTCCAAGGGGGTAACGTTGACGATAATTCCACATCGTGCATAAGTGGACTTCCCAAGACAGATGGCAATGGTGTCTCTGGGAATACGGAAGTATTCAACCGTTCTTGCTAATGCAAATGAGTTTGGCGGAATGATGCATTTATCACTTTCCACATTAATAAAGCTTTTAGAGTCAAATTTTTTGGGGTCAACAGTTGCAGATTCCATATTGGTAAATACTTTAAACTCATTTGCGCAACGTGCATCATAGCCATAACTCGATGTTCCATAAGATATGACTTTTTCACCATTATCATCAACTCTGACAAGGTTAGGCTCAAAGGGCTCTATCATACCGTGGCTTTGAGATTGCTTTCTTATCCAAGAATCTGCCTTTACTGCCATAATGCTTCTCCTATGTATTATATATTAGCTTAGCAAATATAACGGTGTGTAGCACCTGAACATTATGCAGATTATAATCTATAGTTAATAATTAATTGGTTAGCTTGATATGATAAAATCTCAGACCTGTATTGCCTATTTGTTGAGAAAGAAGGCGTTATAATTGTTTTACAATAAGGGTTTATGGAGATAAGTAAATACTAGCGTAGACTACGAATTAGCAATTGGTTTTCTCTCTTTTTATTAACAGCTACCAGGATAGTATTATCTACTTGTTATTTTGTTAATAGGAGCTATAGCCTATATTATGAGCGCTCTCTGTCCACTTGGAATTGATCAAAGGGATTTGGCTGGTAGATGGGTAGGTGGCACAGCCGGCTTGTAATAACATGGGCGAGTTGTAAAAACTCAGGGTGGGCTATCGGGTTTTGATCCCTAAATTTTTGGTCAAACGGTAGGTTAAATGGATTTTCTGTTGATAGCCTCAGTTGACTGGGCGCCTCCATGTTCATAACAGTGGTGAGAATTGGGGCACATAGCGTCTGAAACAAATATTGACAACGCTTAACATCCATTTCTGCTAAGGGATGTGGGTTTGAAACCAAGATGCTTGCAGTTACTGGTATTTTTTGCAGAAGAGTGAGTGAAATGTCACCGGTTCCAGGTGGCAAGTCTACGAGTAAGTAGTCAAGGTCCTCCCATAGGGTTTGTTGATAAAGCTGCATTAAAGCCTGTGATATCATAGGTCCACGCCACATCAATGCCTTGTTTGAGTTCGCTAACACGCCGATTGACATAACTTGAATCCCTTGTCGTATAAAGGGCATAAACTGCTTTCCTTGCATCTGAGGGTTTTCGTCAATATCAAATAAAAGCGCTTGACTAGGGCCATAAATATCAGCGTCTAATACACCACACTTAGCCCCCATTTTTTGGAGTGCATGTGCTAGGAAATAAGTGACGGTTGATTTTCCAACGCCGCCTTTTCCAGAAGCAATAGCAATAATGTTTTTAACCTTAGGGTGTGGTGTTTTCAGTGCTTGGAAGGTAGGTATGTCTTGCTTGATATTAAAAGCAGGTGTTGTGTTGTCGGTAGAAACCAGAGAGTGAACCTTGTCTTGGATAAGTGCTATTGGCAGGCGAAGTCCGATATCGGTTTCAGTGATATTGATACACCCAGCATGTAGGTGCTGTAGCTCTGGTAATGAATTAAGGCTATCTATTAGCTTAGTCTCTTGATTTTTTGACATGGATAATAACTTAAGTTATTGCGGTACCGTATTGTAGCGATATATAAGAAAAATTGTCAAATTTCTTTAGGATGTTGATTTGAGGCATAGATTGCATGTTAGTATAATTCATGATACAAGTTATTTACCTATCATGATTGTACAAAATGTTTAAATTAAAGATGAATTATTCAAGGTTCTTGTTAGCTATTGCTTTAATTGGTTTGAGTATGATGGTGCTTACTCTGTTCTTCAAAGTCAGTCGCATAGAGCGATCGAACATTGAGCTATCTACCCAGATAACGCAGCTAACAGCAAGCAAAGGTCAGGATCTAAGCTTGAGTAGGCCTCCTGTGCTAGAAAGCCCTCAGAGCACACTAAGTTCAGTCCCTATCGTTATAGATAATCATCAAGTTGCTCAGAGTCACGATCAGCCTATGTTAGTTGAGATAAAGCAGTTAGCGATGTCACTGTGTGATTTAGCAATTTCTGAGGGTCAGTATGATCTTGCTGAGCAGTATACCCAGATATATGGTCTATCCTCTAAGGGGTATTCAGGGCTTATAAGAGACAAACGTAGTAAGCAACAAGCTGTACAACAAAAAATACAACAAGTAATTAATGCGCCTCTATCAAAAGAGGCTGCAACCGAACCTGGAATTTTAGACCAGTTTATCAGGTTTGAGCCGGTAGAAAGTATATTTGTTGATGAACAGGCAATTCAGCAGTTAATGCTGCATGCTTATTGGTCAACAGAACATGGGTTTATAGGTTGGGACCTAATTGCGCAACATATATTGGATGCTGCAGATAAGGAAAATATACAAAATAGCACGCTTTCGCAACAGTTAAAAGAGATTATTCAAGTAGCATTAGGGGAAACCAATGTTTAGGGCGTTAATGTTTTTAGCTGCGCTTGTGAGTGCATTATTCATTATTCAGTATAGTGGCTCAAACTACCATATTATTATTAGCTATGGCTCTGAGAAGGTGGTTTTAAACTTATGGTTTGCGCTACTTTGTTTCCTGCTGTCTTATTTTGTTAGTCATTGGCTCCTCAACCAACTGGGGCGATTTTTCCGTCTTCCTGCTAAATGGCGATCTTATCAAGAAAGAAAGCAGCGTAGAGACCTAGAGTATTCACGAGGTCAAGCACTTATATACGCATTAGCAGGGGACTATGCTGCTGCATCAGGTCATCTTGTTTCTAACCATTCAACATCCGTGCTTGGGGATTTGATCTTAAGAGCAACGTGGTTGAATCAAATGGGCAAGGTACAAGAGGTGGATGACATCCTAGGCAAAATCCAGTCATTGAATGCAGTACCAGATGGTTGGATGATATGGTTTAGAGCCTATCTTATGCATCAGCGGGGAAACCAGAATCTAGCCTCTGATCTATTACTAGATGCAATTGAGGCGGGCATACACTCTCGTCAAATTATTCAGTCTTTTGTAGACTATGTGGACCCTCAGAGACATTTCCAAGCACTTAAAACTCATTATACATTATTATGTCGCTTTGTTCCGCAGGAGAATGTGGTTGAATTAGTGGTAAAAGCGGCATGTGTTCAGTTAGATCAAAGTGTGTTAGAGCAAGCTTGGGGCTCGGTTGAAATGATTCTGCAGCAGTTGCCAAAAAAAGCTCAGTCTCATCCTATGATACAGTTTTATAAAGTAAAACACTTGCTGGCATGTTCTGAAGTAGCAAAAGCATTACACTTGTTGGCCCAAGTAAGTTTTGAGGATAACCGGTTAATTCCCGTATTAGCATCAGCTAACATTGATCATGAGCAGAAGCTTAGTCTGGTAACAGATGCATTGCTACGCCATCCACATCATAAAGACCTTATGTACCTATTATCCTATCTGCGCGCACAAGGTGGAGATGTTGATAATACAATCAAGTTGCTAGGTGATGCTATTACACAAGATTAGTGTGGGTAGTACTCTATGAAGATAGTGCTGTCATGCTCTATAATTTCAAGACGAGCATCTGGAGTATTAGGTAGCTCGGTAATTAATATTTTATTTTCATTATCTTGGGTTACTTGAGTTAAGATGCATAGTTTAGGTGAGGCCATAAGCGTGTTCATGGAAGCATAAGATTTTTTAGGGATATGCTGAGAGGGCATGTGATGTACGTTAACACAGTCCGATCCTATTTTCAGATTGATGTCTTGCTGGCTACCATTGATGATTAGGATCGCATGTAAGGGGTAACAGCAGAGCAGAATTATTTGGCTAAGCCAAAGTAATTTTTTCATAGAGTTTCCTGGATTGTAAAATAGATGGAAGTAATGTGTTTAATACATGCCTTAGGAAGCGTTTTACTTCTGGGCTAGGCTTTAATTCATGGATCATTTGGTTGAGGATGCTCAATGGCACACTTTGGTCACTTGGCTTATGTGTGCCCAAGAAGCCTTGATCTTTTTCAAATACAACGTAGGGCGCTTGAATGTGGAAGGTATCAATCCCATACCCACAGGCTTTGAGTAGGCAAAGCTCAAAAACCCTTAATGTTAACTCTAAATTATTATGGGTACGAAGTTGCTGTAAGCTAATCTTGTATTGGTTAAATATCTCAGGATGTGGGTCTGAGGGCTTACAAAATCGGTAGATTAGCTCATTAAGATACATCCCGCAAAACAGGATTTTCCCCTGTAATAAGGCAGGATGCTCAGTTGGGCTTTGCAATGCTAGCCTTCTGCCTTTTTCAATCGCCTGGTAGGGACAAAAAAAGTTAATCCTACTTTTGTTTGAAACCGCGATTGACTCAACGCCTCGGTCATGAGAAAAAACTAATACAAATTTTATTCTGTCAGTGTATGCTCGTTCATGTATAGGGTAGCAAGTTAGGGATTCATTTGTCATTTTATCGATAATGCATTAAGTTTTAGCTGCCGGTGGCAAAGATATGCGCCAATTATGTTTGTGATGATCATTGGTATAGTATCAGAAATAATCGCGCCAGTAATACCGTAGCGAGGCACTAGAACCGACAAGAATATACAACAGGCAAGTAATCGAAATACTTTTAATGTAAAGGCTGCATTTTTATAGGGTGAATGCATTAGAATCCTGATAGGAAGAGCAGTTGATATGGCCATACCAAATAATAGCATTGCTAATACCAATGGTCCATATAGGTGTAAGCTATCTGTATGAATATATAGCAGTAGCTGTTTGCCAAAAATAATACATGAGGAAAACCCAACCAGTATAATCGCTAACTGTAGTTTGTTAATCATCCGAAGAAGCTCAATCATTTTGTCAGTACGTACGCCTAGTAAAATGCCTATTTGTGAGGATAGGTAGGTGTGAAGGGGAGAAATTAAGGCATTAAATGAAACCACAAATAATAAGATAATCGCGTATTGCCCAACAAAGTTTTCAGGTGCTAGAAACTCAAGGGCAAGTAGTGAAATAACGACCCCAGCCTGGTTTGCAAAAGTGCTCAGCCAGTATGCGCTAGAGCTAGTATACCAGTGCTCATGTTCTCCTACAGAGTAGTCTTTAGCATGCTGTGGCTCATATTGAGTTTTAGATAAAAACAAGTACAAGACTAGTACGACTGCTTGACTAGAAAAGTATAGAGTGATAGTGCTGAATGTAGAAGCATTTAGCGTATAGAGACCAAGGACTAACACGGCTACTACTAAGATATTAGGGAATATTGTCAGAAATGACGCATAAATACTGTTAAGTGAAGGCTGATTAAGCCCTAAGCAAGACAGAACGACAAAAAAAGTTAGTATGGGTAAAAAGAATAGTACAAAGTGAAAAGGACTGTCTTGGAAGGTGTGTAGGAAAGACTCGTTTTCTAGTAAATAGAAAATACCCCAAGTGATCGTAATTCCAACTGACAAGATTAATGCAGATAAAATTAAATTTTTGCTTAGCCATAAAACGAGTCCGTTTTTTTGAATAAACCGATGTGACTTTTCGTACTGCGGTAAGTAGATGGTTAGAGAGAACTGTTTTGCGACTGTTAGTAGCGCACATAAAATAGCTAATACTTTGATAGAGACAGCAAAGTCACCATAGTCAGCAATTGATATTGAGCGGAGTAAATAGATATTGGCAGTATAAAAGACTGCGTAACATAAAATACCAACGCACAATAGCCAGAGTATTTTTGCACGTTGTATGTGATTGCTCAAGGTTACTTCCAGTAGTTGATATAATTAGCTTAGAGTAAATACCCTGATCATTCAATGGGAATTAGAAAAGAATATAGGCTTTTATTTTTGTGTTTCTACGCAAGGTAGTTGCACTCACGAAGGTAGCGATGACACAAGGAATTCCTTGAGCAAACACAGCTCCCCAAAGGTTATAAGTGGGGATTAGTAGTTTACTGAATGTAGCAATAAAGAAAAGCTGAAAAGCCATGATAATAGAAAGTTTTTTCTGATGTCCTGTGTAGTTGAGTATCTCATTTGCTGGCTGGCCCATATATTGTATGGCAGTTAGAAGTGCGATAGCAACTAAGGGATAATAGCTCTGAGAGTAACTCTCACCATACTGAACTAGTAGAGTGTTACCACCAAGGACTAAGGCAATAAATAGGCCTATAATAATGAGCCATCGGACTTTATTAATATTGTTGACTATTTCCTGCAATAAGGTCACCTCATCTTTTGCATATAGTTTGGCAATAGCCGGTTTTAAGTAGCTATCAAATGGTTTTGTAAGCAGGTGGAAGCCATAAATAAGGTTTAAAATAGCAGAAAAGTAGCCGACAGATAGCTCATTGGAACCAACGCTTTCTAGAAAGAATAGTGCAATTGAGGGGGAACTTTTGATAATAAGGGTGCTAAAAGTATAATACAGCCCAGCTAGTTGCCACTCCTTTTTATCAGAGTTGTCATAGTCAGGTGTGAGAGAGAAAGATGAGAAAAGGCCTTGTGTTGCAGCAATACAGGCTGTCAGGAAGAAAGTAGAGGCATAAAGTAGCAAGGCGGTGTTAGCAGAAGCGAATGAGTAACGCTGAGCGGCCCAGATGGCAGCAATAAAGAGGATTGGCTGGTATATTCCGCGTGATAAAAAGGAAGTGAAAAAGTGTTGCATGAATAAAAAGAATCTTTCATATATCCCTGCAATTGCCACAAAGGGGATACATAAAAAACCTAACCAGTAATTATTACTAATATAGATACCGGCGTTTGCTAATTGATTGTTCAGGGTAGGTGTGATTGTGAAGAGCGCAACAACACTTAGAAGGGTAGCGGTTTTGATTAATGCTGAACGAATGATCCAACGAACCAAGCCAGATTGTTTGTGTGGTTGATCATGATACTGTGAGAGATACATCAGTATGGTTGCCTCTTGTCCCATTACAAACAGGTGTGCAAGGTTGTGGGCAAGTCTTATTGAAACTGCAAAATCACCAAAGTGTTCTGGTCCAACCCACATAGAAGCAATGCCAGCTGCTTTATTGGTTAACAGCCATGAGAACAGTGATAATAGGAAGTAGGCTGCAAGATAAGCTTTTGTTTTTCCCTGCCGTAATGGCATTGGCGAAGTCTTCTGTGCGCTTTTAGTGTTCAAGGTGATTGTGTCCAGTTATCTTTGGGTTAATTTTTACCCACACACGTAACATGATACGTTTTTTTAGAATAACTTGAAGTCTTTTTCTCGCCGTTTGTCCAATTTCTTTAATTTTTGAACCATTAGCACCAATTAAAATCTTTTTCTGCCCAATGTGCTTCACATGTAGGTTAATATGGATGTCTAGGCGCTTCTCATGCTGCTCAGTGTGAAATACTTCAATATGAGTAGTGTACGGCATTTCTGACAGGAGTTGCTGCATCAGTTGTTCCCGAATCATCTCTTGTGCTAAAAAAGCAACAGAGTGGTCGTGGATGTGTTTTTTGTTATATTGTGGGCGGTGATCGGGTAAAGCAGATATCACTTCATTAAGAAGCAGGTCACAATTGGTACCTGATTTTGCACTAATTGATAGAATACTATGATAGCCGCCAATTTCTTGCATTTTTGCAATGAAGGGAAAAAGCTGTTCAGGTTTAAAACGATCAATTTGGTTAATGACTAGTACTTTATGCTTATCCACCGGGGCAATAAATCGTGTGACATATTCATCTTCCTCTGAGTATTGTGTAGCGGTTACAAGGTGACAGATCACATCAGCACTGCTAACAGCACTGTATGCAATACGGTTCATTGTCTGATTCTGCTTGCGATGAATTATATTGTGGATGCCTGGCGTGTCCGATAATACAATTTGTGCCTCCGGATGGTTGAGTAGTCCTTTTACTTCATACCATGTGGTTTGAGGTTTATTACTTTCAATAGCAATAGGGACATCTAAAAGCTGGTTTGTCAAAGTTGATTTGCCAACATTAGGTCTTCCAATTAAACATACATAACCAAACTTACGCACTTTCGGTCTCCTCAAGTTGTTGTAACACGGATCTTGCTGCTAACATTTCAGCCCTACGCTTGGAGTGGTAAGACTCAGTAGCTGTTGTCCCATTAAGAGTACATGAAATAGTATAAACTCGCTCATGCTCCTTCCCGTTTGTAGAAAGCACTTCATACTTTGGGGGCTGTAATCTTTTTTTGTGGGCATGCTCTTGAAGGAGGCTTTTAGGGTCCTTGATCTCCTGTATATCAAGACCTACTACCAGTGGTAAAAATAGCTTTTGGATAAGGGCTTGGGTGGTTTTCATATCGCTATCTAGGTAACACGCGCCAATGATCGCTTCAACTACATCTGCTCGAATAGAGGGGCTAATAGCCTGGTTGAGGCTAGTTTTGATATGGGGGTCAAGGTCAATTAATTTACCGATATGAGATAAAGTATATTTATTGACTAGTCGTGAGCGTGAGATCGAAAGGTCACCTTCATCTATATCAGGAAGCGTTGAAAGTAAGAGATCACTGATCGCAAAGGTTAGAATGCTATCACCTAAAAACTCTAGCTTTTCATAGTGAGGCTTGCCTACACTTTTATGTGTTAAGGCTGTTCTCAAATAGGTAATTTGAGAGAACGAGTAGTTTAAGGTTTCTTGTAGTGTTTTCAGGCTTGCCATAATTGCTCTTTTTATATATTATACAACATTTTAGCCAGTTTATCAAATGAGCTTGTGGGTGCGAGAAAAGCTAAGAATAGTAGGCCACTGGAAGTGAGTTAATATATGCGTTGCACGTCCAACAATAAGGTCTCCATGAATTGGACCAAACATTCTGGAGTCAAAGCTAAAGTCACGGTTATCACCAGAGACAAAATAATGGCCTTCAGGTACTTCAAACACTAGCTCAGGACCAAAAGTATTGTTTAGCTGAATTTGGTGGATTGTGCCATCTGTGTTTTCGGTGGCAGTCGTTAGCCATTGTTTGCCGTTGGTTGAGTTGGTGTAGTTCAGCTGCTTTTCACCTTGTTCATAGGGCTGTCCATTTACGATGTATTGTTTGTCTCGGTACTCAACTTTATCACCACCAACAGCAATCACTCGCTTAATCCAGAAACTTTGTTGATCTAGAGGGCTGTTAAAAACAACCACATCTCCACGTTTGGGTTCAGAAAAACGATATAGCGGTTTATTAAGAGGTGGGATTTTAACCTGATAGGCCATTTTATTGATTGCAATAAGGTCACCAGTAAGCAAGGAAGGCTCCATAGACCCAGAAGGGATGGGGGAGTAATCATAAACAAAGGTTCTAAAGGCCCAGAACAACACAACAAAAACGGTAGCGTCACGGCTGAACTCAGTGATTAGGGCAACTTCACCAGACCGAGGAGCAAACCGGTTTCTGAATATGTCATATACTCTAACTGTGGGGAGTACCAAAGCAGCTGCTGTTAGGAACACTGCGGGATTGTAAACTTGAATAATGATGTAGCAACACGCTAGGATAGCAGCATAGTGTAAGCGATATAGCCATTTAGGTTTTACATGGCGGTGGTGGACCAGGCGCTCGTAAGCAGAGGAAAGTAGTGCAAGGATAATAACTAGTAGTGAAAGATAAATAAAGTTCATGATTACCCTGGGTTATAAACAATTCTTGCATTATCTTAGCCACTGTGTTCAAAGTTGTCAACTATCGTCAGATCGGATAATGGCGAGGAATGCTTCTTGGGGGATGCTAACAGAACCGACTTGTTTCATGCGTTTTTTGCCTGCTTTTTGTTTTTCAAGCA